>CANHSO010000008.1 GCA_947463705.1 Bacteriovoracaceae bacterium
TTATGGATGGCCTTGTACAGCTGAATCTGGCGCGATACCAAACAGTTCCGTTTAAGTGAAATCAAGCGGTTCCCAATGGATGAAATCGAGTGGTTTCGACCCTGTGAAATTGGGTGGTTCCGAGGTTATGAAATCAAACGGTTCCCATTAGGTGAAATTTTGCAGACGCCAGCACGGTCTCGGTCGTCTTCTGCAGGGATTGCAATAAATCGGGTTAAAGTTTGGACTGCCTTTTCAAAGTTCTTAAGAGTGTTGTCCGTTCGGGTTTCACTTTTTTTTGTCATACAGGATGATGCCTTCGATCGAGACATGTATTTGGCACTCAGTTGAGTCGATGTTGGGCAGCACAGAATGACTTTACTCCGAGGACTTGATCCACTCAATGGGACTGATCGAAGTAGGCAATCAAATTGGAGTTGACTCTACTTTACTCATGAGTAAAGTAGAGTCATGTCTACTTTACTCGCACGCTACCTAGAGCCATTCATTAAAAAGGACCTAGGTGATAAAATGGTGTTTTTGGGTGGCCCCAGGCAGGTTGGAAAAACTACCTTTGCTAAATCACTGCTTCCTCGTTTTCAGGAAGTTGGACCAACCTATCTCAACTGGGATAATATAGAGGACAAAAAGAAAATCATTCAAGGAAAACTACCCTCAGTCACTCATAAATTGATCATCTTTGACGAAATTCATAAATATAAAAATTGGCGTAATTTAATCAAGGGCTACTATGACACTTTTAAAAATTCGCAACAATTCCTCATCACCGGATCTGCCAGACTAGATTACTATCGAAAAGGGGGAGACTCCCTTCTTGGAAGGTATTTTTACTACCGGCTTCATCCTCTGTCATGGAGTGAAATTAAGTCTCAGAGTAATTCTAATTTTAGTTTAGATCATTTGCTGAAATATGGTGGATTTCCTGAACCTTTTTTAAAAGGGACCGAACGCGACTTAAGGCGCTGGCACTTACAGAGAAACAGCAGAATTGTAAATTCAGACATACGCGACCTCGAAAACGTCCGCGATATTTCCCTGATTGAGCTGCTCATCTCTGCGCTCCCAGAACGAGTCGGTGCGCCGTTGTCCAAAAAAAATCTTTCCCAAGACCTCGCAGTGGATTTTAAAACCATAGAGAAGTGGATTACCATTCTCGAGAATGTCTATTATTGTTTCAGAGTTTCGCCTTTTGGGTCTCCAAAAATAAGAGCCGTTAAAAAAGAGCAAAAGCTGTTTCTCTGGGATTGGAGTGAACTGGAAGACCCGGGAGCACGCTGGGAGAACTTCATTGGGTCTCACCTCCTCAAATATTGCCATTTTCAGGAAGATACGGAGGGGCACAAAATGGAGTTGCGCTACCTACGCGATACCGACGGGCGAGAGGTGGATTTTGTAGTCATGAAAAATAAAAAACCTCTCTTTGCCGTAGAATGCAAAAAGGGGGAAAAGCAGGTTTCCCCTGCCGTAAAGTACTTCTGCGAGAGAACCTCTATCCCCATTTTTTATCAAGTTCATTCAGGGACTAGCGAATTTAAGCACTCTGAAAGAATTCATGTTTTGCCTTTTGATCGCTTCTGCGATGCCGTAAATTTAGTTTAGCCTCAAAAATAAAACTGTAATCATCTTGATCCTAGAATGAACGGTCTTGAAGAAATTGCGAGACTACAACAGGAAAAGCCAGCCGCACCAATGAGGCGACTCTTATCTTGAGAGCGATTCGCAAGCGCAACACATTTAACGATTTTAAGAATTGAAGCAAAAGCTTCCTGTCCCAGGTCGTTTTTCAAAATTTTCGGCAGCTTGACCTGAATGCGATAGATGTCTTTAGCAAACTGATATTTTGCTCGGCACAGAGGCAAATGATGACGCGACATCCTCCACTCCCTTCAAAATGTCCCGGCTCTTCGAGCCGCAGCTCGACTTTCGTCGAGCCAATATCAAGTATCTGAGCTCCTATCGTCAGATCTCATTTCACAGCGCGCATAGCGCGCGCTGGCAACGACGGTGCTTCTAGCAAGCCCACAAACCCACGCCCTTCAGGTGCATCCATGCACCCGACAGCACATTCAGTGCTACCGGAAACCTACGCTCATGCTTCGGTTTAACGAACGCACCGGACCGACTTGTAGAGGTAACGGTCGTAGTTGTAGACGCTGCCATCATTGCCATTGAAGTAGAAGGCGGGATCATCGTCCCGAGGATGAACCGACGCCGACCAAAACCGTCGGGCTTTCAACTTCGGTAAAATCTGCGGGACATATTTCTGTTCGCGGCACCCTAAATCGCCTTCAATCACATCCCACTCCTCTTTGCTCATGAGGTAGATTCCTGGAATGGGGTGGGCTTTGTGAATCGCTGCAACTTGATTTTTCAGATCAACAGAGTTCGCTTTTCGAACTGCATCTAAAGCAACCTCTCGATTTAGGAGCGCTGATATCACTGCGTCTCGTTTCGCAGGGGAGTTAAGATTGATGCACGCTTCGATCGCACCAACGAAGTCCATTCTCAACTCTTGCCCGCTCTCATCGACTAGCGGTTCACCGATGATCACTTGCCGTCCAAACATCTCGCGACTCCAGCTTCTGCTCATTTTCTTGGCTGCCTCGTCTCCAATCCTTTCAGCGAGCGTCTCGGGGGAGAAGCGGGTATACACTGCATCGGGTT
This sequence comes from Bacteriovoracaceae bacterium, assembly GCA_947463705.1. Lineage (GTDB taxonomy): Bacteria > Bdellovibrionota > UBA1018 > UBA1018 > UBA1018 > CAINWE01. Next base: position 2,665 of record CANHSO010000008.1, read on the forward strand.
TACCCAACGCGTGAATGGTGTCGCCCTCATAGGGGTTGTTCGCGTCAGCAAGCGCGGCGTAGATCAGTTGTTCGCGCAAGCGCGTGTCAGCTGAGTGAGTGCTTACTGCCACGTCAATCACACTCCCGCTTGCGAACCAAGGAAGGAGCGCAGGAGCTTTGCCAGGAGCACTCGTGGCTGCATTTTTAGCGAGTGCTTCTCCCACTGAGTCTTTCCAGGAGTCTTTGGAACCGGTGAGGTCTCGCACCGAAAAGTGCCCTGCACTAAAATCCCAGGAGAATGCGGGTACGCCATTGATCTTAAATTGGAGATTGACGCCAGTGTTATTTGCATTGAGGAGCGGTATCAGGCTTGAGGTAACTCACCCCGGCATGCCGAGAAACGACCATCTCGCTCCACGCGTCTCGGACCGCTTGGTTACTCGCCGAGGAGGGATCAGAGTGAGTTTGATAAAAAGATTGAAGGCTGGGGGCTACATTGAGTTCCGGATCGGATCTTAGCCTCGGCATGCCTTGGAAGAGTTCGATCAGGTCAGTCTTTGAGTTCGCTTTCTTTTGAATGAAAAACGCGAGCAGCGCATGCTCCGGGAAATACTTGGGATAGGCTGGATTTACATCGACGCGGGATTCCTTGAGCGCTCCAACGAGAATACGCGCAATGCTGCGAAATCGGGTCAGACCCCACCTGATTCGCCACGAAATTCACCCCGTCCTGAGACGGGAATAATCGCTGCAACCATTCCGAAGTCGAGTCTTGTGGGCAGTCGCGATTCTCCACGAGTTTAGCGTGAATTGCACTCACGCCCTCCATACATCCGTAGCCGTCCTTTTTTGACCCGTAATTCCCCAGGAATCTCCGGTTCTCAAGCTCCGCGTCTCTCAGAAGGGACTCCAGGCTCTTGAGCCCCTTCTTGTACTCCCTCTGTGGGGCTCGCCTCTCAGCGTTTACCCAGCTCACTATCGTTGTGTAGGAAATTCCTCGGCTCCTGGCCACTAAAGCCATGTTCCCGGTTTCTTTTACTTCTTTTAAGATTTGCTCACACAGCTCCTTGGAATATCGACTCACTTCTATAGTCATCCTTTTCGCCTTCCCTTATAGCACAATCTACGCATTCCGACTGTCCAAGGAATATCAGGAACCTGAAGGAGTACACATCCTGTTTTTGAGGTCCAATATAGACATCCTGTTCATAATGTTACTCCACAACTGAGCATCCGCACCCTCGGAATCAAGCGTACTCCGGGTCCAATGTTCACCCTCTGGAAGGGTGCAGTCCCAGTCTTCGCCCGCTTCGGCCGCTGCGTCAGACGCAGTCACAGGATGATCAAGTTCAAAAGCGTAGGCTGCTTCAGCTGCTCCCCGATGATTATTTGTCGTATCCGAAACAACCATATTGATATCAAAGCACTCATCTTCTCCGCCAGAAATCGAGTAAGGCTGTAAGTCGCGAAATACAATGCGTCCGCCCTGTGCTGCGGTCCTCTCTGAGGTGCTCTCTGAGGTGCTCCTTAAGCAGCCACTTCCCAGATTGAACCCAAAGGGACTGGAAGGATTGCTAATGATATCAGCCTTTAATGCGGCTCTTCTACCAAAAGAACCCCTAAATGCTTCACTATGGCCATCGTAACTCAGGAAAGTTGAGAAAGAACCGACATCGGAACGACGATACGTCAAATCTGACGCTGTCACAACTATCGTATTACCAACTATATTACTAGTAGCTTTAGAACCGGAATCATTGGTCTTCTTACCGGAATCATTGGTCTTCTTACCATAAACACTAGACATACTTTTTACTCCAGACCAAACGAAACCATCAGATAATTCAGACAAATCACCCCGAGCCACAGCCCGACTCTGATAGCCAGGAAATGATCTGGCGACCACCAGTTCAAGATGGGGTGCAGCCCTCCCCTTAGGCTCATAAGTCACATCGGAGGACAAATACGTTTTAGTGGTCGGTGCACTTCTACTAGAGTCACAGCTATACATTTTAAAGTCGGTGATGTTATTTGAGCGATCCCTGGTGACTCGGATCTTGGTTTTCAGATCTATTGGACTAAGCGCGCCACCCGCAGCAGGTCCCGTGAGGTGGGTGTAACCAAAGGTCGTATTAGTTCCAGCACTTACTTTTTTTGCATCCACCAACATTTGCATCTTAGTAGCTTCCATCGTCATTCCATTCATTTCGGAAAGGGCATAAAACATGTCCCATCCAACTGAAAACAACGCTAGTGAATACGACTTACTGAATTCACCTTCGAAGGAAGTGTACGAACTCCTCATACAAGAGAGATCAAGACCCGAAGGAACACCATCTCGCGCAACTGTTCTCCCTGTCGTAGCTATCCTAGCTCCCGCGTGGCTAGCCGTCCTAACGGAGCCAGTTGCCCTCCTCCCGACAGGGTCCGTAATATTCGGAAGATCAGCGGTGTTTTTGACCACCACCCCAGTGACCCCCACCCCAGTATTGGACTTGGCACACCCGCTAAAACTGATCGCTGTCAGCGAGCAGCTTAAAATCCCCAAGAGAGCTGCAGTTCTATTTTTAGTTCTCATACGATCTTCATCCATTTCCATTTCACGGTTTCACTTTTTCAAGTGAACGTGTTCCATCCCATTCTTTTCTTTGCTTGACGCTTTGCTTGACGCTTGGCTTGACTTTTGTTGTTGTATTTCTATTCAAAATGTTACCCCCCCCTCAAATTCCACAATGTGTCAACCAAGACAATTTAAAAAAATCGTCCAAAATCAAGGAGTTAAACGAATTGATCCGCATGTTCTGACGAATTCCATCCGCGCAAGATCCTGAACTTGCTCTAAAGAAGTTACTTCTTCTCTGATCAGCCGGGTGCGGTGGCCCAAGCGCCAGCGATCCGCATCCACTTGAAAAGCCTTACTCCGTCCCCAACTCACTCCCCCAACTCACTCCTTCAAAAATCAGTTTTTTCGTACCCATTGTTAGATTTTTCGTGAGCCAATTCACAATTCGCTCCCGAAAAGGCAAGATCACTAATTATTGACTTTTTTAGTAAACTAATGATACAGTAGAGTAACGAGAGGAGATAATGAAACGAAAAAACTATAATAAATGGTTTACGTTTTTTAATTTTGTCCTGGTCGTTGTTCTAACGTGCCCTGCGGTCGCTGGTCCAAAATCTCAAGGGCATGTCGACAATCATCCTCCTTACCAACGCAAACCTCAGGCGCAACGCCTATCCTTTGATCCTTTCCACAAAAATGATCCTTCGTCGCACCCTAGGTTTTTATTAAACCCTCAAGTTCAACATCAGGCAGGCCAAGCATACACGGAAGAAACCATCAGAGAGGTAGTTAACCACTCCAGACCAATTCAAACTCAATCAGACTATAATCATCTCGCAATCAAAGACAACACATCCAAACAGACCGTTGGACTCATGCAGATCTATCATGCTAGGCATGGACAGGTGTTTCAAGAGACTCTGGGAAAAGCAGGAAAACTAGATGCCAACACTAAAGCCGTAGGCTTCGTCATTGACCCAGCGCACCAAAACAAGGGCTACGCTACTGACGCGGTGAAAACCGTTGCTACGGAGCTATTTACCCAGGAGGGAGCCTCACGACTGACCGCGACCGTTCAGCCAGACAATACGGCTTCAAAAAGAGTGTTAGAAAAGGCCGGCTTCAAGCAGAAATTTTCCAGTATTCCCGATTCAGAATATCAAGGTGGCCGTTCTGATGTTTATGTTTTGAGTAAAAAGAGATGGCAAAAAAACGAAGCAACTAGAGACGGATCTACCGCTACTCCTGATAAAACCTCGCCGCCGACCTACGTCCCAGCTGCTTTTGATCACTAGACCTGGTTCTACTCAAAAAAAACCGTCAGCGTTTAGTACAGCTTGCATCGGGCAGTCAATAGATAGTGAGTTGGCTCCAATACGACTACCTGCAACTGCAGCTGGTCTGATCGAGCCAAGGTTACGAAAATGAACAACTCCCTCTCCCAATCGCTACAGTAAAAGGCTTTCTATAAAAGAGATCTCCTTAGGTAGCCATTTTATCACACATTTCCGCGTGCAATCCCGATTTGAACGCAATAGATTATCAACGTCCGGGGGAAACTATGCGATTTTGCCATTTGTCCGTTTTCTTACTCGCCTTGGTCTGCACTCTGTGGCGCAGCCCAAGAGCAGAGGCCATCACGATTCTTCCATCTCAGTCGTGCGCGAGCACTTGGGAGGGAAAATCACTGAGCCAAACCCAGTTTGATCCTCTCCAAGACGCAGACTACCGTGCTTACCAGAATCGCCTGCGGGCCAAAAGCTGGCACCGAGAAAAGTGCAACAAGCCTTGGACCATTCTCATCTCGATGATGGTCTCACCTGACCTTGAAAAATATGCCATTGCTGACCTTTTGCAGTTAGAAAAACAGATCGAAGGAAGTGCTCTGCAGGCCGATGTCATTATTCAAATCGAAGAGCAGCAGTCTCGACGGGTTCGACGCTATCATCTCCACCAAACCTCAACCAGTATTCCAGCTCCAAATACATCAGAAGAATTGGCCCAGCTCAGCTTCAATCAACTTAAGTCCCCAATCATCTCAGAGTTTTACGCTCACTCCTTAATTCCTGCTCGAAAACGATTTGCTAATTTTGTCCGCTGGGGAGTGCAAGACTATCCATCTGAGAATTTAATGCTCGTATTCTGGGGACATGGCAAAGGATGGCAGACCCTTTCAGAACTCAATCTAAGAGCAACTCTAGCAAAAATTCAATGTTGGCGAAAAAAGCCGCTCGACGTCCTGGCCTGGGACGCCTGTTTTATGCAAAGCCTAGAAGATGCGGTCGAAGTTGCCCCCTGGACCCGATTTGTGTGTGGCTCCGAGGATATCGAAAGCTGCGCCGGCTATGACTATACCAACGTCGTTCAGGCAGTTACCCACCCTCAGCAACATTCCTCCGATCCAGCTCTCCACGTCGCAGCCTCTCTCCCCACTCTTTACGAAAAGTCTTTTAATTCAAATGGAGGCTCGCAAGCTAACCTCGATCCAAAGATCACGGAGACCCTTACAGGGAGCACACTTAAGTCTCAGGAAGTTCTCGAAAATTTGCTTCCTGCGCTCAACCAACTGGCTCAAGAGCTCCAGAAGTGGACACATCAAAGCGATATCTGGCAATCAGTTAAAATGGTCATCAGAAAAAGCCCCACCTATGCGGGAGGGACCCGAGACCTTGGGATATTTTTAATGGAATTGCTAGGAGTCATTAAGGACATTCGACCTGAAAAAACCACACGAGATGTAGATTACCTCACTCAACTCATCGAGCACACCTGCATGGTTTTGAACCGAAGTATCCTCAGAACTGCACTAGGAAAACAATACGCATTTCCAGAAGATCGTCAGATTTGCCAGGCCGCTGGCGTATCCATTTTTTTACCGCGAACATCGAGTGAATTTCACGAACAAATTAAACTCATCAGCCGATCTGAACTCTATCTATCCCATCCTTTTTTTCGGGTCCGAAGCCCTTGGGCGGGATGGGTGAGATCGATGTACCGTTAACTCCCGTTCGTAGATCTTTTGAATAACATCGATTACACAATCTGGGTTAAGAGAAATTGAATCAATTCCTTGCTCTACCAAAAACTCTGCAAATCCAGGGTAGTCGCTTGGAGCTTGACCACAGATCCCAATTTTTTTTGAGTGCGCGTGGGCGTCGTGAATCAAGATAGAAATAGCGCGCTTTACGGCGGGATGCCTTTCATCAAAAAGACCTTTGAGAATCTCTGAATCTCGATCAACACCTAAGACCAGTTGAGTGAGGTCATTACTACCGATTGAAAATCCGTCGAAACGCTGGGAATATTCGTCAACCAGTAGAAAATTAGATGGAATCTCAGCCATCACATAAATCTGAAGCCCCTGAGCTCCTCGTTTGAGCCCATTTTTATCCATGACGGCAAGGACCCGATCAGCCTCCTCGGGCGTCCTACAGAATGGGATCATCGGAATGATATTAGTCATTCCAAACTCAGTCCTAGCTTTCATCAGCGCCTGGCATTCGAGTGCGAATCCCTCTCGATAACGCTCGTCATAGTAGCGAGAGGCTCCCCGAAAACCGATCATCGGGTTTTCCTCCTTGGGCTCAAAGGCTCTTCCACCGAGGAGGTCAGCGTACTCATTGGTCTTGAAATCACTGAAGCGAACGATGGCGGGATTTGGGTACTGCGAAGCAGCGATTTTAGCGATCCCCATTGCGAGTTGATCAACAAAAAATTGAGAGGGTTCTGAATATCCTCGAGTCATTTTATCAATTTTTCGACGCTCCTCGCTACTTTGAACCCTCTCAGGATGAATTAATGCCATCGGATGAATCTGGATGGACTGGGTAATCAAAAACTCGATTCTAGCCAGGCCGATCCCCGATACCGGAAGACGCCACCAGCGAAACGCATCGCTTGGACTCGCGACATTGATCATGATCTGGATTTTGGTTTGAGGCAAACCCAACAATGAAACAGTCCGCTCCGAAAACTTGAGACGGCCCCGATAAACGGTGCCAGTTTCTCCTTCGGCACAGGAGACAGTAACTTCCATTCCGTCTTTAATTTTTTCTCTTGCTCCCGCCGCGCCAATGATCGCTGGGACTCCCAGCTCGCGGCTTACGATTGCTGCATGAGATGTTCTCCCCCCCTGCTCAGTTACAATCGCAGCCGCTTTTCTCATGATCGGCACCCAATCGGGATCAGTCTTGGAGACCACGAGCACGTCACCGGCCTGCACCTGCTCGATTTCACTGGGCCCGGAAAGCACCCTAGCTCGGCCGGTCGCGATTTTGCTTCCCAAGGCAGTACCACGAACCAGGACCTCACCCGCTCCCTCCAAGCGATAGCGAGTAAAAGACTGATTCAACTTACCGGCATAGATCGTCTCCGGACGCGCTTGGACGATGTAAAGCGGCCCGCTTGGGCCATCTTTGGCCCACTCCATATCCATGGGGCGTCCATAGAAGTTCTCAATCTCGACAGCCCAAAGCCCAAGTTGTCTCGCTTCAGCATCCGAAAGGGTGAATCTGTTTTGTTCAGCTTGACTGGTCTCCATCTGCTGGGTTCGATCCTCTCCAGCATAGATCACTTTTTTTTCCTTAGACCCGAGGACCTTCTCAATCACTGGATTGATTTTAGGCATCTTCAAGTGCGGCTTAAATACGATATACTCATCAGGATTGACCATCCCCTGAACGACCGACTCACCCAGCCCCCAAGAGCTATTAATGACGACGACCTTTTGAAAACCAGTCTCCGTATCAAGAGAAAACATCACGCCAGCACAAGCCAAGTCGGAGCGAATCATTTTCTGAACGCCCACCGACACGGCAATATCGAGGCTTCCAAATCCTTGATCCTCCCGATAAGCAATCGCACGATCGGTGAACAGCGATGCATAGCAGTTGACACAAGACTGAATGAGGCACTGAGGAGTACTGATATTGAGGAACGACTCTAACTGACCCGCAAAACTCGCCTCGGGCAGGTCTTCAGCGGTGGCACTGCTCCTTACGGCCACACTGAACTCGGTTCCACTCGTGAGATCTCTCAACGTCTGAAATGCGACTTTCAACTCTCCCTCAAGTTCGGGCTGCATTTGACTTCGTTGAATTCGTTCCCGAATTTGACTTCCGGCCTCGCGCAACGTTTTCTTTCCATCGCGATAAAGGCGGATCGTCTCAGCAATTTCTTGATCTAATTGATTGTGACGCAGGAACTGTCGATAGGCTTCAGCGGTCGTGGCGAAGCCATTCGGTACATTCACCCCTCGCCCCGTCAAACCACGAATCATTTTTGACAGTGAAGCGTTTTTGCCACCGAGCCGCTTCAGATCCTCACCCCGCTGATCACTTAACCAACAGACTAAGAGTTCGCCCATGCTCATTCTCCTCAAAACGGGGATTTGAAATGAGACACAGGTGCTGCACAAAGCTTGCCAGCATAGAGCAGCTCGGAAGCAAAGGCGTCAAAATGCAACGCAGCTAATCAGGAATAGAACTTTTATATTTAGATCAGATTTAAAAAATCACTTCCGCAGGGACTGAACATCAATCACAAAACGATATCGAACATCGCTGCGAACGACTCGCTCGAATGCCTCATTGATTTTTTGAATCGGAATCAGTTCGATATCTGACGAGATGCCGTGCTTGCCACAAAAGTCGAGCATTTCCTGAGTCTCAGCAATGCCGCCAATGAGCGACCCGGCTACGCTGCGGCGTCCACCAATGAGAGGAAATGCTGCCATAGGGACCAGTTTCTCAGGGACGCCTAAAAGAACGAACGATCCATCTCGTTTAAGCAGGTTCACATACTCGTTCCAGTCCAAATCAACGGAGACCGTATTAATAATCAGGTCAAAACTTCTTTGAAGTTTAGTAAACGTATCGGCATCTGAGGTAGCATAATAGTGATGGGCGCCGAACCGCTGGGCATCAGGCTGTTTTTTCATCGTGTGACTGAGGACTGTCACCTCCGCACCCATGGCACTCGCCAGTTTCACAGCCATATGACCGAGACCGCCGAGACCCAAGATTGCGACTTTTTTCCCAGGACCAACCTTCCAATGTCTCAAAGGTGAGTAAGTAGTGATCCCTGCGCAAAGCAAGGGTGCAGAGGCATCCAGAGGCAAGTTAGCTGGGATTTTGAGAGTAAATTTCTCATCAACAACAATCTGAGTAGAATAGCCACCCTGAGTAGCAGTTTTTCCATCTTTTTCTAGGCTATTGTAGGTAAAGTTTGCGCCTGGTTCGCAGTACTGCTCCAAACCTTCTTTGCAACTGGAACACTCGCGACACGAATCCACCATGCAGCCAACGCCGACGCGATCCCCCACCTTAAATCTAGTCACGTTGGAACCGACTCGACTCACAACACCGACAATCTCATGTCCTGGAACCATGGGGAATGTGGCACCACCCCATTCATCTCTGGCCTGATGAATATCGGAGTGGCAGACGCCACAATAATGGATCTCGATCAAAACATCATTCAACCCAGGTTCTCTTCTTTGAAACTGAAAAGGAGCCAACGGTTCTTTAACAGCATGGGCAGCATAAGCTTGAACTTGAATCATGAGTGTTTCCTTCTGTCATTGTTCATAGTCCATGCTAATCTAATTCGCAAACCAAATGAGCCCGTTCTCTTAACCTAGAGTCCTCGATGCGAACGACAACTGCTGGATAGACTGAGTTCGATCCCAAATGAGAGTCATCGCGAACTGCAGACAGATAAAGATGATCACCATCCACCCAAACGTTGGTCGTATTGGGAAACTGAGACCTCAGTTCGATCACGCCAATCGGAATTCCAGATTCGCTGAGTTTGAGAATTCGTGAGCCAGCGTACTGCGCTACAAAGACAACCCCCTGATCCTGGCGCATCCCGTCTGGCCCCAAGTAGGCTGAATCATGAGAATTTTGAATCGGAAAAAGAACGCCTAAATCGGCAAAAATGTCGAAGTTTCTTGTCAGCCTACCGGGTTGAACCACACGGTATTTTAAAATACGATTCTGGAAATGCTCAGAAACGAGAAGAGAGCTACCATCTGAACTCAGAGCGATCCCATTTGAGTAATGAATCCCAGAGGCCACTTCATCAATCACCCCAGATCGATTCAAGTAATAAACGCGACCATCCACCGGAATTTCTGGCGCCACATTAAACTCGCCAGACGAAGTAAAATAAACCCCACCCCACTCGTCTTTCACAAAGTCATTCGGAGTCATTGGTGGGTGACCAAAGCGAGGAGATTCCCAGATTCGAGCAAGCTGTCCTCGAGCCGAGATGAAGATGAGCTGATTTGAAGTGTAACAAGCAACCAGAAAGCCACTTAAGTAGGGCGTAACGGCTGCAGGTCCGCAGCCCGGCTTTTTCCAAAACTCTGTCTTTAATCCATCCCGAATTCGAATCACACGATCCTGACTGAACTCGACCTGGTAAAAATCCCCTTGATGCATCAATGGACTTTCAGCGTAAAAAGACCGAGAATTGATGATTCGACTTGAAACCTGCTCAACGCCATCTCTACAGTCGATTTGAGATGCAAATTCATCAGCTGAATTAGCCAGATTTAAGTTTAAAAAACCGATCAAAAATATAGCTAATTTCACTCTGATTGTCACCTAAAGGAAGCTAACACGAGTCAATTGTAATTCAAATCGTAATTTTTTAAGAATCCAACTCATCCAGGTCATTTCGTTTCAGTTGAAGCAACTTGACGGCCTCAACTAACGACGGAACGATGCAACCCAAACAAAATGCAAGCGCAATACGTCGATCAGAGAGTGAGCCGAGCTGAAAGATCTTCTGCGCCCAATCAAAGTAGAGGAGTCCAATCTGTGAGAGCAGGGTCAATATAATTACGTTCAGCAAGGGTAAGTTCGAGAAAAGTCCAATCTGCCAAGGGAGCCGTATGGAACTCCGAGCACCCCAGGAGCGAAGAATTTGACTGATAATAAGTACGGTAAAAGCGAATGTTCTTGCGGTCAAAGTCGGATTCTTATCGACGGTACTACTCCCTGGTCCAAGTGCCCAAGCAAAGGCTGAAAGCACAACACTTCCTTCAAGGATACCGATACTACCCATTCTCAACCACTGCTTCTTACCCAGCATAGGCTCTCGAGGATCACGAGGAGGCTCAAGCATAACATCATCAGAAACTGGGTCCATACTCAGGGTCAGAGCTGGTAAGCCATCCGTCACAAGATTAATCCACAGGAGATGAATGGGAACAAGAGGCAATGGCAAACCCAAAGCTAAACCACCTAGCATCACAAAAATCTCAGCAACATTGCCCGTGAGCAAGTAGACCAAGGCTTTGCGGATGTTGGCGTAAATCCCCCTCCCCTCTCGAACTGCTGCAATAATACTCGCAAAATGATCGTCAGTCAGAATCATGTCCGAAGCTTCTCGAGCCACTTCAGTTCCACTTTTCCCCATAGCAATTCCAACATGGGCCTCTTTCAGGGCTGGGGCATCGTTTACGCCATCTCCAGTCATCCCTACTATGGCCCCCCTACTTTTGAATCGCTTCACGATATCAATCTTGTCCTGAGGAGTTGCTCGTGCATAAATCAACTCAGAAACATCCTTCTGTTCAGAGCTAACTATACCAAGTTCTTCAGCTATTGATCTAGCGGTGATCGGGTGATCTCCAGTAATCATTACGATTCGAATGCCCGCTTTATTTGCTGCTGAAATTGCGTCAACCACTTCGGGTCTTGGCGGGTCGGCAATTCCAATCAATCCCGATAGAATCAAGTCTTGCTCCTGCTCGCTTTTTCCAGTAGCTACAGCAAGCACTCTCAAACCTTTTTTTAACATTCCCGCATGAGCTTCGTGAACAGCCGGATCTAAAGCTGAACAGAGAGTAAAAATCGACTCCGGAGCACCCTTGCAGTAAAGCGTGCCATCCGAACGAAAGATGGACATTCTTTTTCGATCAGAGTCAAATGGGTGCACTAATCTCCTCGGAATCTGAGCTTCGACTGAAGATTTACGAATTCCCATTCTCAAGGCCTCTTGCAGAATGGCAATCTCCGTAGGGTCGCCGGTACCCGACCTTTCATCCTGAGTAAGCTCCGCCTCGCTGCAGGCTGCACCCTGAACTAAAAGTTTCTTTTGATCAGCGCCCCAAAGCTCCCTGACCTCCATTCGACCAGTCGTCAGAGTTCCCGTCTTATCAGTACACAGCACGGAGACTGAACCCAAGGCTTCGACAACCGGGAGTTTCCGGACCAAGACGTGCCGGGCAGACATCCGCCTCACACCTAGAGCAAGAGCAATGGTCACCATGGCAGGGAGCCCCTCAGGAACTGCGGCAACTGCAAGAGTAACAGAAGAAAGAATAAGATCGAGCCATCCGATGCCCCGGATCCACCCAACGACGGCAACCAATAAGACAGCAACCATGCTGAGTCGTACCAACGATTTACCCACCCGATTCATCTCTTTTTGAAGCGGTGTCAATTCCCGTTGTGTCGTTTGCAATAGGTGAGCCACGCGTCCAAGTTCCGTGCTCATCCCGGTTGCAGTCACTAAACCGGTGGCTGAACCTGTCAGAACTGATGTCCCAAGAAAAGCCTCACCGCTCCGTTCAGCCAAGTGGAGGACTTTTCTCTCAGAAAAGACTTTTTTTTCAACTGCCGTACTCTCACCCGTTAAGGCGGCTTCATGGGTCGACATTGAATGAGCTGTGATGAGCTGAACATCTGCTGGAATCGAATCTCCGGCCTCCAGCACCACTAGATCCCCTGGCACAATCTCTCGCGAGTCAATGACTTTGGAGTAACCATCTCGAACAACCCGTGCTCGAGGCGCCTCGAGCGCTCTCAGTGCCAAAATGGCCTTTTCAGCTCGGTATTCCTGAATAAAACCCACTAGTGCGTTGATCACTACGATGAGTCCAATCGCAATAGCATCAACCGCTTCACCCAGGAAGAGCGAGGCACCGCAGGCACCTAAAAGAAGCAGAATTGGACCTTGACGAAACTGATCCAGCAACAAAATCAGGGGAGATGCCTTCGTTTCCTTTTTGATTTCATTGGGACCTACCTCTAAAAATCTCTTTTGAGCCTCTTCCGAACTTAAGCCTACGGATCTCATAGAAAGGTCCTGAGCATCATCTTGAAGTCGATTCATAGAGTATCCCTTGCATGAGTCATTGTTCTTAGTGATTCACCTACAATCAAAATAGCATTTCTAAAAAGATATCCAGCACTTATTTGGAAAAAATTTACTTAAGAGTCGCGGCAAAAGAACCGAAATGCCTTTCAATGAGTAGACCCTCGCGTGCTCGATCTCGATATCCACTCTGGCTCTTTGCTCCCTTGATCTCACTTTGGCCTTCTGCAGCAATGGAATCGCCGACTTCACTTCGATTTTCTGAAATTTACAAAAATGAGAGTTTAACTGGTCTGACACTCGGCATTAACAGTCGCACTGAAATCGAACAACAGTATCAGTACTGGTCTGAATTTAGAAACAACGAAATGCCCCAGGAACGTCAGAAAATTTGGATGGATCGTTGCCGCGCTATTCCTATTCACAACTCATCGCCCTTTTGTCCCTTTTTTATCAAAGAAGGAAAGACCAAAGCTAAGGAACTGGGCCTAACATCACTACCTACCTCATTTGGCGTTGCATCCCATTTAACCTCCGCTGAAGCCCTCACTGCATGGAAGAGCCAACACTGGGCAGTTCTTGCTGGACGCACTAAACAGGAGGTTCAACCCATCTTAAACACGATTCGATCCCCACAATCCGCGCTCAATACGGCAGATCTCATTTTAAAGCGCTCGCAGTGTATTTCTAGCTCGCTTCTTTTTGGCGTCGGTTTCAAACTCGAATCTGCATTCCCAAACGTCGCCTATCGAACCAAGGCAGAAGCACTTTACCAAATGGCCCTCAGCTGCGGAAATGATGAGGGAGCTGAGGCAGCAGGATACCGACTGGGTCTATTCAAGATTTGGCAAGGCCGTTATGATGAAGCAGAAACTATTCTCTCGAAGATTCCAGACCTAGCCCGTGCCTCGGACTATCGAATGAGGATTGGTTACTGGCGATACTACTGCGCTACCCAGAACAAGAATGAGGTTCTTAAAGCTCAACTCCGAGCCTGGGTGACTCATGAATACCCACTCAGTTTCCATAGCCTACTCATGCATCCAAGCAAATTTGGAAGTGATCTCCAATGGAAACAAGCCCAAGACCCAGAGGTCTTTTTTCGCCCTGTTTCGAACGCTGACCTCGGTGCTAGTACAGCAGCAATCGAATACCTGCTCGGTCGAGGGGATCAGCGATCTGCTCGCTCCTTACTTTTTACATATCAACAAGAAGCAATCAAGGAGGCCCCTCAGTTCAGACTCTATTGGGCGATTCTACTAAAACGAGCTGGGGTGTACTCCGAAAATTTTCGATTCATGGCATCTGCATTCCGTGAGAACCCAAGTCTCATATCACGACCGACTCTAGAGATTCTCTACCCGACTCAATTCTTAGAATATGTCCCTGCAGTACAATCCCATTTGGATCGATTCTTCACACTCTCAATCATCAGACAAGAAAGCGCATTTGATCCAAACGCAGCCAGTCCAGCCCGGGCTATGGGTCTAATGCAACTCCAACTCCCCACTGCACGCAACTATGACAAGCGCGTCAGCATCCAACAACTCTGGGAACCCGAAACCAATATTCGAATCGGCAGTAAATACATCAATCGTTTGGTTGAAAGCGAAAGAGGATCGATCGAGCTGGCGCTCGCAGCCTACAATGCAGGCCCGGGACGAATCCGACAATGGAAGGCCCGCTATCCCATCACCAATCGACTCCTTTTCATTGACCTGCTCCCGGCACGAGAAACTCGTGAATACGTTTCATCGATTCTAAGAAACTATTTTTGGTACATCAAACTTTACTCGCCCAATGAACCCATTCGAACCATCGCTAACGACGGTAAAAATTCAGCCTCCGCAGGTCTTCTCAAAGAAGGTCTTGAGCCCTACCTTCGATCAATGACCTCAGATCCGTAACAGTCTCCTCTAAAACCTTCTCCTGGATCTTTGTATTAAACGACGCTCGCTCTTGGACTGGTTGATGACGACCAGGAATTAAGACTGCCTTATGATTCACCCACTCGTAAAGATCAGCAACCCGTTCAGGCCTTGGAGACCGATGATCTGCATTCAACTCAGGATACCGAATCCATGCAAAACACTTTTTCCCATACGGCTGTGTGCACTCTACATCGTGAAATGCCGCAGACCAGGTCCCAGTATTTAAGACCTCGACTCCACCGTTCAGTCGATGATCTTCATGATGGGTGTGCCCTTGGACGATCCGCCTTACTTTTGCGACCTGAGCGCTCAACGGAGCCATTCGAAAGGCTGCGCGCTGGGTGTCCTCCACCTCTGATTCAACATTTCGTGCGTAGAGAATAAAAGCAGGAACTAGAAATAGCATTGGGAACGCGATCCAAAACACCGAAACTGGCAGAAAAATATTGAGGAATGAGAAAAACTGAAAACTAATGAAGAAGATCGTCCCCAATAATAACGCCCGATCCAACCAGAGCTCTCGCATAATCTTGATCGGATTAAAAATCGCTGGATGAACGTGAACCTCCTTCAAAGCGAGAACCATAGGGACAGTCGCATTTGAGCGATCAGCAATCTCCTGCAAACGACTATCTACAGTGAGTGGATCTCGCATAGCCGGTAAAAACCCTTCGACTAAGGAATAGATGAGAGTGATCATTGCACTCCAAAACCAGGTCCAAATCAAAAAAGGTTGAGTCTTAAAAACATATTTAAAATAAAAAACGACATATTCCCACACGGAACTCTTGATAAAACTTTCCGTAGCATGAGGATTAATAAAACCCATACCATTGGTCATGTATTTACCTGCTAAATTTCCGAACGGCATCCGGATCTGTGACTTGGTACCCATCTTGATGAGAGGATGAACTGGATTAGAGCAAAGGCAATAGGCATCATACTGATTGCCATGCTCAATGAGGGTGTCTTGATTACTAATATAAAACCACTCACAAAATCTGACCTGAGACTCAAACTCCTGAGTAAGATTAAGACGCTCTAAAAAATCATGCTGCACTGCTGGCCAGTGAAGTTCAAGATCGTGATTTCCAATAACGAAGATCACCCGGTTTCCAGCAAGAATGAAGCTACGAACCTCATTGATCCAAACTGGATGGGTATCTAAAATGACCTTAAATTTGAATCTAGACTTTTCTTCTTCTGCATTCAAACCCCGCAAACGCTCAATCCAACTAATATTACTCTGAAAATTATCGCCTGAGACGGGCTGTACCATGACAGAATCAAAATCAAAAATGTCGCCATTAAAAACAAGCTCAATGGGAGATTTACTTTTTCTTTGAATCTCTTTAAGAAAGGCTGCAAAATCCTGGTCAATTAGATGCTCTCGGGTTTTAAACTGCTTCCACAAATGATGATGAATCCCAGGATCCTCCACATCTGCCAGGTGAATATCACTTACAACGACTGTATTTCTTGAACGGGAAAAATCTAACTGAGTCATCAGAGTTCCTTCTCGAATAGGTAGATGTATCACCCGTTTGAAATGAATTTGCAAGCCTAGGCAAGCAGTCTAACAAGATTCTAATCAAACCTTGATTTTATGCAGACAGCTCAAAACTTTCCTAAAATTGCCCGTCGAATAAAGGGCCTTTCTCGCTGCCACAAAATCCGGAATTGAATCAGAGAAATTCAGCATCGCAACCGAATCGGTCGTCTTACGTTCTAGAATAAAATCGACCCAATCGTGAACTAAAATAAAAATACTAGGAAGCGGCCCGATTCGAGTTGAGGTTAGTCCTTTCGGAAAACCACTTCCATCGGGGAGCTCATGATGCTGAGCAATAATCAAATCTACGTCGGGCGGCACTTCATGAAAAGCACGAGCTAGATCAGCACCTTTCAACGGATGATCTCTCACAGTCCTAAACATTTCGTTAGTCTTTTTTACATCATTTTGATGCTCAAACTCCGCAATTTGACTCAAACTCTTGATTCTAGCAAGGTCCTCGTCCTGCATCGCAACATCGTGAAGAAACGAAGATAAGACCAGCTTCTGATACGTCGTATCTGAGCTCCACTCCATTTGAGTCGCTACTGCACAGGACAAAAAACTAAGGAGCATGCTATGGCTTGCTAGATAACTTTCCTGACCCTGCTGAAGGTGCCGAAGTAAATCGTTCAAACGCGGAGCCTTTCGAACATGCTGGACCACCTGCGTTACATTGCGTTTTGCAACCTCTTGAACTTCTGGCGTCATCCCAGAAACTGCGATCATTTTTTGCATCGAGTCCAAATCCAAGAGCATTTTCTTTTCCGGAGTAGGTAGCCTTGCCTTTGGGGGTCTCGATTGAATTTCCGACCTAAGCCGAGCTAAGACTTCTGTTTTCTGCTGAGCTTCCACTTCTGCCCGCCTCTTGGACTCTGCCTCCTCCTTGAGTTCTGCCGTAATCTTAGCTTCAACGCGAAGCTGAGCAGCAATCGCCTGTCGAGTCTCCTGCTCTAAACTCAACGATGGGTCAAGCTGAACACTCGCAACGACCGAGGTCGTCTCACTCGCCTCCTGTCCCTGGTGCATAGCCGTTTGAGGCTGAGGATCTTGGTTCGGAGGCGATCCCGACAGGCCCTTAGACTTACTCCGATTCACTTGGGCCTCAGGAGGTGAGAATTTCCCAAGCACCCCATCAGAAATCAACGATACAGCACCTCTTGAGACCCAGAGTCGATCAATCTTTTTCTTGTTTTGAAAAAAATCAACATCCTCATTAGAAAATCTCTGGCCCGCCCGAAGGATTTTAACCAACTTCTGGTTCGACAGTTGAGCATAGATATCGGCCTGAACTGGACTCAAATGAATCAAAAATTCGGAATTGGCTTGAACATAGTCTGAATCCCGCTTAGGTATTTGATTTTCAGATAAAAGGTCATTTAGGCGAGTAAGCAGTCCATGATGATCAGAAAAATAGAATCCCTGTTTGGTCTTAGCATTGAAAGCGTCGACCTGAGCTTTCTGGACTCGAAAAAGAAACTGCGTCTTGAGTTCTCTTTTTAGACTCAACGGAACTAAAGTCTTTGCGGAGTCTGTATAGTCACAAACAATCAAGTTCCATGAATTTGGATCTTGATCCAAGAGCCCTATCGCTTCTTCGTTGTTTTTTAAGACTTGAACCTGAGCTTTGAAGTGGCTCTCCACAAAAAACTGCAATAGTAGACCAAGTTCGTTTTCTTGAAAGATCGTTAGAATTTTCACTCATTCATGATACAAAACGATTGGATTTAATACTCCATAAATAATAATCAATAAAAAATAGTTATTAAAAAAGCGCCATTTGTTCTAATTCAGGCTCAGGAGTGACGATCGACGCAGGGCATCTTTTTTGATGACGGCATACATTACAGTGCCCCCCTGGGCGAGCTTCTCCTTGAACTCCAGAAATGATCTCAGCAGAAAGGGATACAAAGCTCTGAGCAAGACTCATGCAGTTCCGAAGATCAATTGGGATCATCACCTCTTGAACCCCTCGGGGAGAAATGTGAACTACTGAGGCCTGAACCCGATCCATTTTACGTTCGGACCCCGAACCTAAGATTTTTACAGCCAGGGCATAAAGTTGAATCTGGGTCGAATAAGACTGGATGATCATCCGAGGTGATTTTGGACTTTGACCCACTTTAAAATCGACGATCGCGTACTGACTTTGATTCCCCTGGGTTTCAGAACTCAGCCGATCCAAAGATCCCACGAGAATCTCATTTAGAATGGGGACTTCAAAAGCCATCTCCTTCCAAACTTCACGCCCCAAGACCGGATTTTCAGGCATCATCGAAGGAGCTTTTTCTGCCCATCGAATCAATGCCTCGGCGTTAAGTCGGTCGGAACCCACTTCGGCTTCAATTACTCTTAGTTCTGAAAATTTCGAATACTGAAGGCACTGATGCACGCGGGTACCTAGATCTTGGCGAGTTTGTCCCGGTTTTTCTGCTGGGTTCTCAATAACGGGTTGGGGACGAATAAAAGTCCACTCATAGGCGCGAGGACACTGTGCCAAAAGACTCCACTCCGTGACGCTGTGACGAGCGCGCTTCTTCTGAACTCGGGCAGGATTAAAAGTCAGGAGTTGAGGAGTCGGAGTGTTGACCGAAGGTGAGGTTTGTGGTTCGATCGGCACCTCTACAATTGAAGTGGAAACAGCGAGAACCTCGGGAGGTTGAACACCTGAATACTCGACCCAGTTGCGCCAATGATCCTCTAAAAATAGGGTGGCTCGGTCAGGCTCCCCCTCCCCTTCACTTTCTTGGCAAGCAAGAATCAATCGCTCTCGGGCTCGCGTCAACGCGACGTAAAAGACCCGTTTGCTTTCAGCAAGATTCTTCTTCTTTTCGAGACCTCGCCATTGGACTTCGACAGGATTTTTTCGATCTCGGTTTCCATCTTCATCCCGCCCTCCGAGAAAGGCACCGTCTTCTCGATCCCAAAATAAAAGCGGTGCATCAGAACTTCGGGGCTTTAACGGAAAATCAATCAAGATGACATGAGGGAACTCAAGACCCTTGGCTCCATGAAAAGTCAAAACTGAAAGCTGCCCGAGCTGTCGAGGAGCTGGCACTTCTCGATCTCGCCGTTTTTCCTCGACCGCACGACTCAGTTCTTGCACGACCTCATGGAACTCAAGGCCCTGAGCAGAATACTCCTCGACACGGTGCCAAAGTCCCATCAATGGTGCCCAAAGTTCATTCTCACGCGTTTCGTCCAGAAGTAGGCTCATCAAGAGCTCTCCAGGACGGACAGGTGAACCTCTCCATGGATTGAGACGCAATGCAATAGGATGGTGAGAGCTGAAGAATGGGGATGTAAAAGTCGCATCCTCTTTCACCCATCGATCGAGCACTTCATCAGAAATCTCCATCCAAGGCGCCCGAAGAAAAATCGCGCCTGAAAGACTGTTAAACGGGTGATCCCACCATTTTAAAAACGCAACTAACTCTCGAACTCTAGGATCATCCCAGAATAATCCACCACTGCCGAAAGCCAGCGGAATGCCGTTTGCCGAAAGCGCCTTAAACCAGGCTTCGTTTCCGCGAATTCTTCGAACCAGCAGAGCCATCTCGTCTAATGGTACGCCTTTTTGATTTTCATTGAGAATCCACTGAGCCAACTCGGCAGGACTTTTTACACGAACCTTTACTACAGGTTCCAAATTAGATCGTACCTCTCGTTGAGGTACAAGGGCCTCAAATCGCATCTGAGAGGCCTCAAAGGCGGGCGCACAGATCTCGTTTGAAAAATGAATAATTCCTGGGCGACTTCTGAAGTTCCAAGTGAGGGATTGCCGAATAGGGAGTCTTGCACAGAACTCCTCGAAAACAGTGACGTCAGCATCACGAAACCGGTAAATCGATTGCTTGGGGTCACCCACAACGCAGAGATTGGCTCCGGAGGGTTGAGCCAGTTTCCAGATCAAGCGGGCTTGGAGCGGGTTAGTGTCTTGAAACTCATCTACCAAAACCAGGTGAAAACGCCGGTGAAAAATCTCTTGAACACGCGGCGAGTTCAGCGCTCGGTCGGCACAGATTTCAAGATCGTTAAAATCCAAGGCACCCCGTCTCCGCTTAATTCGGGCGTATTTTTCTAAAACAAACTCACTCACCTGGGCCAGTGCTAGTGAGCTTGGATCCAGCTTTTGCTTCAAGGAATCTAAGACGCCAAAGGCCATTAACTCTCTGACTCTTCTCAGTAAATCCGATAAGCCCTGCTGAGATTCTCGATCCAGGAGTGAGTTCAGTGCCTCAGCTACGGGATCCGGCAGTTCATCTAACCACAAGCTATCTAGAGCAGATTCCCAAAGGAGGAGTGACTCTGATTCGCTCAAGACTTGTTCTTCGCCGTCCAGACCCGCTTCTCTCGGAAATTCCTGAATCACGGCTCCGCAGAGTCCGTGGATCGTCATAACCCAGTGGTGATGAATCGCACCTGGATTGTCAGCTTGGGTAAATTTCTCCGCAAGCTTAGCTCGCAAATCACTCGTTGACCTCTCTGTAAACGAAACTGCTGCAAACCGTGCATCGGGTTGCCTTTTTAAAAGTTCGAGGCACTTCGTCACTAAAGTGGTCGTTTTCCCGGAACCTGCTCCAGCCATGACCGCCAAACCTTGGCCCCAAGTATCGATCACTTTTTGTTGCTCAGGTGACGGAGCGTGAACACTCACATTTTTTAATTCTGACATCACAGATCGTCCGTTCTACGTTTGACACCACAGAGATCCCCTACGCGACAACTACTGCATTCTTTTGCGGCAGGCTTCATCCGAGGCCGAGCTTCAAATTGGCCCGCCACATAGGCTTTTGCGACTTGAATCATTTGATCTTCTAAGTCGGCCCACACTTCCTCTCGAGGTCTATTGAACAGGCTTTTAGAGTTGGATCTGAGCTGTGTCAATTTGCCGGGCTCTTTCCCATTAAACTCGGTAAAATGAATACCACTCCGTCTGGCACCTTTAGAATCAAGTTCAACAAATTGAACGCCTAAGATTTCCTGGTTCAACTGCCGAGCTGCAGCGATGGCGTAAAACGGAAGCTGAAGTCGGTAGCCGTGCTCCAAAATGTCTTGACCGTGGGGTACAGTACCAGCACTTTTGTAGTCCATAATAAAAAGACCTTCAGAACCTTGGTCAATCCGATCGGGCTTTCCTCGAATTGAGAAGTCAGGATAGTTGACCCGTAAAGTTAAATCATCCAAACTCACCGGGCGAGTCTGAGCCCTAAGAAAATACTCCCGCTCTTTTTCGCAAAAAACATCTAATACTCGAACTAACCGAGATCGGACATAACTCTCAACTCGCTGAGTGCGAACTAATCCCTGAGGCCGCTGACGCCGCCATGCCTCATCTAATGCTGCACTCGGTTGGACTCCGAAGTGCCCTGCACTATTTCGAGAAAGCATTAAAATCCTCACCGCATCATGCAGTAATGTTCCACGAACATCTGGCCAGAGCTCAGTTCCCGGTTCACGAATGTCCTTCAGCTTCCACCGATGAAATACCAAGGCCTGAAATCCGCATCGACTCGAACGATCAATTAAAGTTGCACTCAGTTCGGCTGGCTGCCCTGTGGCTGAAACCTCCAAGGGCGGCAATTGAACCCGAGTAGGATGAGAAACCCGAGCAGCAGAATAGCTCTGCAAGGTTCTTGCATGAGCGCCTCGACTTTCGGGCGCATCGGGCAAATTCCATCCAACGTGCTGGGCTAGCTCTTTAACCAGAGGCAAGAGAGTTTCCCGCTCACGGCCCGTGGAATCAAATTCAGATTCTAATAAAATGACTTTCTGGGCAGTTCTGAGCCAAAGCGTTAGGACTTTAAGTCGCTCTTCTCGCACTTGGAAGCGAGACCGCACCGCAAATTCGTTCGATAAGATTTCCCGATCTCGCTCGGAAAACCAAAAATCTCCTGCCCCTTCTCCACCCAACCATCGCGGTGGCAGCCCAAAAAGCCAAATCGTTTCGGCCTCTAGAACTGGCGCTTGTTGAAGCCGATAAAGTCTCAGGCCCTCACGAGGTTTAAGCGCTTCAATCGGTGGAGATGCTTCGCGCAACCGACTTTCCAATCGCTCCAGCCAAAACAGGAAAGGAGCTTTTCGATCGCCCTGTCCAATTCGTTCGAAATCTTCAGCCATAGCGTTCCAGATTGACTCAAAAACTGAGTAGATCTGATTGAGCTTAGGGTGAGACTCTTTTCGATCCTTGAAAAGTTGAAGATGTGCGTTTCCTGATTCACGGCAATTTTTACGTCCACCCAGCAGGGTTTGAAGACTCTCCAACTGTGAGTAAAAAACTTCTAAAGTCCCGCCTTGGTACGCTTTAAGTCCGGAACGAATCCCTCTTGCGTGAATTTCTTTCACCCAAGCTGAGTGCTGTTCATCTGAATCTGGCAACCAAGCTCGTAACCAAGCAATGACTTTAGACCTTTCAAAACCACGACCCACGACTTGAAGTGGCAAAAGCCCCATTTTCAAAGCTTCATCGCTTTTCACTTGGGTAGGATCACGTGGCTCAGCCAGAGGAATTCCTCTCATTTCTAGAGTTCTCTTCAAGGCTCGACGTACTCCAGGAATATCGGGAATCAAGACAGCATGGTGATCAAAAACAAATGCCTCGGTACCCTCAGCCTTCCGCTCGTCCAACTGCCGCAAGAGCTCATCAGTGAAGGACTCCGCAGCGTCCTCGAGGGTATGCCACCTTTGCCATGCGAAATCAGGCATCGGAGCTTTCTCACTTGCTTGGTCCAACGGACTCACCTGAACGTAACTTCCAAGCACATCCCAAAACTCGCGCTCTAAACTTTCAGGAAGGTTCACCGATACCCTGTGAATGATTTGCGGTTTCCTCACTTTTTCAGGCCAACCTCGATCGCGCAGAGACTCAATCGTACGCTTGAACAACAGAGGGAGGTCCCACCAGCCTGATGACTCTAACCAAGCCTCGTATGCCGCGGTAAAAGCTCGAAGTTCTTGCCGCAAAGGCTGATCTCCGAAAACCTGCCCCAAACGCTCCAGATAAACTTCTTCTTCTTGGGGATGTGCAAACGCCATCCGTCCTGCTTGGATTGCAGAGTCCAAACTCTTCACAAAACCCAATTGTCGACGAATTCTCTTCAGCTCCCTCAGGTTTCCGATAATCCTCTTTTCAGCTAAAAAAAGTCGCAAGATTTCTTGTCTTGCTGAAGGCGTCAAAACGCGCTCCTTGGGGAGGTCCAAGATTTTAAGGCAAATCTCTTGCGGGGTGGTCACCGCTTCTGCAACAAATCCCCGCCCTTGATTCAAAACCAAGGTCTTAAAGTCCTCGCGAGAGTATCCCGAACCCACACAAAGCCAAGCTTGTGGTCGAAGTCCGGTAATTAAATTGATAAAGTTAAGATCCAGAAGAGCCATACTCACCGTTTTAAAGGAGAATGAGCGAACAAATCAAGATTTCTTAAAACAGGTGAGCCAATTGGATGGGGGCTACCGGACGACGATCCATCTCCTCATTTCGGTCTCAGTAGGGTCAGTCCCAGAATGGGTCAATTCTCCGATTAATTTTTAGATGAATATTTTTTTTATCATGCTAAATCAAATAACTCGAACGTCGGGGGAAAAAAAGGGGACTATATTAAAAGGAGCTCATTCGTCATGAGTAAGAAGCAGACCGTCCTCAAGCAGTCGCTCAGCATTTTTCTAGCCAGTTGTATTTTGGCATGGAGCGCTTCAGCAAACCCGACCCAACCGGAAAAATGCACCTCCATCAGCCCTCGAAGCTTCATCCAAAAATGTGCTCGCGTGACTCTCCCCATCCTCATGGCAGCGCCCAGTGCAGAAGCAGGCTATTGGGCAGCAGGAACCACGCTCAATTGTGCCTCCTGGGACGCTCTGACCTTGCCTGGAGTTGCGTCAGTAGGCTGCACCCAATTTGGAAGAACTGATCACGGAGTCACCTGCTCACTCTATGGATTTAGCTATGCAGGACCGATCTCAGGAGTCATCTGCACCCAGATCTACACGCCAGATGAATTGGGATATCGCGACTGTACACAAGTTGGATATGACACCATTGGTTTCGACGCCGGAGTCGTCTGCGACCAATATGGACTTGACTACTCTGCACCCTATTGCACCGCAACCGCGATCGCACAAGCTCGAGGAGTCGAAAATGTCATGTGCAGTCAAATCTACTGCCCATCCTGCCTCCACTATGTCTCTGAGCAACAGTGTTTTCCCGATAAAACTTGGGTAAAAGTTCAGATGAATGACGGAACGATTCAAATTAAATCCATGCGAGACCTTCGTTTGGGCGATCCAATCCTAGCAGGCGTAGATGCTCAAGGGCACGAAGTATTCTCACCGGTCATCGACGTTCCGCATCGACAACCTGGAAAAAAAGGGGCGTTCCTAAAAATCACAATTGGAGGATCCTCATTTTTAGTATCACCAGAACACCTCATTTATGTTGCAGGTGCACTTGATGAAGAATTTGAAGTGTCAAAGGCAACGACCAAGTTCGCTAAAGATTTAGAGCCAGGAGACATCCTTTGGAATCATGATCAAAAAACATTAAGACTCGAAGTCGCACCAGAACCAATTGATGAAAGAGGGATGTATGCTCCTGAAACCAAATCAGGAACCCTGGTTGTTTTTGGTAGTGAGGATGCAATCCATGGGGCGCTGGTCAGCTGTTACTCAACATTCAAGCATCCGTCCATTACCCGAAACTACTTTAAGGCTAAACACGCGTTTTCCCCTCCTCAACAAATTGAGGAAAACACGGTAAAACGCCAGAGTCGCTTTGAAGACGCTCTGCTAAGCGGCTTACAGTCGATTTACTCATCTGGATTTTCAGAGAATTCAAACCCTGAAACTGAATCCAGCCGGCCTCAAAAGAAAGCTCTAAGAGGAACTGAGAACTAGTTACTTACTGAATCACTCCCAGGGGACGAAAGCAATTTTCGATTCTCTGGGAGTGATTACATCGCTTCGTGATAGGCATTTTCAAAAAAAGTCAGTCCCACACCGGGAGCTCCTGCTCGTCCGCGCTGAGCAGTCCACTCAGGATGTGCGGTTCCACGAATATAACTCTCAGGACGCGGCATCAACCCTAGAATCCGCCCTGTAGAATCGCAAAGTCCTGCACGTTTTTCATCACTCCCAATGGAGTTTTCTTCATACTTCAAACAGGCCATCCCCAAACGGTCGAGTTTTGCTAGGGTTTCAGCGCGTCGCGAAGCACCAATCACGATCCGACCCTCTGCGTGACGAATCGGGAGGTCCATTGTTCCCAGCCCTCTCAGCCAAACGCATCGATTCCCAGAGGGTGTGACCTTGGTCCAAGTATCGCTCCACTTCCCAGTCGCATTATGGGTAATCGAAAGATCTTTTCCAAAAATTCCCATTCGAATTAAAGCCTGAAAACCATTTCCAATCCCAAGAACGAGCCCACCGCGAGAAGCATAGGTCGCCAGGTCCCAACCGAGCTGGTAAGTGAGCTTCAAACCCAGAATTCTGCCTGCCCCTAGGTCATCGCCAAAAGAAAATCCACCAGGAAAGGCGACAGCCGAATACTTACGACAAAGCTCATCCATTCCTAGTTTTTCTTGAATGAGATCATTGAGGTGTCGGATATCGACGTCAAACTTGGCAAGTCTAAAGGCATGTGCAGTTTCGCCTTCACCCTGAATTCCATCGCCAGTCACGACTAATGCATGAGGACTTTGCGGTCTCATTCCCAATACCCCTCTCTTGACCAGGCAGCACGGAGCTGAGTAATCGTTGCCGTGAAGGCGAGATCACCAAAGCCATTTGAACTCGTCGCCGGAGCAGACCCGCGTACAAAAACCTCCAAGCGATCATGATTTTCGACGTTCCCAATTCGTTGAAACGGAATACCCAGCTCGTCCCACTCTGCCTCAATCGAAGGAGCATCGTCAGGAGCGACACTCCCAACAAATGAATGAAATCCCTCGCCAAATGACAGCTCCCATGGATCTCTGCCTCCAGAGATCCAAAGCGAGGCTCCTAGACCTCGGGAAATCAAGCTCTCTGCAACGGCAACCATGAGTCCTCCCTCGGACAGATCGTGTAGGCTCTTTAATCGAAACTGCTGCTTTCCTTGAGCTCCTCCCAACCAGGAATAGATCTGGGTAGCCAAATTCCAATTGGGACGCCCGAGATGAAGTTCTGCAGAAACAGGATGGATCTGGGCAGTTTCGCGGACCAACGACTGAAGCTCGGAGCCCTGAAGACCAAATTCATTATTTCCTATGAGGTAGATAAAATCCCCAACCGACTTGAAATCAGCGGTACGCGCCTGCTTAATGTCAGTCACCCGAGCTACCGCAGTGATCAACAAAGTCGGTGGAACTGAAATCGAAATAGACTGTCCTCGACGCATGCCCTGATACTCATTTTTCATGCTGTCTTTCCCTGAAATCAGGGGAGTGCCCAAGGCCAGAGCAGCATTCTGAAGTCCTTGACAAGCTCGCACTAGGGCGCCCATTTTCTCAACGTCATGAATCGGGTCAGACCAACAAAAATTATCTACTAGAGCAAGCACTGAATCTGGTGTGCCATATTCGGCCCCTACACACAGGACATTTCTCACTGCTTCGTCGACCGCAGCCTGAGCCATTAGAAAGGGGTCGATATCGGAAAGTTTAGGTTGAATTCCACATCCCACAGCAAGACCCAAATCGGAAGTGACCTTGGGCTTGATCACACTTGCGTCATTGGGACCGCTCCAAGCTCGAGTCGTTCCCGAAGCAGTAATGTGCAAAGGCTTAACCACCGATGTGCCTTGAGCCTCATGGTCATACTGACGAATAATCCATTCCTTTGAAGCAATATTAGGACGCGACAACAAACCTAAAAGGACAGGTTGCCCCAGCTTTTTAAATGACTCCAGCACCTGTTCTGAATTTGTGCTGACTAAAATAGGACTTGGCGCTGCGGCCGGAGGAGTCCATTGGGCAGACAACTTCAGCCGAGGAACCCCCTCGTGAAGAAAGTTAAGACTTAGACTTGCGACTTGCACTGAGGTATTAAAGATGTCGAAGCTGCCGCTCGAGTTAAACTCACCTAGGTCACTCACCTCAACTCCGCGACGCTCAGCCAAAGATTGAAAACCTGCAACCTGAATCGGAGGAACAATGACCGTCATCCTTTCTTGCGACTCACTCACAATGATTTCAAAAGGTTTCAAGCCGGTGTATTTCGCCTTAGCCTGGCTCACATCGACTTGCGCCCCGCCTGAAAGGAGTGCCATTTCACCTACAGAAGAAGATAGCCCTCCGGCCCCGTTGTCGGTAATGGCGCGATAAAGACCAAGATCCCTAGCCTCTAACAAAAAATCTGCCATTCGTTTTTGAATCATGGTGTCACCCAACTGAACGGCCGACGTAGGGGAATGATCGCTCAAAGCAAGAGAGGAAAACGTAGCGCCATGAATCCCATCCTTCCCGACGCGCCCGCCCACCATAAAAATTCGATCGCCTGGCAGAATCTTTTTAACCTCACACGGTTCACCCGCGCTTATTCGAGGCATGATCCCGCCGCTCCCACAATAAACTAAGGGTTTACCTAAGTAGCGCTCATCAAAAATTAAAGCTCCGTTGATCGTCGGAATTCCACTTTGATTTCCGGCTTGCTGGACTCCACGTCTAACTCCATCCAAGATCCGCCGCGGGTGCAAGATCCGATCGGGTAGGGTTTCTCGATAATCTAACGGAGCAATACACATGACATTCGTATTAAAAACTGGCTTCGCTCCCAAGCCACAGCCGAGAATATCCCGATTCACTGCGAGCATTCCAGTGAGAGATCCTCCGAATGGCTCAAGTGCCGAGGCGGAGTTATGAGTTTCAACTTTGACACAAAATGCATCATCGTCATCAAAGGCGCAAATGCCTCCGTTATCTTTGAAAACTGAAAGCAACCAGGGCTTTTTAATGTTTTGAGTGGTTCCCACCACATAGGTTTTAAAGAGACTATCAATAGTCTGACCTTCAAAGGTGACCACTGCATTGAAAATCTTATGTTTGCAATGCTCAGACCAGGTTTGAGCAATGACTTCAAGTTCAACGTCCGTAGCATTCTTCATCCCAATGAGGGACCGTTTTTCTTGAACTTTGGGATCATTAAAGTAGGCTTGAATCGCCTTCATTTCTTCAAGAGACAAGGCAAATGTTTTTTTACGACTCAGGTTTTCCAGGTCGGAGTCCGACATTTTGCTCAAATCAAAAGTCTCGACAACTTGAAGTCCCCTTGGCTGCCACTTGGGAAGATCGTACTTAACTCGCTCTTGATGAAAACGTTCATTTTTCTTAAGCCCGTCCTCAGGAACCAGGGTCCAAGTCTCCAAGGTTTCATTACAGAGGATATCTCGGGCGATTCTAGCAAGGACATCTTCGTCTAAGCCAGGACCTTCCATCACAAAAAGTCCGCCGCTCGAGGCACGTCCTTGATCGAGTTTTTTACCCAAAACAATTTCTAATGCGTCGAGAAAGCTCCTTCCCTTGGTATCCGTCACACCTGGACGATATCGACGCTCAACCCCACAAAATCGACCTGGTCGGTAAGGAGCAACTTCCATGAGATCCTGGAGACCACCCGTTTTACCTGCTGCGGCTGGCATGAGATTACCTGTGAAAACCCACTGAAGGACTCGGTCCCACGCGATTTCGGAAAGCGCCGGAATTAACTCCTCTCGTCCCACAGGAAGATCTAGCCAGTAAATTTCAAGATACCTCGCCCAACGGATCTGACGCCTTAAATGGGGATCCGTCAATTCAATCCGCCTCATTAAATTTTGAGCAGTGGAATCAACAAGATCAGGTCGAACTGCAATTTCAATTCTAGCGAACAAAATGCCTCCCTTCAGGTCGACTCACGTAACCGAGTCACCACTTGTTCGAGAGGCCATGCCTCAGGAAACCACTTACGCCCCGTCAACTCATTACTCAGAGCAAGGTAGCAGTGCGTGGCCAACTCTTTATACTGGACTGGCAAACTAGGTGGAACTTCGTGGACCAATTTTTTCCACTCTGAACTTCCCTGAGATTGAGCCTGAACTCTGGCCGACTCAACTGCTTGGTACCAGCGAGTTCGACGATAAAATGTCTGGAGGAAATCTTTGCCAATGAAAACCCCACCCTTGGAAATTCGAAGCTCATCAGGACCCAGCAGTCCGACTAAGAAGCATTTACCATCTGCCGAAAGAGCCCACTCGAGTTTGCCTTCATTCAACTCAAACCCTCGCTTGCCACAAAGGTACTTCAGTAAAGCTGCAATCCAAGCAGTCTTGAGAAGCGCATCTTGAAGAAGTCCTGCAGAAACCCCAGAAAGTGCAAGTGCTTCGGCCAAATGAATGGGTCGCTCCGTAGACTCAAGCTTAGTGAAAAGTTCAACCAGTGGAAAACCCCATTTTTGGCCCACTTCAGCCTTCAAATGACCAAAACCTAACGATCCGAGATAAGCAGGATCATGAGCAACCCGTTCAACCAGTCCACTTCCGTCGAAACATCCAAATCGAAACTGCATCGCCAACGGGATGAGACGCGGAAGCGGTGAGGTCCGGGTGGGATAATAATCTGGAAGGGTCCGTCCCAAAACTGAAGTCATCCGCGGCCTAACGACAGAGACCGGTAAAGTTGCCAGATGTCGAAACGGTGCTCTCAACTCATCGGTTTTTTTAGGAGTAATTTCTAGAGCAGAGGGAGCTGCCTCAAGCGCACCAAGAACGTAAGTTCTCAAACCAACCGACTGTAATTCCTCTCCAATTTCGTTAAAGATCCCACCAAAACGATTCGATTTACGTAACGTGAGAGCCTCAGGTGAGCGAGAAAATTCCTTCCAAACTTCTGGACTTTCTAGTTTCTCAAAAAAATCTGCAGTAAGAACCGCAAGCGCCTCTCCTTTTCGAGAAAGAAGGTCAGGCATTTTTCCCCAATCAAAAACAGAGTAAGAATCTGCAAA
>CANHSO010000009.1 GCA_947463705.1 Bacteriovoracaceae bacterium
ATCCAGGGTCGTATCACTTGGGAGGATCGTATCAATCGACTTCTGTTTTCAAATGCTCACCTCCATCGTGGTGAGACAAATTATAACGTCGAGGGATCGATTGACACTGGACCAGGTGGCGCAATTCATTTGGATGTTCACGTACCACGGGGAAATATCCAGGATTTTATCCAGATTTTTGGAGTCTTGACCCAAAATCTAAATTGGTTCCCGCGGACATTGAATGGTTCCTTCAGTGGAGATCTCAAGGTTCGAGGCGGAGTGAGCTTTCCCGAGTTGCAGATCTCGAGTCAATTAGAAGGACAGGATTGGGAAATTTTTGGAGAAAGATTCAAATCTGCTCAGCTGATCGGCGGGTATGACCGAGGAAAATATTATCTGGAAGATTTTAGTCTAGTCAAGCAAATGGGTCAGATTAAGGGGAGTTTATCCTATGAGGAGAGTGGAAAAATTCAATGGGCCCTTGATACAAAAAACTTGTCGGTTTTGGATTTTAATCGCCTTGCTCAGTCTGATATTCCCCTGCGCGGGGACATTCAACTGCATAGTGAGGGGATTGGCAACTTGAATCGAGTTGAGTCCACTACGGAGTGTAGTCTGACTCGGCTTTCGAT
Source organism: Bacteriovoracaceae bacterium (assembly GCA_947463705.1). GTDB lineage: Bacteria > Bdellovibrionota > UBA1018 > UBA1018 > UBA1018 > CAINWE01. Next base: position 615 of record CANHSO010000009.1, read on the forward strand.
TCGAGGTTTGCCCATGGCCGCCAGTCAGGCCTCCTTGACTACTCACTTGGGTGTTGCCATTTTGAAGGGTTCGTTTTTTGGTAGAGAAGCGGAGTTCAACGCTAACTACGATTCTAATCCGAAGAATTTGAGTCGAGTACAAATGGCTTTGAATCAGTTAGATTTCTCACCCCTACTTTTATTACTCAATAAAAAGAATCTACAGGATCCCCGGCTTGCTGCCTCATTTTCTGGAGGGTTGGATCTTTCCTTTAGATCAGGGGATTTTGACAAAGCAAATGGATTTATTGAACTTAATGATTTCTTGTTAGCTCGGTCTGACGTTCGGTTTCAGCTGGATCACCCCGTGAGTGTTGAAGTTGCAGAAGGTGATTTTGACGTGAATCAACTCTCTTTGGTCGGAAAGTCGAAAAAATCAACCCTTGATCTCACGAGTAAGAGTAATTCACTGAGTGGACGAGTTACCGGTGAGTTGGACGATTCGTTCCTTTATTTTTTTATTCCGTCTATTTCGCAGGTTCGTGGAGCATCTTCACTCGATTTTAGTATTAGCGGAACAAAAAAGGATCCGACCATTGCAGGTGAAGTCAGGTTGAATGGCGGCGAGCTTCGGGTGGAGGCCTTAGAGTCCCCTTTTGAGAATTTGACTGGAAGCGTTCGATTCAGTCGAAACGAAGTCACTTTAAAGGGAGTAAGAGCAGACCTGGGAGGTGGGCGTGTCCTTCTTACTGGACGAGTGCTTTTGAATGCGCAGCGAACTCCTGATGTTTCTGTGAAAATTGCAATTCAAGAAACTAAGGTGAAGGTCTATCCGTTTCAATCGGTTAAGTTGGCAGGTCAACTCGGAGTGAGCGGGACAGCCGCTCCCTACCTAATTGATGGAAGTCTTACGGTGGACTCTGCACTTTTTCGCGAGAAAATGCTGAATCAAAAGCGTTCCAGCGAGGGATTGAAGGCCGCCCAGTATTTACCTCAGTCGAGTGCAGCGGGAGATACCCAAACTTCGCTTTTTAATTTAAATGTTGATCTCGACGCGCCTAAGGGGGTTTTGGTGCAGAATGATCTTTTCAGGGATGTTGTTGCTAAGGGTAAGATGACTTTAGTTAATACTCTGGATACACCCCGAGTCCTCGGTAAATTGGAAATTGAGCAGGGAAAGCTGATTTTTAAAGAACATGTTTTTCAGATTCAAAGCGCAACAGCTCTTTTCGACAATCCAACCGTTTTGAATCCGTCTTTCGACTTGGTGGCCAGCACTGAGGCTAGTGGTATTAAGATTCAAATGTATGTATCAGGTCGTAAAAACGATATAAAAATTGAAATGACATCAAGTCCGTCAATGCAAGAGTCTGAGATCTTTTCACTTCTGGCTCTGGGTATGACTCCCAGTGAGACCAAGCGACTCAGTGCTTCGGACTTGGGTTTGATTCAGCAAGGTGAAGCGGCATCCTTAGTTTTGAACTCACTTGATTTTAATCGTGAGCTAGAAGATAAGACGGGTCTTCAGCTCAAGGTGGATGAGTCTGTAAACCGGCAGCAAGGAGCGAGCGCATTTCGAGCCCAAAATCAGAACGAAGCTGCTCCCCAAATTACGGTTAAGCGCAGGTTTGGTGATCGTTTTAGCGTCTCTGCAGGAAGCACGATTGGCATGGGATCCACCAAATCCAATCAAATTAATCTCGACTTCAATGTAAATCCAAATTTATCGATCAATGGAATCTACAATAATTATGGAGCAAACACATCGGGAGGCAGTGGAGCATATGGTGCAACCGATGCTCAGGCTGCTCAAATTCAGAATTCATGGGGATTAGACTTAAAATTTTTAAAGAGGTTTAAGTAAATTTTGATGAATTGGGCGCGAATTCTATTAGGACTAATTGCAGTGCTCTTCATAGAGACAGTAGCGTTAGCGGCGACACCTAATCTCAAGATCGATCGTGTTTTAATTTCAGGCGTAAATGTATTTCCGTTGGCTACTATTGAGTCAACCGTGGAGGTCTTACCTGGCCAAATTTTTGATCGACATCTCCTGCTTACTTCCGAAGAGAGTATGCAGTCGTTTTACCGACTTCACGGTTACAACGAAATGACTGTGAAAGCTCGATTAACACAGAGATTGAAGGAGGACGGAGAGGGTCAGAAAAAGGTTGAAAACGTTTTAGAGTTTGAAGTTGCTGAGGGGCGACCTATTCGGATTGCTGATGTCGAGGTGGTGTCTCTCGATCAGGACCCCGAGTTCTTGAGGGAGACTTGGAAGTTTTACGAGGGGCAGATAAAAAATAGTCTTAAGATTGCGGCTGGTGAGGTTTTAGATCAAGGCAAGATTTCAGAGTCTCGGCGTGCGATCCAAGAGTCTTTGCTCTCAAAGAATTTTATTAGTGCGGGGGTCAGTCAGGTGGACTTTGAGTCTGTGACCAGTCGTGTTGAGAAAGATTCGTCGCGATGGGTGAAGGTTCGCTTTCAGGTTGATCTGGGTGATCGAGTCTATTTTAGTTTTCGTGGGAACTCATTTTTTACCTGGAGTGATCTACAGTCCTGGGTGGAGGATCTGAGGAGTTCTGGTCTTGGAAAGGATTACCTTCAAGCTATTCGAAAAAAAGTTGAAGACGAGTACCGCGCAGCAGGTTTCGCAAAGGTCGTGGTGACTTCGTATACGGTTGAGGAGTCAAAAAGGCGTGGTAGAAAAGTGATCTACGCAATTGAAGAGGGTCCTCGAGTAAAAATTGACTCAGTCGAGTTCGATGGAAACCTAGGCTTTACCACTGAAAAATTGAGATCGAAGTTTTTTTCAAAGGCTTCGGGCTTGGTCCAGAATGGGATTTACGTTGAAAAGGATGTGCAAAAGGCGGCTGAACTTCTGACTGAATGGATGAAGGAAAGAGGATTTCTGTCTGCGAAGGTCGTGACCATTAACACCGTTTATCCGGCTATTCCCAGAACAACCCCTGGGGTGAGTACCGTTCGATTAACGGTCTTTCTCTATGAAGGAAATCAAACGATTCTGAGGAGAGTGGGGTTTGCTGGACGTAGTTTTGTCAGCGAAGCGGAGATCAAGGGCATCCTTGGCGTGAAGGAAGGAGAGCCTCTCAATATTTTTGCCTTTGGGGAGGGAGTAGAGGCCCTGAAGAAAACCTACCGTGACGCGGGGTTTTTAGATTTTCAAATTCAGAATGAAGGCAAAGAGGGGCTCGTTCGATATTTTCAAGAAAACCGACAGGTTGATATTTCTTTGGAGCTTCTTGAGGGCCCTCAGTATCGTGTGAGTCAGATTCAATTAGAAGGTCTTCAGTATACGCAGCCTTCGATCGTACTGCGTGAGTTAGTTTTTCGAGAGGGCGATCTCCTCGGTGAGGCAGCGATGATGTCCAGCGAGCGTCAGCTCAGAAAATTAGGGATCTTTTCTTTGGTTACGATTAAAGCGATTGATGAGCCCTTAGGAGATGGAAAAAAGGCAGTTGTGGTGAGGGTCGTTGAAAGCGATCGTGGGACCTTTGTCGGAGGTCCTGGCTATCGCTACGACCTTGGACTGCGATTGTTTGGTCAGCTCACGTATACAGATCTTTGGGGTAAAAATCACACGATTTCAACTAGTTTGAGCGCAAACCGGCGATTTTTTCTTTATAATTTTATAGAGGGACAGGGACAGATCAATTATACCTGGCCTTGGTTTGGGATTCCGGGACTCACATTTCGCCCCAATTTGAATGCGGGGCGAACTCAGTATTTGGATTTCACCACCAATGCCGCAACAACCTCATTTGCAGCAGACAACGTGAGTACTTCGCTGAGTTGGGACAAGATGCTTGCGAGCCAACGCAATCTTGTGGGGAGTTTTACTTACTCTTTCGAGTACATTCGCCAGTTTATGGCTGTTAGTAGTAGTAGCGATAATGGGACTCTGACGATTGGCACCGTCACTCCTCGGTTGACCGTCGATTTGAGGGATAATTCGCTCTTGCCTACATCGGGATTTTATTCGACAGCCTGGTTCGATTTTTCGCCTCAATTCTTAGGGTCGGGCTCAGGGCGCGGCCTGGGCAGTAACATTGGGTTCTATCGGGCTCAATTCAGAGCTGACTATCACGTCCCCTTACCTAAGCGTTTCGGGCTTTACTTCAGCTTCCGTACGGGGTTTGAGCAGAGCCTGGTCTCGAATTCTGATCCCACATTTAATTCGATTCCTCTGATTAAGCAGTTTTCGTTAGGTGGAGTGGGGAGCTTGAGAGGCTATAATGAACTGGAGTTGAATACGCTCACCAGTCAGAATCTTCAGGGCTTGAGCTCCAATGTTATTCAGAATAGCTTGTCTTACCTAAATTATCGAGCTCAGATGGATATTCCCCTCACAGGTTCGCTGAAATTCGACGTGTTTCTGGATTCAGCTAATCTCCTGATTAACGACTACGGGTTTAAGTACATGCTTTATGGGACAGGTCTTGGGATTCGGTTTCTGACGCCTGTTGGCTCGGTCAACTTTGATTACGGCTATAAACTGAATCCACCGCCTGGAACGAAAGACAAGATGGTGGCCCACTTTTCGGTGGGGGTCATTTAGCGGAGACTCGGCTTTGTTTCCGATTTTGCCATCAGACTGAGCATCTCAAATACCAGGGCTGCGCCTAAAAGCGATGTGATGTCGGCATGGTCATACGCCGGGGAGATTTCGACCACATCGGCCCCGACAAAATGAAGTCCTTGAAGTCCTCGCACGGTTTGGAGAGCTTCAAAGCTAGTCATACCGCCGACCACCGGTGTTCCAGTGCCAGGAGCATAGGCAGGATCAACGCCGTCCACGTCAAAGCTCAAATAGCAGGGGCCATTTCCAGCTACTTTTCGAATCTTGGACAAAAACTCAGAGCGCTTGGTGAGGTCGTAGAAACTTTCAATATCGAGCACCTGAATTCCTTGTTCTTTTACGTAGTCTTCCTGCGTGGGCGAGGTGAGGGGGCCTCGGATCCCAATTTGGAAAATCTTAGGACCTACGAGTAGGCCTTCTTCAATCGCCCTTCTAATGGGTGTTCCGTGGTGGTACTTTTCACCCCATGCGCTATCTGCCGTATCGGTGTGCGCATCAAATTGGATCAGCGTGATCTCTCCGAATTTTTTCCGGATGGCTCGGAGGTCTGGGAGTAAAATTGAGTGATCCCCACCAATGGAAATACAGCGAGCTCCCGCCTCATGAACTCGAGTGATGTGCTCCTCAATGTTTGTGAAAGTCTTTTGAATCTGAAGGGGGTTTACGCCAACGTCTCCGCCATCGACTACGCTGAGTCGTTCGAAAACATGGACCCCTAGGTGAGGGTTAAAATTACGGTTGAGCGCAGAGGCTTCACGGACTGATCGTGGCGCAAAACGGGCGCCTGGACGATAAGTAGTGCCTCCATCGAATGGAATCCCCAGTAGAACAACATCGACATCCTCGTCATCGAAGTCGGGAACATAGGGTAGGCGGTTAAACGTGGCCACGTCTCCAAAGCGGGGGCTTTTCAAGGGATTCTTTGGCTGGTAGCGTGCGGAATGGGGTTCTTGCGGGGGTGTCGTAGTTTTTGGGCACATTTCTAAAGAATGTACTCTAGAAATAGGTTGACTTCAACTCTAGGCTCCTGTAATTCCACTGTCCTATGTTTCAGCAAAAGTCCTATCAGGCAAAGCAGTATGGTCCCCACTTTTTCGAGCCCAAAGGGCAGAATGCGCCAAAGTGGTATGTCGTTGATGCAAAAGACCAAGTGGTGGGTCGTCTCGCTACGGTTTTAGCTCGTGTTCTTATTGGTAAGCACAAGCCTACCTTCACGAAGCACGCCGATACCGGTGATTTCGTGGTCGTGATCAATGCAGATCAAGTTGTTTTCACTCGTAATAAGTGGAACGACAAACTGTATCGCGATCACTCCGGATACGTCGGTGGTCTTAAGACAAAAACCGCTAAGCAAATGTTGGCTCAGCATCCAGAAGAAATTTTGAGACGTGCTGTTTGGGGTATGACCAACAAGTCAAACCTTGCGCGGCATCAGATGAAAAAATTGAAAATTTTCGCTGGCAACGAGCATCCTCATCAAGCTCAAGGCCCGCAACAGCTCCCTGCCGGGGCAGCCCGTAACACGGTTGTTTCCCGTCCTAAAGCCAAAGTTTCTTAAAGGAGATATTTGAAATGGAAAAACAGTTACACCGAGTGGGAAAGCGAAAAAACGCGATTGCTCGTGTTTATCTTCGCCCCCGAACCGGAGATGAAGGTGTAATCCGCGTGAACGATCGGACTTTCGAGGAGTATTTTCCTCGCCCGACTTCTCGCATGCTGATCATGCAACCTTTGGAGTTGACCTCAACTGCAGGTCGCTTTGATATTGCGATCAATGTTCATGGTGGTGGACTTTCTGGACAAGCTGGCGCTGTGAAGCACGGCATTGCCCGAGCACTCCTCGAAGTTGACCCTGCGTTTCGCCCAGTGCTGAAAAAAGCTGGTCACCTCACCCGCGACTCCCGCGAAGTTGAGCGTAAAAAGTACGGCTTGGCTGGTGCACGTCGCCGCTACCAATACTCCAAGCGTTAATCTTAACGTTACAGTATGCAAATTTAGAAAATGGCCTCAGAAATGGGGCCATTTTTTTTTGCTTTGTCGGCGGTTCAGGTGAGCTCCACGGGTTTGGCCTAGGTCTAGACCGACACAGTACTCAGAAATGACGTAAGAATCCCCTCATTCTTCTCGGGAGACTGTCTATCGGACTAAAATTTGACAAAATTGATCAGGTTTAGCTAAGCTGATTGTATGAGTTTAGCAGGTCCTAGATGTTCACTCGTTCGATGGGTTCTCTCCCTTCTCGCTCCTTCTTTCATTTGTTTGAGTTGTTCTGTGAAAATTACGGGATCTGTGGGTCCTGATTTGGGCGCTTCCTCGTCGGCAAGCTGTTCTGAGTCTACGTCTACTTTATATCGATTTAGCCTTGGAGCAGGTACGTTAAGTGATCCTTATCAGGTCTGGTCGAGTGTCGATCTTGCTCATGTCGGGGATGCCCAATATCGATCGAGTGCCTTCGAGCTGATGAGTAATCTTGATTTGACTGGGGATACTCACTTGGTTCAGCCGATCGGTTATCCGGGAACTTCTAGCTCGGGCTGTTCTTACTTAGATTTCACAGGAGTCTTTGATGGATCAGGCCATACAATCAGCGGATGGACTTACTACGGTAGCAGATCTGTTGCTGGAGTAGCGCTCCCACTAGGGTTTTTTGCTAGTTTGGGATCAGGTGCCGTGGTGAAAAATCTGACTCTAGGTCAAATCACACTTTCCTGGAGCGGGGGGAGTTCGGGGATTCAATCGGGTGCTGGGATTCTTGCAGGCTTGGCCACTGGGGCTTCAATCATAAATGTCAGGGTTGACCGTCCTATACTCTCGTTGCCCACTTGGTCTGATGTAGGTGGGATCGTTGGGCGCATGGCTGATTCTGGTTTACTGAGCTCTGATGCTAACTTGTTGGCGGCGCCTATTGAAGCTCAATCCAGGGTGGGAGGTTTAGTGGGTCATCTCATCGGTTCCTCGACCTATGTTCAGGCAGGGAAAGGGATTGCAGGCTCTCTAGTGATCGGGTCCGTAATCGGCACCCAGCAAAATGTGGGGGGAATGGTTGGACTCCTCGAGGGGTCCACGGTGACGGGTGGGTCTTTGATGAGCCCGATTTCGGTGAAGGGCTTTGGGAATGTGGGTGGGATTGCCGGGCGTGTGACTGGGACTTCCTATTTGCAGGGAGTGAGCGTCGAGTCTGGTTCTGTTACTCGTGAGCCGAATGCTGGGGCAAGTGTGGGAGATTACTTAGGGAAATTGGTGGGGATGAACTCGGGGACTCTCGTGATCAACGCTTGTTCTGCGGATGGCATTGATCTGAGTGGTCTAGATTCGGTCCTGAACCCGGGTAGTCATTTTGGTACTTTGATGTTAGGTTCGATTGGGGGTGCCTTGGGTGTCGGTGTGGACCAATCGGGTAATCCCGATCTGCCTATTCCTTCCGGCGGAATCAGCGAGGGTGGACAAGGGAGGGTTCCGACCCTTTCCTATGTGGGTGCCTCGGGGACGAGCACCTTTGTGAACTTAGCCGTGTCCATTCCACCCTCTACATTTAGTTTTGATGGCACCTGTGCGTTTTCAGAGACTTATCCGGGCTTTTCTATTGATCCTTATAACTGTGTGATTACTGGCACATCAGCAACCTCCGGGCCTACGTCATTGGGTGTAGTTGCGACAAATTCGGCAGGGAGTTCTTCGGTGGCGACCGTTACGGTTTCCGTCGATCCTTGTGATGTGCTCAGAAATCCATTTGGTGGAGGTGAGGGCACTGATGCAATTCCTTATGAGATTTGCAGTGTGGCGCAATTAGCCCATGTTGGTCAGAGTCTCGGTCGGTCCTTTATTCTAAAGAGAGATCTTGATTTGAGCGGGGGGATGGAGCCGATTGGCTATTCGGTCACGTCCGGGTCGGTCACGGGAAGTTATGCTGATTTCACGGGAGTCTTTGATGGCAATGGTCATACGCTCTCGGGCTGGAACCATTCGGGGGCGTTTGTAAACAGCGCGGGCGCCTTTCTGCCTTTAGGGCTTTTTGCAAAATTAGGCACAGGCGCCAGGGTGCAAAATCTGAAAATCTCCGGTTTTATGGTCTTTAATGGGTCTACAGGAGTTGCGGATATTGATGATGCTAATAGCAAGGATTATGCAGGTATTCTGGCTGGACTGACGGATGGTGCTAGGATCAGGAATGTTTCGATTGAAACTAGCACACTCAATTTAGAAGCCTGGTCCCAGGTCGGTGGGATCGTGGGACTTTTGAGGAGTTCAGTATTAGAGGACTCCCATTTTGGGTCTGTCACGACCCCTACATCGGCGGATGTGTTGGGGGTAGTTTTGGGCCTGAATCAGGTGGGTGGCTTGGTGGGGGTGCTCGATACTTCAACCATTCAACGCTCTTATTTTTCAGCCCAGGTTCAAATGAGTGCAGGCTTGGGTGCAGGCTGGCTTGGAGGATTGGTTGGCAAAGTGAACATTTCTGGTAATGAGATAAGCGATTCGTTTGTGTCCTGGCTTGCTCGGATCGATGCCTTGCAGACGAGTGGTGGTAAAATCGGTGGCCTTGTGGGCGGTTTGGCTACCTCAGCAAACTTGAGCATTTCTACTTCTTACGCAGCCGGACCCGTGGTTTTGGCTGATCCTCCAAACTTGAATGCGGGAGGTCTAGTTGGGTTAGTGGAAATCGGCTCTACAGTTGGTGGGAACCATAGATTTTGGGACATTGTTTCTACGAGGCAGTCGGTCAGTGCAGCAGGCGATGGTAAAACGACCGATGAAATGCATCAGGCGACGACTTTTTCTACTTACAATTCAACTTATTGGAATATCGTGGGCGGTTCCTATCCCGTTCTATGGTGATTCTAATCTCAAGCTGCCTGCGGGTGTGACTTTTGTTCGGCCTCATGCGCGAGGATCATGCACTCGAGAGTTCTTCCATATTCATGAGCGGCTTGGATTCGTTCGGCCCGGAGGAGTTCGTGCTTTTCTTCAGGGTTTTCGAGCTTTTTGAGTAACTCATGTGCGCGGTCTAGGTAGTGTTTCATTTCCTTTTGAGCTGGGTCGGGTTGGGTTGAAATGCGAGCGGCGACAGAGTTGAGCAAATCTGAAGTGGTGTCGGATCGTTCGAAAAGTCCGTATTCTTGATCGTGCGCACCCTCAAGGTAGGGGAGGATCTTGGGGTCTTGCTCGAGGAAGGCGATTTTCGCCTCATGGCGAAAAGCTTGTGCGAGGTGCTTCGCAGTTCGCGCCCAGCGCTCAGCCGCAAGACGATTTCCTTGTGAATGGAGTTGGTAGGATCGGGTATAAGCATCTCTCATTGCAGTCGGGTTGACCCCAGGAATGAGTCTCGAAGCCCATAGGTAAAATGCGCTCGTTTCGATGACTCCGTGATAAGCTTTTCGAATTTCGTGCTCAGCATTATCCGGACCAAGGGCGCAAAAAAGCTCAGACTTCTTTTGATTCATTGGGAAGTCTCCCTCTCTTTATTTTTAATCACCCTTTTCTAGATTAGCAACTTCTGGGCCTTTGCTGTGATTAAGGTCAGCAACTTCTGGAGCTCAATTAAGCGTAGTCGCGTGCGTTGATCCTGTACTTTTCGAGCTTTCTAAGGAGTGTTTTTTTCGGAATATTGGCCTGAAGAGCGGTCTGGTTAATCTTTCCTTTGAATTTTTGAAGCGCTGTGATGAGAAATTGTTTCTCGAAGACTTCTTTTTGGGCTTGGAAGTCCAGTGCTTCGAGATCACTTTTTAGGCCGTCTTCATTGAAGGTAAGTCCCGGGCGTTCGTTGATCGAGGGCTCCGCTCCAATCTTCAAAGGACTCACTCGAGTGCGTTGGACATTTGCCGGCAGGCTCTTGGGTGTGATTTCTAGGCTATTTTCAATAACAAAGGCGTGCTCGATGACATTCTCTAGTTCTCGGATATTTCCTGGCCAGGGGTAGTTTTTTAAGAGCTGTAGGGCAGGCTGTGAAATGCCGCTCATATTCTTTTTGTGGTGCTGGTTAAACTTCTCAATAAAGTAGGCGGTGAGCGCATCAATATCATTCCTGCGATCCCGCAGTGGAGGGAGTTGAATGGGGATGACGTTGAGTCGATAAAAGAGATCTTCGCGGAATTGTCCCTTTTGGATGAGATCTTCTAGGTTTCTATGGGTTGCTGCAACGATTCGCAAATTGACTTCGATCTCTCGATTCGAGCCCACGGGGAAAAATGTTTTTTCTTGGAGTACTCTGAGGAGTTTGACTTGCATTGCTGGAGAGATGTCTCCGATCTCGTCGAGGAAAAGGGTGCCGCCGTCGGCATACTGAAATTTTCCAATTTTTCTGGAGTCGGCTCCCGTGAATGAGCCTTTCTCGTGGCCAAAGAGTTCGCTTTCAATGAGATTCTCTGGGACTGCCGAGCAGTTGACGCAGACAAATCGATGGGCCTTTCGCGGACCGTTGTAGTGGAGTGCTTGTGCGACGAGTTCCTTGCCCGTGCCACTCTCACCCCGAATCAAAACAGCCGTATCGACCCGCGATAGTTTGTCGATGATTGTGAATACTTTTCTCATTTCCTGGCTTTGCCCAATAAATTCGCTTCCGTTCGAAAGTCGAAAAACAGGCGCGGCTAAAGTCATATTTTGAATCATTTTCTTTGCGCGAATTGCCTGTTCGACCAAGTCGACTAGGTGTTCTGCTCGAATTGGCTTTTCAACATAATTGTAAGCTCCCTCACGGGTGGCCTCGATTGCGTCACGAATATTGGAGTAGGCCGTGAGTATGATGACAATTACCGTGGGGTCATGGGCCTTGATTTCTCTGAGTGCTTGAAGTCCGGAGACCTTTGGCATGTTCACGTCGAGGAGAACTAGATCATAGTGACCTCCTAGGGCGCGATGGATGCATTCCTCTCCGTTTCTGGCTTGATCCACAACATAGTTTCGGTCTGAAAATGCTGCGGCAACAGAACTTCTCAAGTCGCTGTCATCATCCGCAACGAGGACATTAAACATGGAGATTCTCCTTCGGTGAGTCAGCAGCAAATACAGGTTGAGCTGTTTTTTCTGTATGAGGTCTCGTCGAGATGGGGAGGCGAATGGTGAATTTGCTTCCCTGTTGTGGTTTGCTTACTGCTTCAACACGTCCGCCTTGAGCCTCGATAAAGTATTTTGAAAGGTAGAGTCCAAGGCCAGTCCCTGGATAGGTTGCAGTCACCTCATTTTTGCCACGAAAGAATCGGCTAAAGAGTTTGCTGAGTTCCTCTTGAGTCATTCCAATGCCTTGATCTGAGATCGTGACGTGAATCCAGTCAGATTCTTCTTTAGACTGGATCAGGATGGTCGATTGAGGAGGAGCGTACTTTAGTGCGTTATCGAGAATGTTACTGAGAACTTTATAGGTGAGTTCAGAGTCTAATTTGATTGGAAAAATGGGCTCGAGTCGAAGATCAATGGAGATGTGTTTGTCTGAAATCTGCTGATCAAAGCGGGTGATCACTTTTTCGATGAGCGCATTGATATCCTTGCTTTCTATTTTGAGTTGGATCCGATTCGATTCGATTCGAGTCAGTTCTAAAATTTGAGTGATAAAGTGATCGAGCTCTTCTGTTGCGTGAAGGAGGTGATCTAATGCGGTGAGTTCGGACTGATCTTGATGCTTTTGTGCGAGTCGAAGTGTCACTTCGGCTAAACCTTGGATCTTGGCTACAGGGGTTTTTAGATCATGAGTAACCAGCGAGATAAAGTGGTTCTTCATTTCCTCGACCTGCCCGTGGACCTCATTAAATCTTTGGAGTTCCCATCGTGCTTTGTATTCTCGAATTAGCCGCAGGGGCACGGCTAGATAGTAGCCGATAAAAATCCCAACCAGAGGTAAAACGTCTCGAATCCAGATTCCTCTCAATTGAAGTGCTATGTGACTAATTCCGATGAGTGTGATTGCAAGTGCAATTGTAGAAATTCCGCCGTAAATAGGCGACGAATAGGTGATCCAGTAGAGCACTGAGGCTGTAGAAATAAATGTCAGTAATCCATTCACCCAAAAAGGCGAGCGTGTAATGCCGGGGGGGATTAGACCGTGAATGGTGTGAAGTCCGTAGAGCTTGTTTTCTAGGTATTGAAATTCGAATTGAAGAAGCAGGCCAGATAATACGAGAGCGACAGCTAGGGTTGGTGCCCACATCTGAATTGGACTCAATCGCGTAAGTCCACTCTTAAACACGTGATTCCCCCTAAAACTACGCCTTCAGTCAAATTAGACTTTTAGAGTAAGCCCCCTGCTATCTCTCTATTCATCCTTATATCAATCTAAGTTGAATTGCACCAAATTCTTCATTTTCTCGCATCTGTTGCCTGTGTTAATTTGATTTTGAGGCTAAGTCTTATGGATAAAATCATTTGTGTTGGGAAAAATTACCTCGAGCATGCCAAGGAGCTGGGCGATGCAGTTCCAGATTCTCCAGTACTTTTTATTAAGCCCCCGAGTGCTAGTATTCAAGCCACAGAGGCGCCGCTGAAGGGACAGATTTTGGACGTTCAGCTTCCACAAGGCCGAGGTTCTGTGCATCATGAATGCGAAATCGTATTGAGGCTTAATTTGAATGGAATTCCTGATGCGGTTACTCTCGGGTTAGACTTGACTCTGCGAGATTTGCAGTCCGAGTTGAAAAAGAAGGGTCATCCTTGGGAAGTGGCGAAGGTTTTTCGGCACTCGGCAGTCCTAGGGCCCTGGATCGAGCTAAGTCAGTTCCCTCAGTACTTAGAGCAAAAATTTGAGTTTCTGTTGAACGGGGTCGTTAAGCAGGTAGGGTGTGGGAAAGATATGAGGTACTCACCTGATGCTTGCCTCGAGTATGCTCGGAAGTGCTTTCCTCTCTGCGAAGGGGATTTACTTTTTACCGGAACTCCAGCTGGTGTTGGGCCAGTTGAGAGAGGTCAAACGAGTTCATTACTATGGGGAGATCACCTCGAGATGAGCGTCCGATTTAGCTGAAAATGCGCTCCTTGATTTCCTGTGAAATCATTTCTATCAGAATATCAGATTCAAGTTGAGCAGAAGCCAGCGTGTGAAGTCGAGAAGCTTGAGATAAAAGTTTTCTCGCTGTCACCCGATTCTTGTCACCGCCGGTCAGTACAGGGGCGATGAAAGTATGAAAAATATCCCCGTAGCCGGCTGAAATCCAATGAGAGAGGGTCTTGCTCCCTCCTTCGATCATGATGCTCTGGACATCTCGTCCGAGGGCCTGTGTGACTTCGGGGCCCTGGATGATTTGCATGAGTTCCTCGATGAGTTTTTGTCCAGGTTGCGCGAGTAGGATCACGTTTTCTAAGTCGTGTACCCAGGAGTTGGGATTTGCCTGGAGGTTGGTCTGAGTCGTCACAATGACGTGTTTACGATGGGGTAAAAACGTTCGATTTTTGAGTAGAGTTTGGATTTCTTCTGAGGGGTTTAAAAGCAATCCTTTAGGATCAAAGAGGATTGGCAGAGGCTCACCTTGATGGGGAAGATTGCAGTCTCTGACGTCTAACCTTGGGAAATCTTTTAAAACAGTTTGAGCGCCGACCAGAATGAGGTCGTAGTTTTGCCTGAGCCAGTGGGTATAAGCTCGCGATACGGGTCCAGAGATCCAGTGAGATTTCATGGTGTCGTCAGCGAGCTGTCCATCGAGTGTTTGTGCCCACTTCAGAGCGACGAGTGGGCGTTTCAGTGTGTGTTTAACCAAAAATCCAAGATTCCAGGCAGAAACTTCGTGAGAAAGAACACCCAGTGTGACTTGTTTTCCGCTTGCTCGGAGTTTTTCAATCCCCTGGCCTTGGACGAGCGGATTAGGATCAGTTCGTGCAATTACAATTCGGCGGATGGGGCTTTTAGCTAATAGATCAGCACAGGGTGGGTTTCTGCCAATATGCGAGCAGGGTTCAAGAGTAACATAAGCCGTTGCGCCAATCAGAGAGGGCAGGTCTATGACGCGATCCATGGCGACCTTCTCGGCGTGCAAGCCTGGAAATGGCTGAGTGATGCCCCGGCTGATTTCCTTTCCTGCTGCATTCACCAGAACACAGCCGACGGCAGGATTCGGGCGAGTGAGGCCATGGTTTCTCATGGACTCCAGCCAGGCTTCAGTCATCCAAAACGCATCGCTTCCCTCGATCGGTGCAGTGCGCTGCAAATGAGTTGGCAGGAGTGGTATGGGTAGGATTTGATCCCAAGGTCCAGTCGCAGAAAAGTGAGATGAGAGGTGGGGCGAGTGACTTGGCATTTTTTCTATGATCCTTTAGTCTAACTTACCCGATTTTTTGCTTGGAGGGGTGTGGAAATTGTGATTTTAATCAAGCCCAAAGTGGCCACGGTCCCAAATTAATAAGGAGCAGCACATGGTCTACGAGTCAAAGAAACCCGAAAATAAAGAAGTCATGGAGTGTTTGGAACAGATTTTTCAGGCTGAGATGGCTGGGATTATGCGCTACTTACACTATTCGTTCATGGTCATGGGGTATAATCGGATTCCGATTCAGAAATGGTTTCGAGACCAAGCTCAAGAGAGTATGGATCATGCAACGGTGATTGGGGAAAAAATTACCTCTCTCGGCGGCCATCCTTCAGTCGTTTCAGCACGAGTCGAGGAGAGTCATGTACATTCGGTAGATCAGATTCTCCAAGAGAGTTTGAAATTCGAAGGCGAAACACTTAAACTTTATGAGAAGCTCGTGCGTCTGTCTGCCGATAATATTGCCCTCGAAGAGCTGGCTCGCGGTTTTGTGAGGGTCGAGGCTGAGCATCTCGATGAAGTCATTAAAATGTTAAAAAAATCGAACTAAGCTCCGAGGTCTGTAGTCTGCTTTTCTTTTTTTTTGTTCTGTCTCTTGCTCTTGCAACCGTTTCATCAGCTGAGGAGATTGAGCTCCCCCCTCTTGTGAAGGAGGGGTTGGCGGGCGAAGTGCTTCAGCACGACCTAGTGTTGCCTGTTCAGACCGGAAATCTAGAGGGGAGCACGGGTTCAGGGTCTGTGATCAGTGGACTTCAGGATCAGCTTCCAGTTCCGATCTCAAACCCTGGGAGACCCGGGAATTTGAGTCAAGTCCGAGGATTTGGTGTTTCATCTGAAGATGTCGATACTCAATCCTTTGGGATTTCTCTCAATCCCTCTCAAGGAGGTGGATTTGATCTCTCTGCTTTTCCGGCTTTTCTCTGGTCCGGTTTTACGTTCCAGTCGGGGCCCAGTGCAAACGGACTGAATCCATCTGCGCCATCAGGGACTCTCTCTCTTAAGCCATGGACGGTTCAGGCTCTGGATTCCCCCACGTCGATTTATCGTGTTGGAGGTTTCTATTCTACTGCTGGCGCTCATCAGCTTTTTGCGGGCGGGAGGGCTCAGCAGCCAGTGGCCTGGGTACTGGGTTATAGTTTCCTGAATGCCACAGGTCCGAGTGCAGGTCTGAGTTCCCGTTGGTTTGGATCCATGAACGAGATGGGGTACTCAGGGGGCTTTCACTTCTTGGTAACGGATGTGGATGCTCAAGCTCAGGGCCCGGTGACGGCCCTTTCGCCTCTTGCCCGAATGCGGACAACTCGGCTGATCCCGGTTCTTGAAAGCGCCTATCGCTGGAGTAGCGCGCGGGTCGTGAAATCTACCTTTTTTACAGACTTCTCGATTTTAAAGTACCAAGACTCAAGCAGTGGTGCGCTTTCCCGTGATCGAGTGGATCAATGGGGAGTTGAGAATTCGCTGGAGCTCGACTCCTGGCGACTGGGCTTAAGTTTGAGGCAAGCGAGTTATTTTGGAATCGGATTCGAGGCTCCCCAGCAGACGATTGGAAGCTTTCAAGCTTCTCATGTGATGGGTTCGGGGTCTTGGCTGGTTGAGCCTCGTTTTCAGGCTACTTGGGTGAATGGTTTCGGTTTTCTTCCTCAGGGGTCCCTGGGTTTTAGAAATGAGTGGGGCGAGAACCAGCCAACCGTCTTTTTTCGGCTGGGACTTTCTCAGAGAGTGCCTTCGCTTTTGGATCGTTACTTTTCTTACAAGGAGTTTGTCGGAAACCCGAATTTAAAAACTGAGGAGAGCTGGAATTTTACTTTAGGCACCGAATGGAGGGTGGGTTCATGGGATTCTCAACTCCAGGCTTTTGGGCAACTGAGAAATCATGTTCGAGTGCCGCTGAATGATACAGTCACTAACTTGGGTGGAGCCGAGGTGTTGGCTATTCAGAATTCAGTGCGATATGAGTTGAATTCGTTCTGGATCCTTTCTCATGCTTTAGTTTGGAGTCCGTCTCGGGTGGAGGCCACTGGGCGTCCCTTTCCTTATCTGCCGCTTTGGACGGAGATTATGGGAGCCACGTTTCGCTGGGGGCCTTCGGCTCAAAAAGCTGAGTGGAGTGCAACTCTTCGAGCGTCAAGTTCCTTAGGAGTTCGCATTAATTCGGAAGAAACTTTGCCTGCCTTTGGAGTACTTGATACTGCGCTAAATTGGCCTCTGTCGCGGAATTTGAGCTTCTCCGCCCGAGTCGAAAACCTGTTGAATCATCCAGTCCAATGGATTGCCGGATACCCGGTGGGCCGGATCGTTTCATTCCTTCTTTCTGGCCAGATTTGAGTTGCAGAGGGCGCCTAGTTTGCGGTAAAGACCTTACCACATTACGCACACCCCCGATATACGTGGTTCCGACAAGGTCGGTCAACGAGGGTGGAGGATGACCAGGCAAGTCGCCTAGGTTTAAACCGCGGTAAGCCCTTCGGCGCGTTCAGCGCAGTTTTGACTTCCGCATTTATTTTAAGGAGTAATTCAATGCCAGCAGTTACCATGCGGGAACTTTTAGAGTCAGGTGTTCATTTCGGCCATCAAACGCGCCGTTGGAACCCAAAAATGAAGCCTTACGTTTTCGGCGCTCGAAACGGGATCTACATTATCGACTTGCAAAAAACAGTCGATCAGACCCGCGCAGCTTGCACTTTTGCAGCTCAGATCGCTGCTGAAGGTAAGAAAGTACTTTTCGTCGGCACCAAGAAACAAGCTAAAGATGTGATCGAAGAAGAAGCAAAGCGTGCAGGAATGTACTTCGTTACGAATCGCTGGCTGGGCGGTATGCTCACGAACTACCAAACCGTCAAGGCATCGATTGACCGTTTGAAGAAATTAGAAGCTTTGAAAATCTCCCCTGAATGGGACGAAACTCCTAAGAAGGAGCAGTCTCGCTTGGATCGTGAGTTGGAAAATCTGAGAAAGTCCCTCGGCGGCATTCAAGACATGAAGAAATTGCCAGGCGCAATCTTCGTGATTGATACCGAAAAAGAACACATTGCAGTCAAGGAAGCTAAAAAATTGGGCATTCCTACGATCGCTGTGGTCGACACGAACTGTGATCCTTCGGACATCACTCACGTGATTCCTGGTAACGACGATGCGATTCGCAGCATTCGCCTTTTCGCTCGCTTGATCTCTGACAGCTGCCTAGAAGGTGCTAGAACCTTCCAGGAAAAACTCCGCGCTCAGGAGATCGCTGAAGGCGGCGGCAAAGACGAGTCTGAAACCGAAAAGAAGGTCTCTCGCTTTGAAGGCGATATCGATCTTCAAGGTGTCGATGAAGCTGATTTGGAAGCTCAAGAAGTTGAAGCTGAATTGACCGCTACTCCAGAGTCTGAAGCTGCTGCAAAGGCCGCTGCACCTGCTGTTGCGCCTGTAGCTGAGAAGGCTGCTGAAAAGCCAGCCAAGAAAACCCGAAAAGTCGCTAAAGGAGAGTAAGACTGTGGAAATTTCTGCAAGCTTGGTAAAAGAACTGCGCGAAAAAACCGGTGCCGGTATGATGGATTGCAAAAAGGCACTGACCGAATCCTTAGGTGACTTTGAGAAGGCAGTTGAGTACCTCAGAAAAAAAGGCATCGCTTCGGCTTCTAAAAAAGCTGGACGGATGACTAAAGAAGGTGCTGTGACTTCCTACATTCACGGTGAAGGCAAGGTTGGCGTCCTTTTGGAAGTGAATTGTGAAACCGATTTCGTCGCAAGAACTGAACAATTTAGACAGTTTGTGAAGGATCTAGCCATGCACATCGCTGCGGCTAACCCACAGTGGGTTCGTCCAGAGGAAGTGCCTGCCTCTATTCTTGAAAAAGAAAAAGAGATCGCTATTGCTCAGATGCAGGCTTCAGGTAAGCCAGCTGCTGTTTTGGAAAAAATTGCAGAAGGTAAGTTGAAGAAGTTCTTCGAAGACCATTGCTTACTTCAGCAGTGTTTTGTGAAGGATTCCAGCAAGACGATCGAGCAACTCTTGAAAGAGACGATCGCAGGCCTCGGAGAGAATATCTCCGTGCGCCGCTTTGCTCGGTTTGTTTTGGGCGAAGGAATTCAAGAGACTTCGACCGAAACTGCCTAGAGCTAGGCTGGTTCTTAGCTGCTCGCAACTCAAAAGGAAACGATCATGTCAAAAGCAGTTTTGGATGGAATGACCGAACACATGGACAAAGGAATCCAGTCACTCAAGGGTGATTTGGCCAAGGTACGCACAGGGCGGGCATCGACCGCTCTCGTCGAGCCAGTTCATGTGAATTATTATGGCTCGAGCGTTCCGATCAATCAGGTTGCTAACGTGACCACTCCAGATGCCCGCACGATCCAGGTCTCTCCCTGGGAAGGTGGAATGCTGGGTGCGATTGAAAAGGCAATTCTTGCAGCCAATATTGGACTAACTCCTCAAAGTGATGGCAAGGTGATTCGAATTCCACTTCCAGCCATGACTGAAGAGCGACGTAAGGAAATGGTCAGACTCGTCAAGAAGATGGGCGAAGATGCCAAGATTGCGATCCGAAATCATCGACGTGATGCAAATGAGGAGCTCAAAAAGCAAGAAAAGGCAAAATTGCTTTCTGAGGATGACGTGAAGAAGGCCATGGAGTTGGTGCAGAAGAAGACTGATGAGAAAACCGTTGAAGTTGATAAAGTGATTGCAGGTAAAGAAAAAGAAATCCTGACAATCTAGCTTTTGTCAATTGAGACTCAGGTGAGCTTAAAGATTCCCAATCATATCGCCATCGTAATGGATGGAAACGGCAGATGGGCTCAAAAGCGAGGATATCCTCGAATTTTTGGTCATATCCGAGGTTCTGCTCGCGTCAGGTTGATCGTGAGAGCGGCCAGTGAATTGGGAGTTAAAGCGCTGACTTTGTACGCGTTTTCGACTGAAAATTGGAGTCGCCCAGAAGGCGAGCGTAGCGTTCTGTGGCGACTCCTTAAGAAACATTTGTTGCGCGAAGCGGATGAACTTCAAAGACAAAATGTGCGCCTGAGAGTCATTGGCGAGGTTGAAAGGCTGGATCCAGACCTTCAAAAAGTCGTGTCTGCTGTTGTCGACAAACTCAAGAACAATACCGGACTCCAATTGACGTTTGCAGTTTCCTATGGTGCACGGAGCGAGTTGGTTCGAGCTGCTCAACTTTTTTCTCAAGATTGTCTTCAGGGGATCAGATCCACTTCTGATCTTACGGAGTCTGTTTTTGAGCGCTACCTGTGGACCAGTGTTTTGGGTGACTTGGCCGGGGTAGATCTTTTTGTGCGGACGAGTGGTGAGCGCCGAATGAGTAATTTCCTACTCTGGCAGTCCGCCTACGCCGAATGCGTTTTTATCGATACCTGTTGGCCAGATTTTGGGCCTCATCATCTGAGGGGTGCAATTGAAGAATACTCTAGGCGAGAAAGACGCTTTGGTGGGGTATCTGCCCAAGGTCCTGAGTTTACTTCACCTCATTCTGAGGATATCCTACTTAAGTAAAAGACTTTAAGCTTAAAGTCCTGGAGGATCGATCTCATGAAGAGTGAATTGCAAAGGCGAGTCGTAACCGGAGGTGTCGGCGCAACGCTGGTCTTGACTCTTCTGATTTTTGGCAATTGGTTTGTGGTTCTCTTCTTAATTACTGGCCTTTCGTTGGGCTTGGTTGACGAGTTCTCCAATATGACTCTGGCTTTAAGGGATCAAAGGGAAAAGAAGTATTGCCTTTTGGCAGTCACTTGGTTGGCTGCCTTATTTGATGTTCTCGTCCCACAGAGTGAATACGTGATCGTAGTTTTCTGTTTCCTGGCGTTTTTCGCCTACTTTTTAATCACGGCAAAACGTCATCAAGGGGCTGACTTAACTCAGCATTTTCAAGAGTTGGCACTCTCGCAGTTTGCGCTCATCTACCTGATTTTGATTCCTTTTTATTTTCGTAAGATTTACGACCTCCAGCATGGCGTAGAGTGGATCTTGGTCTTTCTACTGATCAACTGGGTGGGGGACACGGGAGCTTACTTCTCCGGGCTGCGATTTGGTAAAAAGAAGCTCTATCCAGAAATTAGCCCCAAAAAGACCCAGGAAGGCGCTTGGGGTGGATTGCTGTCGGGTGCCGTGGTGGTTTTGCTCTTTAAGTTCCTATTTTTCCAAAGTCTGTCCGTCGGTGTTGCTTTGGTGCTTTCAGTCGTGGTCGGTGCTACTGCACAAATGGGTGATCTTTGTGAGAGTTTTTTGAAGCGCTCCTATCACTTGAAGGATTCTGGCAGCCTCCTTCCAGGACATGGTGGCCTGCTGGATCGCTTTGATGGGGTAGTATTCAGTCTCCCTGTCATGTATGCTGGCATACGGATTTTTACCTGAACGGAGGTTCCCTCTCATGTTAGCATTCCTCACGACGCTGGCTTCCCTTGGTAGACCTATAATCGCTTTTATTATTATTCTGGTGCCCCTCGTTGTTTTTCATGAGTTTGGGCATTTTATTTTTGCCCGTCTCTTCGGGGTCAAGGCCGAGACTTTTTCAGTAGGCTTCGGTCCTAAGCTTTGGTCTCGTCAATGGGGTGAGACTGAGTTTCGGATTTCAGCAATTCCGATGGGAGGGTTCGTTAAGCTTCTGGGTGAGGATCGTGAAGCTGAGGTAGCTCCTGAGGATGTTGGACGATCTTTGCATGAGCAGAAACCTTGGAAGCGGTTTTTCATTTTCTTTGGGGGACCTCTTTTTAATTTCATTCTGGCCATCCTGATTTTCATGGTGATTTTAGTGTTGGGAGAACCCCAGTTAGCCAGTGTTGTGGGGCGGGTGGTCCATGGCTCTGCAGCTGAGCGAGCCGGCTTCCGGAGTGGCGATCAGATCGTGGAGGTCAGTCAGCATCCTGTTAAAAAGTTCGAAGAAGTAGCTCAAATTCTTACAGAAAATCCGGATCGAAAAATTGAGTTTAAAGTTCTTCACACGGGTGAAACCCAGCCGGTCGTCATTGAAGCTCAAACCACGGGTGAGTCTGGCTTAGGGACTTATGGTGAGACTGCCCATGTGGGTCAGATTGATGGGTTGATGCCTTTCGCCCGAGAAGCTCAGGTTGGGATTTCAGATCCTCGATCTAAGGCTGCTCAAGCGGGTGTAATGACAGGTGATTTGATTACCCGTTTTGATGGCAAGCCGGTAAAAACCTGGGAAGAAGTTGAGACTCTTTATTTCGTCACTCAACCTGGAAAGCCGATTTCAATTCAGTTCGAAAGAGCAAAGAGCTCTACAGCGGCAAAAAAACAATTCGAGGGGACTTTTGAAAAGCCTCAGAATCCGCAAAACTTGGCAGTGGATCTCGGACTTCATTCTACGGAGCTTTTTGTAGAGAAAGTGGTTTCGAAATCTCCTGCTGAAAAAATGGGACTCAAGTCCGGCGATCGTCTGATCAGCATCGGTGGGTTTGAGGTGCAGAGTTTTTTTCAGCTTCGCGAAAACGTACAGAAGTCAGGCGAAAAAGACGGGCACGTGGCAATTAAGTGGGAGCGATCAGGCCAGTTGATTGAAGCCGTGGTTGAACCCACCGCGACGGCTGTTCGGGACGTCTCCTTGAATAAGAAGACTCAATATACTGTAGGAATTGTTCCAAGCCTTGTCCTCGCCGAGCCAGTCACTGTGATCGAACGAGTCTTAAACCCGTTCCAACTTTTGATCCGCGCCACTGAGAAAATGGTCGATCTGACGTGGCGAAATCTGGTGTCACTCAGAAAAATGGCGATGGGAGAAGTCTCCGTCGGTCAACTGGGTGGGCCTCTTACGATGGGGAAAATAGCGGGTGAGTCACTGGCGCGCGGCTTGATCGTGTTTTTAACGAATATGGCTATTTTTTCGATCGGACTGGGTGTGTTGAATATTCTGCCTGTTCCAGTCTTGGATGGCGGGCATCTCCTCTTGCTTGGAGTTGAAATGGTGAGAGGTAAGCCATTAAGCCTGAAGCAAATGGAAATTGCGCAGGGACTGGGTTTGCTCTTTATTCTCGCCCTGATGGGGATTGCTTTTCATAACGATATTGCTCGTCTGATTTATTCATGAAGTTTTTAAGCTGGGATACATCATCTAAGGCTGGGGTTGTGGTTGCGGTCGAGTGCAGCGACACCGACCCTCGGGACGTTAAACTCGTTTCTGAGTTTGCTTTGCATGTCGATGCGACTCACTCGGAACGCCTCCTTTGGGCAATTCATCAGGTTCTTGCTTCGGCCCGGTGGACATTGGATGAGATCGACGTGCTTGCAGTCGGAACAGGCCCTGGGAGTTTTACAGGTCTTCGAATTGGGGTAACTACCGCTCGGACCTTGGCTCATACGCTGGGTAAACCACTGATCGCCCTCTCGAGTTTGGCTGCTCTAGCTAGGCCGGTAGCCCAATATTTTGAATCTTTGGGTCATGAGATCCTAGTGATTGCAGCGACCGATGCGTGTAAAGGAGAGCTTTTTACGCTTTGGGGCTCCGCAAAAGAGGTTCAAAAATGTTGGATGCAAGGGAGTGAGCGTGAGTCACTCTTATGGTCGTCAGTAGTTCAAGAAGTGGTGCTTTCGCCGGATCAGCTTCTTCATTCAGTCCTTCCTGTTTTGAATCAAGAAAACTCAAAACTTCGTTGGACTGCTGTGGGTGAAGGCGTGCATCGTTACCCGGAGATGTGGAGTCAGCTCCCGCAAGCGCAGAAAGTTATTTTTCCGCTCCCATTTGGCCATCAGGTTGATGGGAGGGCTTTGGGAATGATGGCTTGTGAGGCTTGGCACATTCAAAAAGAGTGGTCTGCACTGAGTGTTTTTCCTCGTTATTTGCGTGCATCTGATGCCGAAATTAAACTGAGGTCGGGTTTGCTCCCCCGTTCCCGGACTGAGTAAGTCAGTCAAATTGGTTCGGCGTTTGAGGATTTTTGAGGTATACTTTCAGCTATGAAGAAAATTTACCTGGTGCCCAATCTTGTCACGACTGCCAATATGTTTTCCGGGTTTTACTCTATTATTTCCTCTTCTCATCATGAATTTTCTACGGCAGCTTGGGCAATTGTCGCTGCTGGGGTGTTTGATATGCTCGATGGGCGAATTGCGCGGTTGGCAAAGGCCACCAGTCAATTTGGGGTAGAGTATGATAGTTTATCTGACCTGCTTTCCTTTGGCGTCGCACCTGCTTTTTTGCTCTATCAATGGTCTCTGGAGCCTTACGATCGTTTGGGCTGGATTGTTGCATTTCTCTACCTCGTGTGCGGCGCTTTGAGATTGGCTCGATTTAACGTAACTACCGCTGTTCAGCCTAAGGGATTTTTTCAAGGCTTGCCAATTCCGATGG
Organism: Bacteriovoracaceae bacterium; assembly: GCA_947463705.1. Lineage (GTDB taxonomy): Bacteria > Bdellovibrionota > UBA1018 > UBA1018 > UBA1018 > CAINWE01. Next base: position 24,716 of record CANHSO010000009.1, read on the forward strand.
CGGCCGGGGTTGTGGCAACATTTGTACTTTTTAGTGACAAAATCCAATGGCAAGATGCCGCAAAGAGCCCTGTTGTTGTGCCCATGACAGTGGGTTTGGCGGGACTTATGGTGAGTACGCTCCCATTTCCCTCATTCAAGGAGCTAAATTGGAGATCGAGAGCAACCTTTGGATACATGATGTTGGGCTTGCTCCTGATGGTCTTAGTCGTCATCAACCCAGAGATGACTTTATTCATCAGTTTGAGCGCTTTCATCTGTTTAAGCTTGCTACGCTACGTTTTTGGACTGATTTTCCGACGTGATTTGGTGGGTACGGCACCTGCCGAATCAGGAGTAAATGAAGGGAGCTCTGCCACTGCTTATGAAAAACGGACTTAAGATCGCGATTGTTGGTGCTACAGGTGCTGTTGGTCAGCAACTTTTAAAAATCTTGGACGAGCGAAACTTTCCCGTTCAGACTTTAAAACTTTTTGCCTCTTCACGGTCGGTTGGTAAAATCCTGACCTGGAAATCCCAGACTTACTCCTGTGTCGCTCTGGAAAAGAATTGTTTTGTGGGAACTGATCTTGTTTTCTTCGACGCTTCCGATGCAGTGTCGAAAGAATGGGTTCCTCAAGCTGCTGAAGCAGGGGCTTGGGTTGTTGATAATTCTGCAACTTTTCGGATGGAGCAGGATGTTCTTTTGGTCGTGCCTGAAGTCAACGGATCAGCCTTGGAAAAGCGAATTCGATCCAAAGCTCCCTCTGAGTTTCTACCTAGGGAGCGAATCATTGCAGGACCTAACTGCTCTACCGTTCAGATGGTCGTCGCGCTTAAGCCGATTTTAGAACGTTGGGGGCTCAAGCGTGTGGTGGTTTCTACTTATCAAAGCACGAGCGGAGCCGGCGCCGCAGCAATGGACGAACTCACTGCAAACACTAAGAAGTTTTTAGCGGGCGAAAAGGTCGGGTGTCAGGTCTTTGCTCACTCCATCGCATTTAATTGCATTCCGCAGATTGGCGGGTTCAAAGACGATGGTTATACGAGCGAAGAACATAAAATGATGGCTGAGGCGCGAAAACTCTTAGACTTACCGGGGCTCAAAATTTCAGCCACTGCGATTCGAGTTCCAACCTACTCCTCTCATTCAGAGTCGATTAATGTGGAGTGCGAGCGTTCATTTGAAATCGAAGATGTGAGACACGCTTTGGCCGCTCAACCGGGCGTGATTCTACAAGATGATATTCATAATCAAGTTTATCCGATGGGCTTGACTGGTGAAGGGGATCGAGTCGAAGGTGCCTCCGGACGCGATGCTGTTTACGTTGGAAGAGTGCGTCGAGATCCTTCCATAGACCATGGTCTGAACCTCTGGTGTGTGTCTGATAATTTAAGAAAAGGAGCAGCACTGAACGCCGTGCAAATTGGTGAAGTTCTGCTGAAAACTCTACGTTAGACAGGGGAGTGAGCGAGTGAGGAAATCAGCCTGGTTTGGTTTTAAATTCATACTGGGGTGGATGATGGTCATGGGCCCAGAAGCAATGGCGGTCATGACGATTACCCCTCAAAACTGGACCCTGCCTGATCCGTCCCCGGTCCCTTATGTGTTCGGAGATAAGACTTTCTATTATTTAATTAAAAAAGATGCCCCACTCGCGAATGGGGCGTTTCTCGATCCGACCATCAGTAGTGATGGCAACGGGATTGATCTCGGCAAAAATGCTGGATATTCTAAGTCAAGGAGCTCGTCGGGTGAATCTACTGTTTTCAATAAGGGACTGGCCGATACAGAAAGATTTAAAAATGCAATTGGAGTGAGGATTTCAACGACCTCCCCCATTCCTATAGGCTCCGTTATTACGATTCAAATCCCTGGGGTCAACCCTCCTCAGGGGTCAGGACCTCGGTACATTCCGATCGCAGGAAGTGATCAGGGAGTGTGTAATGATCAACTGTGTTTCGCTAAAGATATGTACGGCCGGGTACTGGTACAAAATGATCAGACTGCCTCAGGTGCTCCTTACTACGCAGCGAGTATTTCAGGTCAGAATTTCACAGTTTATTTTTATCCAAACGACGTCTGTGCCGATGTTTCATATTCGACTACTTCCCTCGATTTTTGTAGTTCTGGAGAACCGACTGACCCTGGTACGGGAGCTAAAAGTTTGAGTTTGATTTTTGTGATCCAAACGGTCTCTAGTAACCAGGCTATCTCTTTGCCTTCGGGTTCACCAATAGAAACCAGCAGACCAGTGAAGTTTAGTTTTCAAAGTACAGCCTCAACCTTTACCTGCCCTGATCTCTCCGCCGTGACCATTAAACCGGATGACGGCCGCGTGTACATCGATGCTTCTCAGTTCAGTTTAACGAGTAATGCGGGAATGGCTGACGGTCTAAAATTCATTACCGTTTTTAAAAGAGCGAGTTTGAATACTGCTCCTGATCTCAGCTCTAGTTTCTTAACGGCCAACACTGGCGTTTCTACAAGCTACGGTAATTACAAAAATGCCATGTACTTCGCCACTGGGTTTGAGAATTCTATTGCTTCAAATACGATCAACTATTACCTGGGCTTTTTGATTCAAGATGCCGCAGGGATTTACACTCCGCCCATTGCCAGAGTTGGGACAACTCCTACATTTCCTCCAACCTCATTGGCTCAGCAGGGTTGCACTGGGCTTGGACCGATTGCTACCTCGAGTGTGTACGGATTTTTGTCGTCAGATGCGAAATGTTTTATTGCGACGGCGGCGTTTCAGTCGACCGAGGCGCCTCCGGTGCAGATGCTGAGAGAGTTTAGAGATCGAGTGCTTTTGACCTCGACTCCAGGTCAGGCATTTGTGAGCTGGTATTACAGTTGGTCCCCTGATGCTGCGGGTTGGCTCGATGATCATGCTTGGGCTCGAGTCCCTGTGCTTTTGGGGCTTTCTAAATTAGAGATGATTGCTTGGCTTTGTCTTCACCCTGGGATTTTAGTCCTATTGGGTTTTTCAGGATTTGGGTTGATTGGGCTTTGGTTGATTTTCAATCGACGGGGGAATTTGCATGTTACCTAGAGGGTCGAATTACAGGATATGCTTCGTCGCCGCAGTTGTCCTGGTCTTCAGTACCCCCCAGTTGAGCTTTGGGGCGACGCCTGACGAGACCTCTCATCAGCCCTATATTGATCAACTTATGAAAGAAGGAAGTGTTCAGAGCGGAAGCAAAAGTTCCGGAGATTCCTATATCAGGGGCATTCAAAATCAGTTCTCGAATGAACCCTCTTCGGAAGGTGGGGCGACTCGGCATATTGAGCAACTTCGTCGAGAGGATCCGTCTCTGGTGCCAAATGCCAACGGAGAATATTACACCGATCAGGAGAGAAAAAAACTTGAGCCAAAAACTGAAGGGGGCGCTATTCAAGCCGTAAGGGAGGGAAAATCAGAGTTGAAAATGACAATGCCTGGTGGGATCTCTCGTTCCTTTGGTTTGAGGTATGGCATTAAGTCAGTCAGTCAAAACTATTCGAGGGGTTCGGGATCGGGTTCTGTCGATTTCAAAACCCTCTATGGACAAAATTCCTCTACGGATCTTTCCGGATTTTACGAGTTTCAACCGATTCATAGCGAGCTTTTTGGGAGTTTGGGGATTATTGGAATTTTCGGGGTGAGCGTGTTCTCGGGTACCGGCCAATTGGCTAGCGCAATTACTGACCCTAGGACTGGTCAGTTGTTTCCTCAGAGTTCCCAAACTCAGTTTCAGTTTTTTGCATTTCCGGCCACGGTGGCCTTAAACTACCGTTTTAATCTATTCCAGATTTTACGTCCCTCAGTCATGGTAGGTCCAACAGCTTTAGGGTACTGGGAAACTCGAAGTGATTCAAAGCCTAACATTTTAGGATTAAGTTGGGCAGTTTACACGTCAATTGGCATTTCCGTGCTCTTGGATTGGATGTCTAAGGAAATGCACTGGGACCTCTATGCGAATCATCAGATTCAGCATAGCTTTTTCACCGTCGATTATATTCAATATTTTCCGCTGAGCGGTCAGCTTAAGGCTCAGAATTCAGGAGTTTTTGTTGGTTTTGCCTTTGAATACTGAGAGTGCTCCTCTCGTTTGGAAGTATGCCTTTTTGACCAGCTATGTGGGCAAAGCCTACAGCGGTTGGCAGCGTCAGCCGAAGTTTTCCAGTATTCAGGAAACCCTTGAACGGACCCTTGAAAAAATTACAGGAGAGTGCATCTCGGTAGTTGGAAGCGGAAGAACCGATTCTGGAGTTCATGCGATCGGGCAAGTAGGGCACTTCGTGCTCAGAGCTAAGGAGTGGGATAGCCAGGTCCTATTTCGAGCGATGAATGGGCTCCTGCCCTCGGACATTCAAGTTTTGTCGCTTCAACCTGTGGCGCTGGACTTTCATGCTCAAAGAAGTGCAGTTCAAAAGCAGTACTCTTACTACTTTCAGCAGGGTTCAGCGGCGATCCCCGGTCTTGAACCCTATAGCTGGTGGATTCGAAAACCCCTAGATCTCGAGGCGATGAACCGGGGTTTGAGTTCCCTACTGGGAGAGCATGACTTTAAGCCTTTTCAGGCCTCTGGATCGAAGCCCGGCCCAACCGTTCGAAAGATCATCGAGGCTGAGGTGGTGCTTGAGGCGCCAGGGGTATTCCTTCAGGCGCATGGAACTAGTCTGGTAAGGGTCCGAGTGGTGGGTACTGGATTTCTTAAGCAAATGGTCCGCGGAATTGCTGGGACACTGCTTCAGGTCGGCGAGGGGAGGCGGTCAGCCGAATGCTTCAAGCAGATCCTTGAGGCTCAAGATCGAAACGCTGTCGGGCCTACGGCCCCAGCCCGAGCCCTCTGGTTGGAAAGGGTCTGGTACCCGGACTCATTTCAGCTCACGTGGCAAGGGAAACCTTGACATTTTAGGTCGGTCTAGTCTAGAAAAACCCCATGAAATTTAACGTAGAAGTTGAAAAAACCTCCAGTATTGTTCGTAAACTTAAAGTTCGCGTTCCCGCCGAAGAAGTGAAATCTCACTTAGATCGCGGTTTCATGAGCGTTCAAAAGAGCGCAACCCTCAAGGGCTTTCGCCCAGGCCAAGCGCCAATCTCCATGATTAAGCAATTCTATGGCGAGGATGTGCGTCATCGTGTGTTGCACTCACTCATCGATGAGTCCTTCGATGCAGCGGTTCGCCAGGAGTCTTTGAGCCCGGTTGGCCAGCCAAAAATTGATACCTCCGTCCATAAAACTGGCGAAGGCGCGCATGATCATTCAATTCAAGAAGATCAGGACTTAGTTTACACTGCTACTGTTGAGATTTTTCCTGAAGTTCAGGCTAGAAACTACACCGGTTTGAAGTTGAACCGTGAAGTGGTTTCTGTCACGGACGAAATGGTCGAAAAGGTGGTGAAAAACCTCCTCGACTCTCAGGCCCAACTGGTTCCGGTTGGCGGCGGCTTGGCAAATGCAGACGGAACTTCGTCATCTCGTCCTGCAGAAAAAGGCGACTTTGTAGACGCTTCCTTCTCAGGCGGCATTGTGACCGATTCTGGCGTCCAACAGAGAGAAGATATGAAAGGCAGCCGCCTCATTGAGATTGGCTCCAACTCCATGATTCCTGGATTTGAAGATCAACTGATTGGAATGAGAGCTGGGGAGTCTAAAACTTTCCGTATCCGCTTTCCTGAGAATTATGGCGCAGGCACTGAAATTAGCGAAGCTCAAGCGATTGCTAACAAAGAAGCTGAGTTCAACGTGACTGCTCAGGAAGTTAAAGAAAAGAAGCTCCCAGAGTTGGACGACGAATTCGTAAAGCAAATGGGCTATGAGTCAGTTGCTGACCTAAAAGCTAAAGCTAAAGATTACCTCGTTCGTGAGCGCACCCAGGAGTCCGAGAGCAAATTGCAAAGCGCCATCGTTTCGCAATTGATTGAGAGAAATCCATTCGACGTGCCGTCGGCTTTGGTAGACTCCCAAACTCAGCTTCTTGCAAAAGAGTGGAGTGAAGAACTCAAGCGTCAGGGCTATCCTGAAAAGGTCATCC
>CANHSO010000010.1 GCA_947463705.1 Bacteriovoracaceae bacterium
ATCAACTCGGGCGTCTACATTGCTAACCCGGGAATGAGCATTTGGGTGTTTACGGTACTCGCAAAGCTATTTGGAATTCATCAGCCCACATCACTAGCGACAGCCGTGCAGCTCACCGCATGGCTAGGCATCGCACTGGTGGTGCCCTTTGCCTTTAAGATCATCAAAAACTCAACGGAACGTACCCTGTGGCTATGGTCCTACGCTCTGGCCATGGTGAACCCTTTTCTCATTCTGTACCAAAGAAAACTCTGGCCTCAGCCGTTTCTGCCACTTTTTGTTATGTTAACGTGGCTCTCCTGGTGGAATCGATCTCAATTCGCCGGAGCTTTTTTTTGGGGCCTCATCGGAGCCTGGTTGGGGCAGATCCACATGAGTGGTTTTTTCCTCGCATTTTCAGTCTTTGCATGCACATGGATCTGGAGACGAACCGAAACCCACTGGAGGGCTTGGTTCATCGGATCCGTCTTTGGCGCACTCCCTCTCATCCCATGGGCGATCCAAGTTCTCCACACACCGATCCACGATCGAATCAGTGTGGGACTTCAAGAAATGCTGCAATTTAAATACTGGGTTTTCTGGCTAACCAATCCCACAGGCCTTCATTTAGGAAATACGCTCGGCATTTTGAGGGGACCTACTCATTGGGATCAGCTTTCCGACTTTGTTCGGTATCCCCTCATTGGGATGACCCCCACTTACCTCACTGGATTAGCTCATGGGATTATGGCTCTCACGTGCCTGTGGATTTTTTGCCGTGGGATTAAAAGCCTCTGGCTAAATCGCTCTCAACTTGCGGGTTGCTTGATTGGATGCTCATCTTCAACTCTTTTTCTTCAAAATGCTGGTTTCTTAGTTGCTGGAATTTTAATGACACTCACTGGAGTCACGATTCGACGCTACTACATGGCCATCACTTTTCCATTTGAATTTATCTTGATGACGAGAATGGCTCAGCCTCAAAATTCCCGAGGAAAGTCGTTGCTGATCACACTTTGGGTGTGCCAGATTTTTATTTCAGCCAACTTTATCACCTATATTCACGTCAATCACGGATCAATCACCGGAGATTACGGAATCGGATACCAAGCACAAAAGCGCGAATAGTCCAGACTTGACGCACACTAAGTGTAATGGCAAATTACACCTCACTTTAACTGAGGGGACCTAGATGAGACGAACAAACCGAACGATCTCTCTGCGACTTGGATTCATCTTATTTTCGTTATACTTTGCCCTAGCTAAAGATGGGTTTACAGGCAACGAAGACGGGGAACCACTCCCTAAAAATGAGGTCACTTCATCGGACCCCGGCCGCAGAATCATTCTACGGACCATTGCCTCTGATCCCAAATATCAAAAAATCCTCAGTCAACTCTCTGAAAAAACGGGTGAAACTGTCACCCAGATTGACCTGGATCTTTGCGCCTGGGCATCAAACAATCCACTAGGCATGACCCATGCTACGATGGTCGATTTTTTGGCTGATCACTATCTTTCAAGGTCCACTCCCTCTGAATCATCTTGGCCCCTTGAGCTCAACCAGCTCAAAACCATTCATGTAGGTCGGATGTTTTTCGACGGAGATCGGGTTTTTGTCAGGAGCGATATGAAAGTGAGGTCAGGATCCTACAAACTGGTCCTGAGAGTGAGGTACCCATCCGACCCAAGTGGACAGGAATTTGCTCTTGCAATTGAAAAACCACCCACTCCGAGCAGAGATCCAGACCCAATAGAGGTTGCTGAAAAGCATTTAGAAGCCGTGAAAGAGGCAAACATGATCGCAGCCATTGATCACGTCTCACTGGGAAGATCAGTGCCTGGACTCTTACTTTTTAAAGAATGCTCCACGAATCCTTTCACAGGCAGTCTTCGATTTCTCTCTGAGTTTTACGAGCAAGGGGACGCTTATACTTATATTGAAGAAAAACTAAAACTGCTTCCAAGAACAACCTACTCAATTCCTTCCCCAGAGCTGATTTCAGTCACCGTACAGCTCCTCATGGGCCTATCTTTTCTCCATGAACACTCAATGGTCCACCGCGATATCAAACCCCTTAATATTCTTCTTCAAAAACAACCTGAAGGCCATTTCAAAGCCGCTCTCGGTGATTTTGGATCAGGTTACAATTATGATGAACCTGGAATCGATGAAATCATAGACCATGAGGATTTTTTCAGAACTACTCATCGGTATGCAGCCCCTGAAGCAATTGAAAAATTCCATTTAAACTCGTTTCGTAGTGACCCAAAACTTTTAAATAAAAAGTGGAATGAGCTAAAAAGTAGTTTTCATCTACACCCTACACTAAGACCACGCTGGAACCCTGAGTGGTCTCACTTTCAAAGCGATAGCGCGTCTGATGCCTGGTCATTGGGTGTGTCTCTCCTTGAAATATCGACCGACTTTGATTGGAGTTCAGGCCACTGGAAAGCAAACCGAGGATCTACAAAAGAACGCCTCACTGATTACTTGGGTGTTCAACAGTCCGATGTCGACAGCGTTTTCATAGCCCTACGTGAACTCTGGAAAGGTCAAAGAAGATCAGCAATGCTCCCCATGCTCAGGTGCTTATTAACCGTTGATCCCAAGAAGAGATGTACAGCTGAAGAAGCTCACGACTTACTCGAAGACGAGTTGAGCAAGCTCCTCACTCCATTGCCAAAGGCCTCTTAATCTCAACTCAAAGTTGGATACCATGACTTACCAATGAGATGAAAACTGGATATTTTTCTAGCCACTCTTCTTCTCGTAGTTGATTCTCGAAGCTCCGCCGGGTCTGATCGAACGACTGAAGCAAGAGGACCTTAAGACTGTCTTCGGGTTTCCACTGATCTGGCCAATACCACTGGTAAAAAAGAGACAACAAAGGGTTAAAAACTGAGAACCAACCGCTCGCAGAATTACTATTGAAGTACGTTCCACCACTTGCCCCCTAAGCGAGACGGTATTCTATTCTTCAAAATCTGTCCAACCACTGCCGAGGTCACCCAAGGGGCTTCAAGCTGTGGGCAATGGCCCACTGCTCTCAGGAGGACCGCATGGTGTCGATCCCTGAATTCAGGGTTCAAGGACGTGATCCAGGTCTCTAAACAAGAGGATGGAATCAGTGTGTCATTTTCACCCCAAACTACCCAGACATCGGATCGAATGTGATGAGCTGCCAACGTCAGATCGTGTTCGCCCTTAGCTGAATCAATCAATTGTGCAATATCTTCTCGCTGGAATAAGCGTTCAAAATGTTTCTCGATGTATTGAAACCAAAATGGCTCACGTAGAAAAAGATTCGGTTTAAGGTTTAAAAATCCGCCTTGAACAGCAGCTCTAAATACGTTCTCTAACTCCAGCTTGATCCGTTGATCATTGTAAATTCCAGACGGATTTACAAGAATGATCGACTCAGGTCCGGAGTAATTCAAGCGATTTGCCAAAGGCCGCTTAGCCTGCCCACAAAGCGAGGCATAATTTGATGCGAGCCATCCCCCCAGAGAATGCCCCAAGACTGTATGAGGTTTTAGGTAATCCAGGACATCTCCCATCGCTACCATCATCAAATCAAAATTCACAAAAGATCGCTCATGAGATAAAAAGCCGCCAAAACCAGGCAAATCGACCAGAATCAGTTCATCAAACTCTTGCCTCAGAACAGGTTGAAGAAGAAGGACTTGAGCCTGCCAAGAGAGCGGCGTATCCCCGAACCCAGGAAGCAAAATAAACCGCTTAGGATAAGGCTTACCCTTGCTTTTATTTCGGAAGTGAATTTTCCAGTAACCCACCTTCTGGTCGCCGTTTCGATGAATTTCCCACTGAAAACCCAACCCTTTAAAAACGGCACGAGCAGCCCAGTGCATCCCTTGCAGCAAACTAGGCAGTTCCAAGGGTCGATCTAATTCCTTCGCCTTCTGAAAAATGAAATCCCGCATTGAGTCACTTCTATCCCAAAGAAAAGATGTTTTCTAATTTACTTTTAAATTTCCATAAGCGACCATCGAATCCGAATATGACCTCCTTCCCTTTTAAAATTGATCGTAAACTCACGAATGTCTTAGCAGAAAGCGCATTTACTCTTTCTGCAGAAATTATTCCGCCTCGGAATGGTGTACAACAAGGCCAAGTGCTTGAACAGATCAACACACTCGCTCAGGCAGGAGCAGAGTTCATGGCCGTCACGAAAGGAGCGGGAGGAAGCTTACGGGGAGGGAGTCTGCCGATCGCCCAACTGATTAAGGAACGTTTGGACATCCCCTGCATTGCCCACTTCACCTGCAGAGACCTCACTGCTCAGGAAGTGGAAAATCACCTCATGGACCACCACTATTTTGGGATTAGAAACATCCTCGCTCTCAGAGGCGACCCCCCGGACGGCCAACCTGAATGGAAGGCCCGCGAAGGGGGCTATAGCTACGCCTACCAACTCATTGAACAGATCCGTAAACTCAATTCAGGCACTTTCCTCACCCGGCCGGGAGGCCCCGTCTCCCCAAATGAACAAAAAACTGACTTCTGCATCGGGGCAGCCGCCTATCCGGATGCTCCCGATGAGCACGAGCGCATTGAGTACTTTCGACTCAAAGTCCAAGCCGGTGCCGAGTACGGGATGACCGATCTTTTATTTGATCCTGACTCATATGCTCGATTTTTAGACCTCTGCGGACAGGCAAAAATCTCCATCCCCATTCTTCCTGGGACCCGGTTGATCAAAACCCAGGCGCAGGCCATGCGGATGATCACCAAATTTAAAACACGCATTCCAGCTAGTACCTTAAAACGACTGGACGAAGTCGAGGGGCCCGACTCCCTCCAGCGCGGGATCGACCTCCTTCTTGAGCTCGTGGAGCGCCTCAAAACTCTCGGGGCCCCCGGAGTCCACCTCTACGTCATTACCGATACACAAAGTTCGGCGTATGCACTTAGACGGTTGGCAGAACAGAAAAAACAAGGTACATAGGAACTTCACTCATTGCCGGGGTGGCGAAATAGGTAGACGCACAGGACTTAAAATCCTGGGCTGTGAAAACGGCGTACCGGTTCGATTCCGGTCCTCGGCACCATACAAAAACAAAGCAAACTCAGTAATCAATGAAGATTCGGGACGGAGTGGGGCGAAAAAATTGTTTTTTCAGAGTCTGATTTACGGGTTAAAACACCGAGGATCAGTCAACTCAGTCCAACTGCATTCGTTCTGCTACAGATGAACGCCAAGATATTGACTTATAAATATTATTTTATTCTTAAATTAAAAATAATATATTGATCCATATGGATAAAAATATAGACTCAACAAGAATCGATGTAACTCAAATCGAAGCTGACTTAAAAAAGTTTCTATTTCGAGAGGCCATTGAGGAGGTTGAAGTCAATCACCTAGCCAGCTTAGCGGTCTACAAAGAATATCACCCAGGTGACCTCATTTTAGCCGAAGGATCTACCAACGATACACTCTACTTTTTAGTTCAAGGCTCCGTAGATGTCATTCACCAAGGCGAAAAAATTGCGACACTATCCACGCCAGGCGAGATCCTAGGAGAAATGAGCCTAATTACAAAAAAAGCCTGTGGAGCCTCGAATTACGCCAGTAGTCCATGCTTGTTACTTCTATTTCAACCGAGTCAAGTCATCCATCTGCCCAGTCACCTTCAATTCATTTTTACGAATGCATTGAATCGACTATTTCTGGGCATTCTAGCCAAACGCTTGAGCAAGACAAATGAAAAGGCACGACTTTTTGAAATTGCAAATCGAGACCTCATAGCGGCTAACTGGGCCCTTGAAGGCGCTAGTTTAACCCGTATTGATGAACTGAGCACGAGTCAAAAGACCCTCGTCGGATCGATTCAATCCATCTTAAAAAGCAGAATCCCTACCGTCCGCGAACTTTCATCACAGCTCAGTACTCAACTCGAAGGAGGTACTCAGATCTGGAGCTCACTCCAAGCTGAAATCAATCAAGTATTTTCCGAATTTGAGGACATGTGCTCGCTTCTTAACCGAGAGAGTTCTCTCGAAAACACAAGCATCCTCCTCGTCGAACAGGACATCAACGAGCAGGTGAACGCCAAGATGTCTTTAATTGGAACAGGTGTTAACTTTAAGGTAGTGGGAGAGCTGGAGGCAGCAAAAAAAATCCTTCAGGAAAATCAGTTCGACGTCGTATGTCTCAATCACTCATTCGTCGAGCTGATTGCGTTCGCAAAGGATTTGGGCGCAAAGTCACAGTTTGTCTTCGTGACTTCTGAGCCAATTAGCAAACATTTTAGCACCTTGAGAAAATACCCTGAGTTTTCGACCATTTTAGCTCGCCACCCAGACGATCGAAGCTTCACTGTTAAAAATATCTCAACCACGATCCGAAAACTTTCAAACAATGACCTTTTTGGAATGGAAAAATATCTAAGCTGGGGCACAAAAATTACCCAATCTCTGGTTACAGGAAGTGACCAAAGACACGAGCTTGTTGCGAATCTCGAAGAATTCATGAAGTCGATTGATATCCGATCATCACTTCGGGGCAAGGCCATCCGAGTGGCTGAAGAAATTCTCATGAACACAATCTACGATGCACCCACAAACTCCGATGGGCGTCCCAAATATAACCACCTCGCTCGAACTCAAAAGATCAGCCTCGAGCCTAACGAGTATGCTCAGTTTAATTACGCATGCGATGGTTCACTGCTCGCTATTTCTGCAGTAGATCCATTTGGAGCATTGTCCCGGTCTACCATCCTGGATCATCTAGAACGCTGCCTCAATGGACAGTCCCTGGGCGAAAACAGCGAGGGCAAGGGAGGCGGAGGCAATGGACTCTACCAGATGATTCAATCCTCCAGCCTCACCGTTTATAACGTATGGCCAAAAAGAAAGACTGAAGTCATTGCTCTATTTAATATCAACCACCAAGTTCAAAAGATCAGTCTCCATCCAGCTTTTCAGTTCTTCGAAATGAAGACTTAGTCGACTTCACTGCGCTCAGAGGTAGACTTAATCTTGAGATTCTCCTGTCGGAGTTGGAACTTTTTTTGCACTTCATTACTCAAGATGCCAAGAAAATTAACGCTGATCGAGCAGCGACAGCAGCCTATTCACTGGTGGCGAGCGATCAAAGTGGGAATTGTCGGAAGTTTACTCATGATGGGGTGGATCGATACTTTCTACTTGGTGGGCGCAACCCCGTTTTCTTTCGAACTTTATTTGGGTAGCTTGCTCCGCGGGACGCAATATGGGGATCATAACTGGACCGTCGGTTTCATCGCCAATCTCACTATTGGTGCTATTTTTGGACTTTTTTACGCTTATTTTTTTGAGACTGTTTACTTCGTAGCGAACGCAAAAACTGGACTTAAAGTTGCACTCTGGCATTTAATCGCAGCAGCCGTTGCTATTTTCCCATTCTTTAATGCTCTTCACGAATTTGTCGGAACGGGACTCTACCCCAACTTTGGGGTTTTGGGTTCAGGCTTAGGACTATTCACGCTCGCTCTCATGATCGTCGGGCACTTTCTATTTGGAGCCTCAACAGGACTTCTCTACGGCGGCGTCCAAGTTGAAAGGGCGCGAGAATCCGAGTTCGAACCAGGAGAGACTGGAGTGCCTCCTTCGTTAGGGGGACAAACTTACGAAGACGACCCAAAAGATGCTCGGCACAGTGTCTACCGCAGCGGTTAGTTAGAGCCTTACTTACTCTCCATTTCCCATGAGCCGTCCCAATCCGAAGCGGGCGGACTGACCAAAAACTTCTGACAACGTTCGAGATAAGTCTCACAAGGTCCATCCTCAAATTCTGGAGATTTTCCTAGGGAATTTGCGATTTTCTGACTGACTGCTTTCAGTGCCTGAATCGCTTCACTCCACTTCTGATTGCGATAGAGTTGCCGAGCTTCCTCGAACTCCTGAATCGCGTCTTGCGGCAGCGGTTGATCTAGAATTTCAATCAACTCAACTGTCTGCTTCTTTCCCTTAACCTTCACATCATCTAGGACACGATAGGAAAACTCCTGAGAGAGACTGAGCTCAGGATGTTCACTGATGTATTTGTTCATCACGTTCCAAGTAAATCGGGTAGTCAAAAGCCTCACTCCATATTTTTTAGTAAGGCCTTCAACCCTCGAAGCAAGATTGACGTGGTCGCCGATCACAGTATACTCAAAATTTTGTTGAGAACCCATATTCCCAACATTCACCAAACCTGAATTAATCCCAATTCCAACCTCAACGTCGATCCCGTATTGCTCTTTGAATCGTTTTTGATTCTTTTTCAGGGCATGAATCATCTCCACAGCGGCTTGACAAGCTTGAAATGCGTGCTTGGACTGATCCAGCGGAGCACCCCAAAAAGCCATCACTGCATCACCAATGTATTTATCCAAGGTTCCATGATGCTTAAATACAATCCCGGTCATGATCCCCAGGTAATCATTCAGAAATGAAGCCAAGGCTTTGGCGTCCATTTGCTCTGAAAACGAAGTGAAGTTTCGAATATCTGAAAAAAGAATCGTCATCTCCCGCTTTTCTCCACCCAGAGAAAGCTTCTTCGGATCTTTTAAAATAGAGTCGACCACAGCCGGAGCAACGTACTTTGAAAATGCATCCCGAAGGAATTTTTTATTTCGCTCTTCCACTGCATACTTCATTGCAAGCGTGACCACAAAAACACTCATCCACTCAAAATAAAGGTAGGCTGTGTTCCAGTTGAGATTGTGCTTGAAAAGAAAAGCAAAATCAAAAATCCAAAAACCTGCTAAAGTCCCCAGAAAAAGCCAGACACCAGGGAGAGCATCCCACCGATTTAAAGCCCATGCAAAACCGATCCCGCAGATCACCATGAGGATCGAGACCCAAATTGAACTCCCCCACTGCGATCCAGAAATGAGTGGATCATTGGACAGCAAATTATCCAAGATATGAATGTGGCCATCCACTCCAGGGGAATTAGACTCAAAGGGAAATTGCCGCATATCATGCACACCCAGTGCCGTAATCCCAATTAAGACATAGGCATCGGATAGCACATCCTTTTTGGATCGAGGAGAGTCCGTCAAATTTGAAGACTTTACGAGGTCTGAATCACTCATGACATCCAGTGCTGAGATCCTGGTCACAGTCGAACTCGGACCTCGAAAATTAACCTCAAGCACTCCCAACTGATTGACTGGAATGCTCTTGCCCGAGTGAGCCCATGATAAGGACTGAACGCTCAGGTTCTGATCAAAAGCGAGCGCCATTTCCTCGCGCTGCCCTACTCTGGCCATTTCAAACGGCAAAGAAGCGTATGGACGCCCGGCTGCAAAACCAATCAAGGGTGCTCTGCGAATATAGCCATCCGAGTCTAAACTTGCATTTAGGAATCCGATTTGACTAGCGACCCGGTGATAAGAATCAATATTTGCAATCGGGGTCACAAACGACAGAACAGGCACGCGCTCCGCTTGAAATTGGGAATCGAGGTGAACTCCCTTCATAGCAAAGCGCTCAAATCCTGCAGGAAACTCTGCCAAGGCTGCAGGGTCTCCCACGGGGCAATTTTGAATCCCATCCAATTTTGGCTGACACGCTGTATCCGAGATCCAGCCAAGGACTAGTCGGTCCGAGTACTTCTCGATCACCTTCTCCAGGTGACGATCGGTCTCAAAAGATTCGATCACATCATCCATTTTTTTCTGTTTGAGCAAATGAGCGAGACCATCAGGAACCCGTCGATCAGGTTCAGAAAAGACCATATCGAGCCCAACTACCTTTGCACCGGCCTGAAAGATATGATCAACCAGGTAGGCAGTCGTATCTCGATGCCAAGGCCACCGTCCGAGTGCGCTAATCGAATTGCTGTCAATCTCAACGACGACCAGCTTATTCTTAAGCGGCTGTACCCCTCTTACTTTGAATTTAAAGTCGGTGAGAACGTGAGGAGGTCGACTAACCCAGGAAAGAACTCGGTCGCGCAAAAATCCATGATCGAGAATTCCACGATTCGCCCCCTCGGTAATCAAAAAACAAAACCAAAAAAACAAAATCAAAGGGAGCTGAAGAAGCCAATTTTTCCCCATGTAAGCTTTTCGGAAGTTACCCAGAAAAATTAAAGGCTTCTCAGTCAATTAACGCAACCGATCAAAACTTACCTTACCATGGATTTCCAGTAGTCCTGCACTGCATTATAAGCCATATTACATTCAGATCGAGTGAGAGACTTAGAACGATCATAAATTACGGGGTTCATCAGTTGATCAACGTCACTTGCGTGATCAAGATTAAGATAATGTCCAAGCTCATGAGCGATAATATTCGGATAGTCGCCCACAGGTGCTTCTAAAACTACGCCATAGAATTGATCTCCCGGCATGGATGCCCAAGCATTGGCGCCGGTATTACCTAGAGATCCAGAGCGGTCCCATTTCCCAGTCGTAACTACAAGCAGAGTGGATGAGTCCATAAAAATTTTTCGGATCTGCTCCAAATCATGATTCTCTGAAGAATTGAATGAGAGTTCATATTTTTTAGGATTAATTTTTAAAAATCGATCTACTTGAAAGTGAATATTGCACTGACTCCAGATCCGGTTGATTGCAGCAACACCACTCAGAACGACCCCCTCATTCACTGCCGGAATGCCATCAGAATCCTCAAAAACAACGTATTTCAAAGCGAGACAAGTCTGTGAAGAATCACCGCTACGACAATTCTTTGAATCCTCCATGGCAGCTTTTGATTCAGCACCAAAAAAACCAGATCCCCCTGGACTTCGAGGTGACCCTACTCGGTCTCCAACTAGGCCAGGCCCACACGCGGTCAGCGGTAAACTCAAAGCAAGAGCTACAAAACTCAGAGCACGGTTCAGATGAGAGCGTTCAAAATCATGACTTCTTAAAATAGATTTTTTTTGACCCATTCTGGTTCTCCCTTTTTAAGAGAGTACGTGAAACGAGTAGCTAGGTTTCGCCGAGCAAACGACTGAGCTTCATTTTGTTATCTTGAATGAGCTTGAGCTGAATGAGTTCAAAACCAAAATTTTCTAGCATCCACTCCCGGAGCAACTCTCCACTCACGGAAAATTCTCTCGGCGTTGTAAAAATCATCCCAAACTCAGCTTCAGTTGGAACGCCATACCCACTCTGAACGAGAGCAAGTGGATGAGTGCTTGCAAAATGCGTCATAAATATTTTGAACATCTCTAGATTCTTAGATGAAAGCTCAGTACGTTTTTTCTCCTTTAGCCTTTGATAAATCCCCCCCAATTTCTGGTGAATTTTACCATGAAGCTCCTGAGACAGTCGGTGCTCAATTCGAGACTCCAGCGACAAAAAACTTTTATATAATTTTTGCTTTTCGTAAAGATCACCTAAATGAGTGGTCTGGTTAATGACCTCCAAGCGCTCTGCTGGGTCTGTATAGGTCAGGTAATCCTCCAACGCCCCCCAGGTAAACAGCTTCCTGAGTATTCCTGTCTTTAGATTCACCTTTAAGAACTCAAATGCGCTGTTCAACTCTGGTTCGGCTGATGGAAAAAATAATCCTGACTTTTCAGAGTCTCTTGGACTTTTAACCCGATCACTCGAAATCAAATTGAGCTGAACCAGCTTTTCCTTGAGTTCAACAGAATTTCTGGCCACAAATCCCTTCATCGCCGTTGAACTTAAAATACCCTTAAGCAAGTGCCCCGTCTCAGCGCTACTGTTATCTCCGACGAAGCCGGACTTTCGTACTCCCAGCCTTCCCAAGTAGGACCAATAATTTTCAAGAACCCGATAAATCAGCTGTTTTTTTTGAACCTGAGTGAGTAGTAACGGATAGCTTTCCAAATCTCGCCCCTCACGATCTTTAAAAAACTCGACGACCTCTTTCATGGGATAAATCCACAACTGAGACGACAAACCGTGAAGAAAATGCTGCCATGAAAACCAGTCTCCTGAACTGAGCAGTGGAGCAAAACTCACCCCCCACTGATGATCTAGGTCCTCGAGGCAATCAGACTCGAGTTCGCTCCGAGCAGGATCACACAGCACAATCCGAATCATGGACCGGTCGGCCCGTGAATCGGTCGCAAACTTTGATGCCGTCCTTAAATAATGAACCTCGAAGACGCGCTCAGGATTTAAGTCCACCACTTTGTCATGATCAATGCCACCTCTCCGAGCATGAGGATGAACTTTTGTATTCGGCCCACAAGCCGAAAAGGGCATACTCCCTCCAAAGTGCTCGGCCAGGTAGGCATGAAGAGCGGGTCGGCGGCATTCATATTCTGGATCGAGGAGAAAAAACTCTAAGTTAACGGCAAACCCTTCCTTCAAGTCAGAAAATTCATAAACATCGGGACTCCTCACCCACACTCGATGGTTTGATCCTAAGTGATTTCGCCACCCATGACGACTCCAGCCCATTAACCGTTGAAAACGTGGCTCACCAGAAATGAGTCTGTCAGAAAAAATGCCAGGGGAAAAATCATAAAGATGCCCCAATTCGTGAAGAATTGTAGCGACAATCAATCGATACAAAGTTTTGTGACCACAAGGATAGGTGGGAGAGTCTTCAGGTCCACTTAAAATGAATGAAATAAATAGACGATTCAGATAAATCTGACCCCTGGTGTCTACCCATCCATATTTTTCATAAAAAATCATGCCATTTTGAACTTTTAAGGAACGCTCACTAACAGAGTCGTGCTCCTTGAGGAAAGGGCCACAAGCGGGAAGCTGCAATGAGGGGGAGCTGGACGACACAAAGACAAATTCAATCGGAATTGATCGATTAAGTCTGTTTTTCATCGACTGTGGAACCAGAGTCTCAACCTGCCGAAGAAATTTTTCTATAGGGACTCGCTGGTCTTCGGAGAGATTCTTTCGCACCAGGCTGAGTTGAAACTCACCTCCAAAAACTGGAGAAGAGAAAAAAAAGCAGGAAAGCAGGGTAAGTAAAACGAGTTCGAGCTTCACTTCCATCCTCCTGAGCTTTAGACACACCTCAACTGGTGCTAGTTGAATCGCGAGTCGAACTCAAGATTTTTCTTGTCAACATTGAATCTGAATCCAAAATCGGATAGCTCAATTGAACTATGACAAATCTCCTCTGTATCGCTACGGCATTCAAGCTCGCTCAATTCATCCCCATCGCAAGCACTCATCCCTGCCAAAATCTGCTCCAACCCATGCCCCGCCCCCGTGAATCAACTCCTACCGAAGTTACGTCACACCTCATCTCTGAGAAAGGCAGCAGCCGCAATTCGACCGGTGTTTCGCAGGCATCTTGCGCTCTACCGACTCACTCCACTCTCCTTTGGGGCACTGACCAAAACGCAGGGTACATTACCCGAGAAGTATCAGCATCGCTTGAGGGGCGTGAGTTCAATGATTTTGGGAAATTCAGAAAAGCACTTTGGAAATCGGTAGCAAGCTCTGGGCATCTGGGTGAATTTTCTCTCGAGAACCAAGAGAGGATGCAGTCGGGAAAGGCACCATTGGCCCCCGAATCTCAGCAACGAGGAGATCGCGTCTCCTACGAAATCCATCACATTACACCCTTGCACCAAGGTGGGGCAACTTATGATCCGTGCAACCTGATGATCGTAACCCCTCGCTACCATGCAGAGGTCCTCACGAAGGAGTTTCACTTCCTAAGCGGCAAATCGAAGGCGAACAGAAATCGAACGGTGGTTGAATTGAAATAAATGATGGAATTAAATGGTTGGGCTGATTGGGATTGAACCAACGACCCCTACCGTGTCAAGGTAGTGCTCTCCCGCTGAGCTACAGCCCATCATGAATGGAACGAAGAGGGGTATACCGCTAGCAGCCTTTGGAGTCAAAGGGAAAAATAGGGAAAATGATGAAAATTGAAATCTACCGACACAGTGAGACTCAACCCTGGACCTATTCTCAGCTCGACATCCGTCAACGTGAACTTGCCCAGAACATCTCGCAAGGAGAAGAAGCAACTCTTTTACTCTCTGAATTAGCACCAGTGATTACGCGAGGGCGAAGAACACCCTCAACAGACCTCTTAACCCCCTCTCTCCGGGGCCACACCGAGGTTTTAGACATCGACCGAGGGGGTTTGGCTACCTATCACGGCCCAGGCCAATGGGTGGCCTTTCCCATCCATCGTTTAGAGGATTCAGTCGGAGACTCGCGCGGCGTTCATAAGGTCATCTGCAAGCTACTCGGAGCTGCTGCCGAAGTTGGGCGTCTTTACTGTGAGACTGTAGAGATCCGTTCTGGCGCCGAACTTGGGGTTTGGAACGCCCAAGGCAAGTTTGCAGCAGCTGGAGTTCACATCGAAAACGGCATCCTTCTCCATGGGATAGCGATCAATGGGTTTCGCACGCCGGAGAGCTTTGCAGGATTGCGACCTTGCGGTTTAGATCTCCCAGTCAGCTATTTGCTCAATGAGGCAGACGAGTATCGTTTTTCTCAACTGGGGACTCAAATCATCGACGCCCTATTCAGAGCTCTAGCACCCAACCACTCCAAACCAGCTAGGAATGCGAGCTTCGCCGCCGTGGAGAGTGGTAAATCCCATGATCTCCAGCAATCTTGTAGCTAATCCAGCAGGCCAATAAAGCATAGGGACCCAACCAAAAACCAAAGAGCTCCATTCCCAAACAAGCACAAGCGAATGGTGTCTTGGAGGCCCCGCCAAAAACAGCAACATATCCCAACGCTGCGAAAAAAGGCGGTGAGAGTGCCAGCCATTGACCCAAGGCATTTCCCAGAGTGGAGCCCATGAAAACCAGAGGAACATACTCTCCTCCCTTAAATCCACCGCCCACGGTAAGCACGGTGAACCCCAACTTATAAAATGGGTCGAAAACCGGAGTTCTGGAACTCAAAGCCTGCTCAATCACCGACAGGCCCAAGCCTCCATATTTCAGCGAATCGGTCAAAAAATAAAGCGCCGCCAGCACTGCACCTAGAACTGCCGGAATGAGAGGAGGAAAAATTGGGAACGCCCTGAGTCGGGTCTGCAGTCCATGAGACAAAAAGACAAATACCCGCGCTAGAAAGCCAAAAGCAACCCCAGCTAAGATCACACCAAAAACTGTCCAAGGCAGAAACTGAGGGATGATGAGTTTTGGCAAATGAGGATGGGGCACATGGATGACACGAGTCACTCCATAGCCCACGAACGAAGCTACCCAACATTCGAGAGCAGCAAACAGTCGCCGCTGAGGGAGACGGATGACTTCCAATCCAAAAACAAACCCCGCCCAGGGGGCTCCCACCGTTGCACCAAAACCTGCACCCATCCCAGCCATGAGAAGAATTCGTTTTTCTTCAGGGCGGATGTCAAACCATCGCGAGAGTTGAACTGATAACGAGGCTGACATCTGAACTGCCGCACCCTCACGACCAGCTGAGCCTCCAAAAAGATGAGTCAATACAGTACTGATTAAAATGAGAGGTGCCATTCGAAGCGGAACGACTTTTTTAGGATCGTGAACGGCGTCAATAATCAGCGCATTTCCCCCAGAAGCCTGTTTACCATACCTCCAGTAGATAAAACCGGAGATCAGACCTCCCAGAGGGAGACCCCAAATCAACTCAGGATGACTGACTCGAAAATCGGTAACACCATCCAACAAAAATAGAAAACATGCAGCAGATAACCCAGCGAATAAGCCGATCATGACACTCAAAAAAACCCAACGCAATCGCTCCATCACAAGTTGAACCATCGATCGTTTCTCAAGTGTTCAATACAACTGGACCCAATCCCCTTCAGCAAAATTACTACCCGTGTGGACCTGAGCTACCGAAGCATCCAGTCCCATTTGATCGATCACTTCCAGGGTGCCTTTGGGTCTTCCAGGAGATCGGCCAAGTGAGGCCCCCGTCTGAGGGTCAAAAATTTCTTCGCCAGCGCTCATCACAGTGAGAATATCCCCATTCATTAAACCCGTCTGATGTCCGGCATTCAAAAAGACTTTGGGCCCAATTATTTTCGCGATTCGTCCTTGCCACTTCATCTTATCAATGAGCGTCACTATTTCAGGAATAAAACCTGCCAAAGCCTCACGAACAGCGAGTTTGGTCAACTCGACTTTGAAAGCAAGACTTTCAACCTTTTGATCGTCGGCAACGACCAGATGATCCGCATTGGTTTCCCCCGACTTTGAAGAAGCCAGAATCTCTTTACCTTGTTGAACATCAAAGACTTTGATCTCAACTTCGGTACCAACCAATGACTGCTTCTTTCGAAACACTCCGACGTCATCCCCCTTTTGGCGAAAAGAAATTTTTCTAATTCGGCCTAATAATGCAACCGAAACACCCATCCGCCGCCCTTCACGAATCAGCTGCTCAACCTTAATTTGCTCGCCATCTACGTATGCTTCAGTCTTGAGATCGTCTTTGACATCAGCAGGATAAATCACTCGATCCGTAAGCAAAAGTCCACGCCTCAACTCGCTCCCGGCAAATCTCCCTAAAGATTCAATTTTAACGGGAGTATCATTCCAAAAATCGAGAATCAGGGCCTTTTTTTTGGGTTGATTCTGATAATCCACCTTAAATGAGGCAGACTGATGATCTACCTTTCCCGAATAGTACCCATTTTGAATATCTGATTCTCGAAAACCATCGGATGTTCGCGATGTAGTCACATGCTGACAGGAACACAATACCATCACCCAACTTAAACCAAGGCAGCCGTAACGCGCACGAAGAACTCCTAAAAGACGACCCTCTTGTTTCATTCATCCCCCAAAAAGTTTTTAAAAAAAGTCTTTACTGAATCGTCCAATGGAACGAGGTTCCCACACCTGAGTCCGCCGGTAGTTGAGACAGGAGCTGCTTCACTTGCTCATTACTTTTTTGGGTGGACACAGCAAATACAAACTTTTCTCTCGAAACAACTCGATCCTCTAAAGTCCCTACATCTTTGAGCTGAGCCTCAAAAAGAGCCTTAACTCGCTTCAACTGCTGAAAGTCCCGAATCCCAGTCACTTCAATCCAACACTCTTTTTGAACCTGTCCAAGACCAAAATTCTCCAGTGCTGCAGCTTTAACTCCGAGCTCAGTCATCGCGGCAGTCCAGACACGACTGAGAGAGACGTCAAAACTCTCGAGTTCTAAAATTTCCTGGTCTTTTTTAACGGGAGTCAAACTGCTTCCGAGGGGCTTCAGTTGAGCCGAAAGGCGATATTTCTTTTCATCAGCATGAGCCGTATCTAACTCCTCAACAGGAACGGGGGCCCACTCAACCATAACAAATAACTGCGCACCTTTTGCTCGGACTGCCTCATCCAGCGCTTCATTAGGCGATGAACTCGTCATTTGAGCTAAGACGCCTTCAGCATTCATAAAGTCTACCTGAAACCCTCGCCTTTCAAGCCGACTTCGAATCCAGGTTCTAAACGTAGGAAGCACCTGCGAGCACACTGAGCATGAAGCCGCCGTTTTTAATGTAACTACGGCAAGAGCCTGCTTTCCATTGGCTCCGGGCGAACTATGAAATTTCAGAAAAGCCCGAACACTCTCCGAATCGACATCAACCTTCAGGCCCTCACTTTGATAATTTTTGACAAACCGCTGAGGCTGGGTCAACACTTCGTCCTGAAAAATGATTTGCTGCCAGGGCTGAAGATTTCCCAATGTGGACAAGCTTCCCGTCAAGGCTGCTCGAAGTTGAACTTCAGTCTGATCTTTGGAAGTCTGATCTTTGGAGGTCTGAACCTTTAATTCCGCCGTGACTCCTGACTGAACTGTCCAGTACCCAGCAACCATGAAACCAATGACCACTTGAACCAAGAATCTAGGACTCAAAATTCGCATAATTCTTAGGCTACCATGAACCTGAAGCGGGCACAATCGGCTCGCTCTGCAGTCAAACTTTCGTCAGTTCAGGGTCACTACATCAGCTCCAAAGATCTGATTGATTGCCGTTACCAATTGAGGATTTGCGGTCAGGGCTAAATTTTTAGGAAGGGTCAGGGTTGTTCTAAACTTCGGATCGTAAAAGTCAATTCGAACCGGACATTTTCCTCGGTATTTGATCATCTTTTGTTTGAGTTCGCGAAGTTGTTCTGACGAAACTTCGGAGGGAGCAAGACGAATCACAACCTGTTGAACTCGCCCCCGATGAGCCTCAGCCACCCACTCTAGGGTCTTAGCTAGGACCTTCGGATTTTCTTCCCCAACTTCGATTTCTCCAGTCAACAGGATCGGCTCAGCCTCGGCAATGGCTCGGCGCAGGATCTCTTGAACTGCTAGAAAGGCCTCCGGAAAGAATACCACCTCAATTTTACCCTTAAGATCTTCGAGCTGAGCAAACGCCATTCGAGACCCTTTTTTCGTAGTCACTTCCTTGAGTTCAGAAAGTAACCCAGCCAACTTCACTTCAGTCTTAGGAGGGCGGTAACGCCCCGCAAAAGGTTGCTCGGGCTCAGGAGTCTTTTTTTGCTGACTTCTTTCCTGGGCGAATAGTTTAATTCTTTCAGTACTCCATCCCAGCCATTGCTCACAGATTTTTTGCCAAGCATCCATGGGGTGACCAGAGAGGTAAAACCCTACCACTTCTCGCTCTTGGGAAAGCTTTTTAGTGCTCGGCCAGTCGGCTTCCTTTTTAAAAATCGCATCTAATGGGGTAATGAGTTTGATTTCTTCTGCAGAAAACGAATCAAACAGAGAGGACTGTCCTAATTCTTTCTCCTCCTGCTCGTCACTGGCGTGCTGAAGCAGCCCCTCAAGTGAGGCGAAAAGGCTAGCGCGATTGACTTCCGCGATGGAATCAAAAGCTCCGGCCATACAAAGGGACTCCATGACCTTTTTGTTAGCTTTTCGGGTTGAAACCCGCTTTGCAAAATCGAGCGCATTCTGGAATCGCCCATGAGAGCGAGCCTCCAAAATAGAATCAACCGCAATTCCCCCTACACCCTTAATCGCTTCTAATCCAAACCGAATGGCCTTAACTGGCGTAGACTGTCGTTCTTTTTTTAGCTTTTCGACACTAAACCGCTTTTGAGAATAGTTCACATCTGGGGTTAAAATCGCAATGCCGTGCTGTCGCGCATCCCCGATGTACTTAGTAATTTTATCTGTATTATCCATTTCCGTAGTCATCAACGCGGCCATGAATTCTTCAGGATAATGAGCCTTAAGGTAAGCCGTTTGATAAGTGAGTACACCGTAGGCAGCCGAATGGGACTTATTGAAGCCGTATTCAGCAAATTTCGCCATCAGATCAAAAATAGACTCCGCCTTTGCGGGTGGCAAGCCATTTTTGGTCGAGCCTTTCACGAAAATCTCACGATGCTTAGCCATTTCTTCGGGCTTTTTCTTACCCATGGCTCGTCGAAGTAAGTCGGCTTGACCTAGGGAGTAGCCTGCCAACTCCCGGGCAATCTGCATCACTTGCTCTTGATAGAGAATGACTCCGTAGGTATCTTTCAAGATCCCCTCAAGGGTATCCACATCGTAAACGATCGGCTTGCGACCATGTTTGCGGTCAATGAAGTCATCAACCATTCCTGAGCCCAAAGGACCGGGGCGATAGAGCGCGTTAATAGCAGTGAGATCTTCAAGCGAGTTCGGTTGAATCCGAGTACAGAGATCTTTCATCCCCGAACTTTCTACCTGGAACACTCCGTCCGTATCGCCAGAGCTGATCAGGGCAAAAACCTTTGGATCTTCATAATTCATTCGATCCAAATTAAATTCAGCATCGAGAGTTTGAGGCTCGGCGGTCTTTCGGACCAACTGCACCGCATTTTCGATCACAGTTAAGGTCTTCAGACCAAGAAAGTCAAATTTCACCAACCCAACCGCTTCAGCAAAATCTTTATCGAATTGAGTCACTACGTCGCCGTCACGCCCCATGTAAAGAGGGCAATAATTCACGACCGGCTTTTCGGTAATGATGACGCCTGCAGCATGGATTCCAGCGTTACGATACAATCCTTCCAAAGATTGGGCGTAGCGCATGACTTGAGCGATTTTTGGATCAGCCTCGATTCGCTCTCTCAACCGTGGCTCAGCATCGAGAGCACGCTCAATAGTGATATCTAACTCATCGGGGAGGAGTTTAGTGAGCTGATCGGTCTCAGCAAAGGATAAACCCAAAACTCGTCCCACATCTTTAATTACCGCACGAGCTTGAAGTTTTCCAAATGTAATAATCTGACAAACGTTCTCGGATCCATATTTTCTTGAAACATAATCGATGACCTCACCTCGCCGATCTTGGCAAAAATCGACGTCGAAGTCTGGCATGCTAATTCGTTCAGGATTGATGAATCGCTCGAAAAGCAAGTTGAACTGAATCGGATCAATGTCCGTGATATTGAGTGAATACGCGACGAGTGAGCCAGCTCCTGAGCCACGACCGGGTCCGACAGGAATCCCATTTCGTTTGGCCCAGTTAATAAAGTCCGCAACGATCAGGAAGTAGCCGGAGAATCCGGTCCTCGCAATCATGTTGAGTTCATCTTCTAGACGAGCATCGTATTTCTTCCGATCCTCACTCCAGGCCGGCGAATTCACCTTAGCTTCAAAACGAGGAGAGTCAAATCGTCCTTGAAGGCCTTTTCTTGCCTCCTGTTTAAAGTATTCCACCAGATCAAACTCTGCATCAGGCGGAACTGACTCGGGACGGTATCGGGGCAAGTGATAAATGGGCCTCCCCTGTTCGTCCTTAAATTTAAACTCTAAGTCGCATCGATCTGCGATGACCTGCGTATTATCGCAAGCTTTAGGGAAGCGTTCAAATCGCTCACGCATCAACTTTTCAGATTTAAGGTAATACTCACCCGGAACCAAACTCTTAGGGCGATCAAAATCAAGATTTTTTCCGTGCTCGATGCACTGAAGCACTTCATGGGCTTCAGCATCGGTGGCATCGAGGTAATGGCAATCTGTTGTCGCCACACACTCCACCCCATTCCGCTCCCCCCATTGACTGAGGGTCTCATTTACGGTCTCCTGCTCTGGCAGAGGAGAATCCTGAAGCTCCAGAAAGAAATCCTCGGCAAAGCGGCGTTTAAACCAAAGGAGAGATTCTAGGCCCGCACCTTCTTCTCCGGTCAGGGCCGCATAAGCCAATTCCCCTCGAAGACATCCAGAAAGGACAATGAGACCGTCGCCAAATTGATCTAATAGTGCACGATCGACCACAGCCTTGGGTCCTGCAGGCTGGCCCTTTTGTGCGGGAGGCGCATCAAGATAGGACCGGGTCACGAGCTGACAAAGATTTTGGTAACCCTGTAAATTTTTACAGAGAAGGACTAAATGGTGATACCTCGCGCCTCCCAAACTCCCGACCGGCCCTTGGCCTTGCTGAACTGAGCTTCGTCCGTTGGGTGCATAGATGATTTCACACCCGAGAATCGGCTTCACACCAGCTTTTTTAGCCGAATTGTAAAAATCTACAGCCCCAAAGAGATTGTGGAGGTCGGTCATAGCAACCGCAGACATCCCCAGCTGATTCACCCTCTCAAAGAGGTTCTCCACGTGGATCGCGCCCTGCAAGAGGCTGTATTGGGTGTGAACATGTAAATGGACGAAGGGCATTATGACTAAATAGCGGAGGTGCCCCAAAAAAACTATAAGCAAAGTGACTTCTAATACCTTACAAAACTAGTTTGATTCTAGATTCGACCCAATCCATCATAATCTCTCAATCAAACAGGACGCGAGCTCCAGACTTTGAGCGCCCCTTCAACAACCCCAAGAGGTCTCATCTTGACGCGCCCGCATCCATTCGCTACACTGCGCGGATCATTAATTTTGCCGTAAGTGCTCATGCCAATGGCACTGCTTGCCAATTTTTTTCAATCCCGGGAGTCGGCGTACGCTGCCTCGGCGTAACAGACTGGGGCACCTGGGAATGGGTGAACATGAGCTGTTAATCATGAACCCAATCTCCGCTCATTTCTAAAAAAATAGAGTGATAAGAAAACGAACTTAATCTACTCAAAACTCTCAAATTTCGGGCTAATTGGTCGCAAGTTCTGATGAGCCCGTGCACTTCTTTAAGAGATTCCGACGAAACGAGGACATCACCCAAAGGTGCAAAAGTGCTTGGGTATACTTGTAAATCAACCAAGGCAGAGCAGGCCGAAATTCATGAATTGCAGCTAATACGACCTGGTGATCAAGAACCTCTCGAAACTCCAACCGGGAGTGTGGACTTTGTCGCCTCCGAGCCAACAATCCACCCTGAATATAAAAGAGCTGGCGATCAGAGGTGCTTCGCTCAGCCGAATATTTGAGAATCAAAAGAGGAAATGGCAAAAAGATCAAACGAAAGATCCAAAGTCCAGCCTCCTGCCCCGGCTGAACCGACACGATCGGCTTGAGAAAATGCGGCAGCCATCGAAAATACTCGTTAGCCACCCACTCTGCTGACTTACCCTGAGGTCTGGGAAGGCGCTGAATCGACCGAACCTCAGCTCGCCCTCGAAGCAGTTTCGTTCGTTCACGGGTCGATGACCGAAGAGTAGGCTTGATTTGTACCAAGCAGCGTCTCAACGCCTCGCGCACGCCAATCAGAGGGCGACCGTAGAGTTTAAGGAGCGCAGGGTCTCGAACCACCATTTCATGGCGCAAGCTTTCCACCAAGGGCGCTACCAGATTACGACTTCCTCCCGTAATGAGCTGCACCCAAAGTCGCGACAAACCAGGAGAAAAGAAGGGAACAGAAAACATCAGCCGCTTTAAGCCCATTTCTTCAGACAACGTCGCCATCAATTGGCGATAACTCAAAACTTCCGGACTTCCCAAATCATAGGTATGGCCCGTTGTATCCTCATTTTGAATGCAATACCGAATCAATTCCACGATATCGGGTGCCGCGATACATTGTGTGAGGGTACGCGTCCATTCAGGGCAAATCATCACAGGCAAACGTTTCACGAGAATATAGAGCATCTGAAAAGATGATCCTTGGGGACCTAAAATCAAACCTGCCCTAAGGGTGGTCACTGGTGTCCCGTAACTCCCTAACGCTCGCTCAACTTCCTGTCTGCTTCTCAAATGCTGTGATATCTCTTTGCCTTTGGGGACTAGCCCCCCGAGGTAGATGATTCGCTTCAGCCCTGCTTTTTTTGCTGCCCGAGCAAAATTATCTGCCAAAAGCAAATCACTATCTTCAAAACTACTCTGAGTCAGAGTTGCTGATGGAAGCATCGAATGCACGAGATAAATCCCAACATCAGCACCCTCCAGGGCCTGCTCCACCTGAAGGAGTGAAAACAAATCACAACTCCTCCACTGGATTTTAGGTGAAAGCGCAGTGCTGGGAATAGACCGCCCGAGCGCGATCAGTTCAAAATCGTCCTTCAGGTTTTCTTGTAAAAGCTGCCCAACAAATCCAGAGGCTCCCGCAATGACAACTTTCATGAGATTTCCTTCCGCTGCATCACAGAATCAAAACAAGATCGCACGTTAAACATCACATCCAGTGTTTCCAAGCGCTCGTAAAGTGCAACCAACATCACTCCGAGCACAAAGAAATCACCTGGGAGAGTATTCTTGGCCTTGGCACAAGCATCAAAAATCTCAGTGAAAGTGTCCTGAAAAACCTTCAATTTAAAAGCAACGGAAGTTTGATCTCCCAGTCCAAAGTGTTTTTTAAAACTGTCACGAGCTGGATCCATCTTGAGCATTTTGAGAGCCCGATCAAAAAGAGCGTCGTCGCCTGTATAAAACCCTCGATACAGGGACCTCACTCCTTCCA
This sequence comes from Bacteriovoracaceae bacterium, assembly GCA_947463705.1. Classification (GTDB taxonomy): domain Bacteria; phylum Bdellovibrionota; class UBA1018; order UBA1018; family UBA1018; genus CAINWE01. The sequence goes on from CANHSO010000010.1 coordinate 23,654, forward strand.
AAAATTCAGGACTTAATTTGAAATAATAGGACTTAGGTCGCCAAAGCACTGAGCCATGAGTCCGTTCAAAAGCAGCAGTCCGAAGATCAACCACCCATACATCTTGAGTCAAGATCTGGAAGAAAAACAACTCCAGAGTTTTATGACCCAGCTCTTGTGCAGTCAATGAAACTGGTGAGGAGCCCTTTGCGCCTTGAACTCGATCTGCACTCGCACCGAGAGAAACGTCCAACCCTGCTTTTTCCAAGTTTTGACTCAGCTGAGTTTGAATCCTCTCCCAAGCCTTGACATCCGATTGATTTCGTCTGATCTCCGAGGCGATTTGGAAAACCACCTTTGGAGAGACCACTTTAAAAAAACTGGGAGAAATGAACTTAAAAAGTCCTGAAAAATCGGCGCTTTTGAGAAGGTATTGAATCATATTTTCGACTTCTTATCGGTAGTTTTGGACGGGCTCACTGGCATAGCTTTTACTTCTGAATTCGGAGTGGGCACGAGCAACGCTTCTTCAACCGCTTTCACCAACTCATCGCTCTCAGGGGCTGTACCTGACTTCCAATGATGAAGAATTTTTCCATCTCGGCCCACAAGATACTTATTAAAATTCCAACTGACGGCAGAGTGATCCTCGGAGTTTTCTTGCAAATACCGAAAGAGCGGTTGGATGCCGTCTCCCTTCACTGAGGCTTTGTCAAACAGGGGAAAGTCGACTTGGTAAGTGCTCTTACAAAAATATTTAATCTGTGCATTCGTTCCAGGTTCTTGACTAAAAAAATCATTGCTCGGAAACCCTAAAACCACCAGTCCTTTAGATTTGTAACGCGTATACAAGCTCTCTAGGCCTTTATACTGAGGAGTGTAGCCACACCCCGATGCCGTATTCACAATCAGCATGACTTGACCTTGATAGGCTCTCAGCGTTGTTGGCTCACCATCAATTGTCTTAACAGGAATCTGGTAGATTTCGGATGATTTTTGGGCCTCTGCCCAGGAAGAGGTTTGAAGAGTGAGTGACCAGATCAAAGCGAGTATCGGTACGAAGATCTTTTTAGTTTTCATGACAAGAAGCATACATTGAAATCAGTCTGATTTTCAATCATGAGCGTGGGTCATCTGAAAATTTAGAGAATTCACGCTTAAAAACCACCTGCCAACTACAAGACATTACTTCCGAATGTGCCGCGTTAACACATCATAGACAAAATTCTCAGCATCATCGGAGTAAGGATGACGTACGGTCTCTTCATTGAATGTTCCCCACGCTTTCTCGAGCTGCTGGCAAAAATCAGCTCCAAAGCGATCGACATCTGAAATAGCCTCCTCGACGAATTCAGCTCGAATATGACGAGGATTTCGTCTAAACTCCCCAAGTATGGGTAAGGTCCTAGCATCAAGTTCCTGACAAAATTGAATCAAATGCGATTCAAATGGGATCCGAGTACCTAAGGGACGATCAGGAAAACCCTTACCATCATTGCGCTCATGAGTCATCGAAATCATTTTCCGTAGGTCCAAATCCACCTGAAGTTTCCGCTCCAGGGCAAGATCAACACTGATCATCGGATGACGAATGTACTGAGCATACTCAGCATCAAGTAAAGGCTCTCTAGCTCTCATCTTTTTTAGAATTTTAGAGTTTAGAAAAAGCAAACCGATGTCTGACATTAAGGCTCCCACCATCGCAGACTCAACCTTTTCAGGATTCATTCTCAAGCCAAATACAGCTATGTAAGTCGCAACGGCAGTGGATCGCTCAACAGATGCTAGATTTCCAATCGCCGATTGATCAATCACATCCCAGACCTCGTCAAATTCGGCTACGACAGAAACTAAATCGGAGCACAAGGCCTTGCATTGCCCCAACAACTCAGTACCTCGCTCAAAAGAACCTAATTCAGCCTGATCTGTTAATAAAAACACTAACTCAGCATAGGCCACACAGAGGCTCAAAAATCGAATTCGACATCGACTCAAAAGATCCTTAGCAGAAACTACTGGACGAGACTCCAAATAGGCTCGAAATTTCGGCAGATCTCGCCGATTGATATAAAACTCAGAAATTTTCTGCAACTTTTTGAGATGAGTAGAAGTGAGCAAACCAGGTTGTGAGCAGGGCAGAAACTTACCTCGATGCGGTACGAGATGGTAAATATGAAAATCAATTTCAGAATCCGGTCGGATTTCACTCAATTTAAAAGGAATGAATTTAACTTTTAATTCCTGAGTCAATAAAAACTCCAATTTACTCATCTCGATGAGCTGATCGTCGTTAAGAATCAGATCAGCACCCGATTTTTTTAAAAATGGAAGCTGATCTCTTTTTACCGCCTTTTCGACAATACAAACCACAAATGCGTCATTACACATGGCCTTGGCAACCTGACAGCACTCTGCAGCATTATCACTTATTTTACCTTGCTTTTCAGATGCGCATACAATCACGACTCTACAGTCAGGTTCTGCCTCCATAAAATCATTAAGAGTTGGCCAAGACTTCGTCGAGTATTCAAACTCTCGACAAATGCTATTGATATGTTCAATGACAACTGAACTTGAAGAAATAAGCCCGACCTCTACCATTTTCACCTCAATATCAAATAACACGGTAGATATTCGCTGAAATACAATTACTATTCTGTTTGTAATTTATTTTATTTGCAAATCTAAAATTTATAACTATATGATGTTTGCTCTGCTAAATATTTTTTGATTCTCAATATGAGGTATTTCAGGTGCTTAATTTCCTTGATCTCTTCATCTTCTTTTTTCTTATATCTTCTATTTCTATAGTCGTCCCAAATTTATCTGCAGCCTCTCAGGAGTCCTTTGGACCGTTCATAACGACCTCGCTATCAACTCCCCCATCTTCAAGTTCTCCGTGGACTCTATTCGGAGGAATAGCAGGCGGCTACAGTCGAATTTATAGCTCCAGCTATTCAGAGTCCCCACAGGGAGCACAATACCTACTCAACCTCGATCTCTCTTTCCAAGCACAAAACTGGATTATAGATGCAGGTATAGGTTGGATGAATAGCTCAGTCTCAGGCAAGACCTCAGTCAGCCAAGAAGCTCGCATACAAACCCTAGCGGGCTTATTAGAACTAAACCCTAGGTATCGAATCAATAACCGGTGGCAACTTGGACCAGTCGTTAATCTTGCGTTTGGGACCGATACTACCTACGCACCTACTCAAGGAGTTTCTAAAAATTCTATTTTGATCGGAATTAAAGGAATCTATGAAATCCCTTCTGATACTTACCCCATTCGGTTCTGGACTCAACTATCAACCAACGTATTCTCTAGACAACAGCAGGCTTACGTCGCTTGGCTAGGAATTCAAATTGGAATTCCAATAAAATTTGGTGAACCTAAAAGCAAAGAAGCGTCTTCAAGTCCAAAAATCACAGCGTCAAATCGACTCTCTATTATTTTAGATCCACAGCGAGTTTTTTTCGGAACCTCCTCAGCTAATATGGATCCCTATATGCAATCCATCCTTGAAGATCTTGGAAAATATTTAGATGAAAACGAAGCGTCAGCAAATACCGAAATTTTGGGCTACGCTGATCAACGAGGAAGCTTTAATTACAATCTAAAACTGAGCCAAAAGCGGGCAGAAGCCGTGAAAAATAGGTTCATCAAAGGCGGATTAAACGCGGCCAAACTTGAGCTCAAGGCACTGAGCTATCTCCACCCACTCGACTCAAGAAATAACCCTTCAGCATGGGCAAAAAACCGGCGGGTGGAAATTGTATTTAACTCGATAAAAAACCCAGGAGCATTAATCGAAAAATTAAAGCCCCTATCCGGAGAAATTAAGATCAAATCTGAGTCAACTTCAGATTAGCCTCGAAAGGATAAAATTATGTTAAAAAATTCAAAATGTATTCTAATTTTTTTTGTGAACCAAATCAGCTGTGCTGCCCTATTTACATCAATGCTCGGGTGCGGCAAGTTAGTCAAGCTGAACGACATCACGCTTGCACTCGGATCAACCGCAAACGGAAAGAATCCAGCGCAGCCGACCAAAACAGTGGGAGCAGATACCAAGATCGACTTTCTCTTTATAGCAGACACGTCTCATTCTCTGGATAGCAGGAGATCACGACTCTCCAAAATCATTCCTCAGTTCATCGCTCAAATCGACCCTGCAATCGATTACCAAATTGGAGTGATGCTAGCTCATGGAGGGGCGTCACCTCACTCTGGCCGACTCTACGCGCCACTGGGCTCTCCACTCGTCTTGTCGTCAAAACTTTATCATCCTCACGAAATCCAAACTTTCCTTAGCAACACCTTAAACACGATTCAACGCGATGTCGACGAGGCCTATGGAGAAGCTCTCCTTTACTCGCTCAGTAACAGCCTCACACCAGAACACCTCACAGAAATCCGGAATGCCGGATTTTATCGAGATGATGCAGCACTCGCAATCATTCTGATCACAGACGAGCACGATCTTTGCTACCCTACTCAAAGCTACAATTCTACCAGCCTGCAAAACTTCACCCCAGTGACAACAGGTTCTGAAGTGATCGGTTATAGGCGCTATTGCATCAATCCATCGAACGGAAAGCCGTCGATCACCTCAAGTAAAGTCTTTTCATGGCTTAAACAACTCAAGAGTTCAAAACAGCTCTCCCTGGCAGGCATCGTGCACCGGGACGGGACTAAAATCCCCAAAGGCAAAGTGGAGTCGATTGGATATGGCGTCATCGAACTCGTCCAAAGCGATCCACACGGCATCTTAATGGAGGTCGCAGATTCGGATTTCAGAACTCAACTCAACCAACTCGTCAACACACTGGTGAATGAGTCACAAGACTGATCATCACGCGTTTCACGAGACGCTTAATCAGAGAAGCCTAATGTGAAAGCATCGCACCTATTGGGCAAACACCGAACAGATCGAAAACCTGATGCCACACATGATTCCACCGACCCTGAACTCGAACAGTCTGCCCAGTCTCGGGATGCTGAAATTCTAGCGAATAGGCTTTTAGCATGAGACCTTGAATCTTAAGCTGTTCCTTAAAAAAACGGTTTTGTTTGCCGTCACCGTAAACCGTATCACCCACTAGCGGGTGTCGAAGGTGAGCAAAATGACGGCGGATTTGATGCATCCGCCCCGTCTCGGGTAGGACGCGAACGAGAGAAAATCGAGCAGTACTGTACCGTCCGACGGGTTGAGGAAGCTCCAATCGAGCTAAACGTTCAAAGCGTGTCATCGCTTCGACTCTTTCAGACTGATGCTCCTCGCCCTTAACGACGGATGCGAGGGACGAATCAATCACTCCCCTTTCCTCCACCCATCCTCGAGCAACACAAAAATAGACCTTACGCACGCCCCTACTTTTAAATTGACCAGCAAGAGACCGAGCGCTCTCCGGGGTCAGAGCAAAAATCAAAACTCCAGAAGTTGCACGATCTAAGCGATGAACTGGATAGAGATAGGTATTAAGCTGATTTCTCAAGACTTGTAGACAATTCAACCCCGCAGGGATTTTATGAATTGAATTCTCAGGCGGAT
>CANHSO010000011.1 GCA_947463705.1 Bacteriovoracaceae bacterium
GATCCAGGGATGCTCCCAGCTGAATCGTAATTTTATAATCAGCATAAGTGGTCTGCATCGAGCCAAAGACCAAACTAGCAGTCAGTGGGTCGCGAAAGGTAATTTGAAATGACTCAATTTGGGCCTTGCGACGAAAGATCTCAACCGGAAAGTTTACCATTCGCACCATTCCAGAAAGGGGCATGGAATCAGAAAGAACAACCTCAAACAGAACTGGAATCTTGCGAGTCGTCAAATTACTCAAGACCCATCCGGGATGACCTATGGGAGTCCTGATTGAGATGCGGTAATGAAACCTTGAATTTTGAGACGGACGCTGAGGTGGCCAAGACGAATAAAAACGCTGGTCTGGTACCACCTTTGGAGGCCTCGCCCAATCGAGCCTAGGAAGCTCAAGCTGAACCTCAGTCAAGACTGCGTCGATTCCTAGACGCCACTCAGCATTTTTAAACAAATCGGTCACTAGCAAATTCCCTCCTCCTTTCAGCTTCAAGAACTGGGTCGAAGAATGGAGATGTGTCCTGATGCGAAAGGGAAACCTCCCAGTTTTCCAGTCAGCCTCTCCTTCAAGTGCCAGAAATACTCGCCCATGAAGGACCTGAAATGGAGCTGGTATGGCCCACGGTCCATTTCGAAAGTTCTCCACGACCCTCTGAAACTCTGGTATTTCGAAGTGTAACCCACTGAAACTCGTCATTTTCCACAAATCCACTGACTCACCGACGATCCCTCGGCTCAAGTGAACTGTGACTTGGCCGCCACCTTCAATTAGTGAACTCCGGATAGGATCTAAAACTAACCGAGCATCACCCGAAAGATCTGTATGGAGCCGAGGTAAAAAGTCTGAAGATAAGAGCTTAAGATCAAGAGTTCCAAAAAAATTCCTGGGGATTTTTCGGTAATCATCATGAGGAACTGCAGGAACGATGATCTCCACCGGACAAACAACGTTTAGCGAGCCTGAAGTGTTGATATGCCAAAGCTCACGGGTCGTGTTGCGACGAAGTTGATATTGACAACTTTTGGCAGTCAATTGGGGAATTCCTGGAATTAGATGATTTACTTGGAATTTGAGGTCGCCTGTCCAACGATGCCGATCCAATAAACCATCAACTTGGGCGGAAATTTTACCTGGCTGGAATTTGACTCGCCCAATTATTTTTTTATTCTGGTAGTTCAGCTCGAGGTGATAGTTCAGCTTCGGATGAACCAGTGAAAGCGTTTCAAGCTGAATCCTTCCACGATAACTTAGAACAGAATGATCAAAGAATTGAGCATCGCCTCGAAGTACAGCAGTCCATTTACGAATTTCTGCGCCTTCCACTTGAGCAACTCCACGAATTTTCCTCGGCTCCTGCCCTGCCTCCCACCTGAAATTTTGAACAACGAGAGGCGTAATCTCAGTGACTCTAGGTTTGAGTCTTGAAAAGTCGACTCCCACTCGAGCCTTCACCAGATCAGCGCACCCAGAAAACTGTGACTGGGGAAGATCGATACAAAAATTGCGAAAATTAAAGCGAACCGCCTTATGAAGGAGGCCAACAGAATCAAACTCGAGCTCCATTGATTTCCATTTAAGTTGAATTCCTCTTTGATTCAGAAAGTGAGCCAGCCATGAGAGTGTAGTTGAATTCAGAACGAGTTGAGGCCACTGAAAAACAACCCCTGCAGCAAGAATCAAGAGTAATCCAAACACACAAAAACTTTTTAGAATTTGACAGAAATTCATCGGATGAGGCATTCAGCTCTGCAAATTCGATTCTAGGCCTAAGACCGTCGCTAAAACTCCTCACCCAGTCCAAAGTAAAATTGCAGGTGCATCGGGCTCAAACCAGCAAATCCGTGAGCAGCGGTAGCTCTCACCGCTCCGATGGGCGACGCCCATCGAACCCCTAGACCAGGCGACCAGTAAAATGGTGAGTCGAGCGTCAAACTCCGTGTCCCCAACAATCCAATATCGAGAAAGAGGAACGGATCAAGCCCATAAGGAATGACGCTGCTCAAGCGTGCCTCGATTCCAAGAGTAGCCGAACTTAACCCACCGCCTCGCAGAGACTCTGAAAGTTCAAGCCGTCCGAAACCTCTCAAATCCCGGGACCCACCTAGGTACTGGAAAAAGTCAGCCGGAAGACCAGACTCCCCTAATTTTGGGCGTGCCACTAACACAGACGAGGCATTTCCACGAAGGCCAATGACCCAAAGAGGCGGATCGAAATCTCTATGATTCCACAGCCATTCTCCTTTGATCCGAATGCGTTGGGCAGTGACCTGAGAGAGCAAAGAGCGATGACTGAGATCCATTACGCCTTCGAGTTGATAACCCGACTGAGGTCGCTCGCTGAACAACTCAAAGTCATGACTTTTGAGTCCAACTCGCCCCTCGAGTGAAAGAAGCTGAAGCTCACTTGCCCCTAATCCCCGCAGTGTTTTAGAAAGATTAAGAGTAGGTCCCACGAAGTAGGACCAGCTTCTGTCACCAGAGTCCTGAGTGATTGACCATCCGAATTGAGTGTTCGTCTCCAGATTTTCAAATTGCAGTTCGTTGCGATGAGTAAAACTCATCTGAGGGGCCAAAAAGGCTCGGACTTGAGCAGGGTCATAATAGTAATTCATTGAAGCAACGACAGTTTGCCGGCGTGCAGAACCAAAAGCGGATAAATCTAAGAATGATCCGAGCTTACCAAACCGAGCGTTTCGCCAAGAAAAGGAGCCAAGAATCACTCCCTCCGTGTTGAGCCCGATGCGGCTAATCATGAGGCGAGGCGCGCCAGGGATCACAGTTTGCTCCAAAACGTCAGAACACTGCGAGGAGAAACGAGCACTTTCAACAATGCCACTGGCTGCAACCCGACTCTCTGTCAAAGAAAGAAGATCTCCATTAAAAGGCTCGCCCACTTGAAATGCATCAAATCGCCTCAAGATAGCGTTATTCACCCCCGGGATGGGCTCCTGCTGAATTCTACGAATGACGCTCGGATTTCCTTTATTCACGCGAAGAATCACTTCCCCAAGTTGCGTATTGGCCTCGGCCCGGACCAAAGGACATGGATAGCCCTTCGCCTTCAAATTCTCGCGTACCCATCTTTCCAAATCGTTCAGCAGATCAGGCGTTAAAGGTTGCCCCAAAATATCCCTTTTACGATGGATGTTGACCTGTTCACTTCCGTCCTCGAGTGTCACCTGGCGGACAAAAGTTTTAGAACCGAGATCAACTTCAAGATACCCAAAGGCCTTGCTGCGCTCAAATCGAGGGTGATGATAACCGCGCTCTTCAAGAAAGATACGCAGGTGGTAGATCGCCTGAGACACCGGGATTGCAGCCCAAGGCCGATCTCCCGAGCTTAGGTTCTTTAGATCAGTTGACTGAGAATCTCCACAGACGAGTCGTTTCTCAATCGGAGTCAAGCTCGGCTCGATCGGAGCGAAGAGCCTGATCTGAGGACAGAGGTAATGTACCGATTGAGTGAGAGCCTCTGAGAACCGAATCGCATCAGATGAGGACTCGTCTGAAAGTCCCAAATTCAACGGTGCACCAAGCCAAAGAAGAATCAGCAGTGACCGACGCCCGAAGAACATGGACAGCAGAACGATGCAAAGAATGTGAAAGATTCACAAAAAAAGGCCTAAAACCGAGTTAACTAGGCGGCCTCACCACTCCGCGGAATCTTTCGCTTATCGAGTCGGTATTTTTCGACTTTCATGATGAGACCAGCTCGTGAAATTCCCAATTCTTTAGCTAGTCTACTTTTGTTCCAATTGGTTCTTCGAAGTCCCTCTTTGATCATGGACTTTTCCAATTCCTCAAGGGAGTCTTTCAGTTTACCTGCTACTCGGGCACCTTGCATTTTTAGGGTTTCACCATGGTCCCGAATTCTCGCAGAAAGGATCTCCATCGAGATGTTTTTATCCTCTCCTGTCAGAACAATGAGTCTCTCGATTTCATTTTCAAGTTCTCGGATATTGCCCGGCCATGGATAGTCAAAAATCCGCTCCATGGCACGCTTAGCAAATGTCTTGATCGCAAGATTTTTTTCCTTACATCCCCGATTGACAAAGTGTTCAATCAAAATTGGAATATCTTCTTTACGATCACGTAAAGGTGGAACTACAAGATTGATGACATTGATTCGATAATAAAGATCCTCTCGGAACTGCATATCATCAATCATCTCTTTAAGATCTTTATTCGTCGCAGCGACTACCCTTACATCCACCTTACGCTGCTCGGTGCTCCCTACAGGCGTCAATGTACCCTGCTGCAAGACGCGAAGTAATTTGACCTGCATCGAAAGAGGCATGTCTCCAATTTCGTCCAAAAACAAGGTCCCCTTGTCAGCAACTTCAAAAAGTCCTTTCTTATCCTTAATTGCACCAGTAAAAGAGCCTTTGACATGTCCGAAAAGCTCACTATCCAGAAGGTTTTCATTAAAAGCTGAACAGTTCACCGTAACAAACTGGGAGTCTTTTCTTGGGGAATTGTAATGAATTGCCTTAGCGATGAGTTCCTTACCTGTTCCGTTCTCACCTTGAATCAAAACGGTGGACTCGGAACTTCGGATTTTATCCAAAAGCCCATAGAGGTCCTGCATTGGCTTAGACTTACCAATCATTGAGTCGTAGCTATAGCGAACGCCAAGTTCATTATTCAACGCGCTAATTCGCTCCTCGCGCCGAGAAATTTCGGTATGAAAAGTCACAACTTCTTGGGCAACTAAGTCAACCAACTCAAGAAAATATCTTCTCTCTTGCTCATCTAAAACCTTGAGCTGACTCAAGGATTCCATATAGCCGCTCTCGTCCAAGCCAAATGCTCCTAGGGTTTGCTTGGCTTGAGTAATCATTGCAGGCGTCAACTGATCTTCTAAATAACAGTAAGCAACCACGCTTCCCAAATACTCACGATCTACTGTAATTCTAGAAACGATAAATCGCTCAATACCAGCAGGACCGGGAATAGAATGATGATCTAACTCACTTTTAAGTGCTTTCTCACTTGCATCGGCCAATGTTTTCATAAAAATGAGCCGACCTCGCTCTTTAGCTAAAAGTGCCGAAGAGAGGGGATTTCTTAATTCGTGATCTAACCGGCTTGGATCAAAGTTCTTAATCTGGCCGCGCTCATCAATAAAAAATATATCAGTAGTAAACCACTGAGCCAGGATCTCGCCTAGTTTACGAATTACGTGAATGTGTTTCAGTTCATCCCAATTAATCATGCCCAAGCTCCAGTAAAGGTTAAAATGAGAGACTCTGAAAATCATGCATCCTTCTGAGCTCTCTTGAAGCGTATCGGCAGTATCCTTCAAATTTTTAATTCTTTTGATCAGTTTTTATACAGATCATCTGAGTAGCGACTAATTAGGTTGAGATAACCAGATAATAACTTGCGCTTTTCCCTCTGGGATCTTCTTTCTTGACTTGACGCGATACCAAGTAAAATTCTCTGAACCAGGAACAGACTTGGATTTCTCGGGAAGAATAGGCGCAAGCTTTTGCAGGGCAGACTTAATGTCTGGTACTTGGGATTCTTGCAGGATCATCTTAAATTCAATTCCGCCAGGCACCTGCATTCCCGAAAGTCCCGGTGTTTTATCCGAAACTCTCAAGCTTAAAAGGGTATGAATAATCTGTTGACGCAGTTCGTCAGGACTTACAGTCTTTAGAGTGAAGCGCCAAAGCTGAGACTTTCCTCCAACACTGCTATAATCCTCAGAAGCCTCGTTTTCCCCTGCGATTTCGTCCTCGTCAGTCACCCCTGCCAATGCAACACCCGATGGGGTCGTAGATGGGGTCATAGAAGGCGCCTGAGGTGCATCACCCAGAGAAGGGATATTGCTTTGCGCAAATTCCTTCGAGCCCTCAACGGAATAGAAACTGCCCCTACTCTCACCCAGCTTATTTACAAATGCGCGCTCATACCAGTTTCTTAGGTTAGGCGCAGAGGAAATCCCACTCAAAACGAGAGCAATAACGGCCACTGTTTCCAGACTAGTCCGCAGGTACCAGGGAAGCTTTTCCCATTGAGAGAGTGAAAACTGAGAGGCTGTAACCTGGGGCAGCGTTGCAGATAAAGGGGCCTTCCTCAAACCTTCCGGAACTTTAGTCTTGGGCTGACTGTGAATGAGGAACACTACCTGTTGGTAACGCTCAAAGCTGGCATTACACGAAGCACACTTCTTAAGATGCTCAAAACTAGGCCGATGAAGCTCCGCTGAAGGCTCACCGAGACTGGCTACATCCAAGAGATCAGAAAGGTAACGACGCCACTGGAAGCAATTTAAATTTTCGTCCACATCCACTCCTCAAGCGCTTTCAACGCCTGACCTCTTTGAAGCTTCAGAGTATCTATTGGAGTTCCTAATGCCGCTGAAATTTCATCCGTGGGTAACCGATGTTTTTCTTTAAGAAGGAGTAGAAGCTGTAGTTCAGGCCTCAAACGTCGAAAATAAAACTCCATCTTCTGGGTTTGATTCTGATTCTCCGCATGAGAGTCGATCTCAAATTGACGCTTAGGCTCCACCACCTCGCCTCGACGTCGCACTAAGGCAAGAAGCTGCTGACTAGCGAGCTTAAGAACCCAACTCCTCTCGTAGACTTCATAACCACTCCGGTTCAATTCAAGTCGAATTTTCTTAATTATGGAACGAAATGCAAGTTGTGCGAGCGCAGAATTGCCTAGCATGGACTCACAAAGATCAAAAATAAGATCCCCATATTTCTCTACTAATTTTGCAATTTTTTGATTTTTTCTCGCAGTCAAATCAAAGATCCTATCCTATCAGCATAGCGTTTGGTTCAACCCGTCGAGTCATCCAGATCATCTATCGAACTGCCAGGCCGCCGTTTTTCTAATTTGAGGTAAATTTTCCAACGTTCTGGGGTTTTTGTAATTCCTAACTGCAAGCTTGCCGTGGGTAGCCACACTGGCTGCTTAGGCTTACGTATCAGATGAAGCCCTGCTTGAACTGGCGTATGCCCACCCTTTCTCTGGTTACAAGGCTTACAAGCGGTCACAATATTTTCCCAGCTTTTTTTCCCACCCTGCACAATGGGAATCACGTGATCCAATGTCAGCTGATTCCTCCCAAATGACTTGCCGCAGTACTGACAGGTGCACTGATCGCGCAAGAAAATATTCAATCTGGAGAACCGGACGATCTCCTTTTTGCGGGTCAGCGGGACATAATGAAGGAGTCGGAGCACTGCAGGAACCTTCATTGTGAATCGAACTGTCCGTACTTCCTTATCAGACTCCTCGACAACCTCAACCTTACCTTGAAAAAGGAGTTGAAGTGCCCGCTGCCAAGTAACAATATGAAGTGGCTCAAACGAAGCGTTGAGCACGAGTGCATGGCTCATCATTTTATTATAAGTACTATTCGAAACAGCTTGCAACCTCTTCTCCGCCGGGGATAGATAAAACCCGTTAAAAGAAAAATATTTTATGAAGCTCCCAGTCAAGGTAAACCAAAATGATTTCAACGCTTAGGGCGCACGGCGCCTTATTTTTACAAAGCACAACTCTCGCCGTATTGCTCCTTTCGGCCTGTACACGGGAACAGAAACCAAGACTAGAGAGCGTGAGCAAGGACCTGAAAGCAACCGACACTGTAAGCACGCCCCCTTCCAAGGCTCAGACCAACTCAACGAAGCAAACTTTACGCACCGCTCCAGCTTTTTCACTCAACGATCACTCCGGAAATCCTTACTCACTGAAAAATTTCAAAGGAAAATGGGTCGTTCTTCACTTCTGGGCCGCTTGGTGTCCACCTTGCCAATCCGAAATTTCCGAGTGGATTGAATTTGCCTCTCGTTTTAACGAAAAGCCAATTCAATTTATTGCAATCAGTCTTGATCCGAACTGGGAAGCGATCGAAAAACTATTGCCCAATTCAAAAATTCCTAAGGGAATTTTTTCTCTAATTGACCCATCCGCTAAAACCTCTGACGCCTACGGCTCATTTCAGTTTCCGGAAACATACCTCATCAATCCAGATCAAAAAATTGTTACAAAATGGGTAGGTCCTCAAACCTGGTCTGATCCGCAGGTCGTTGATTTCTTCTCTAAACTCCTTCAAATCTAGCAGGATCCAGCAGAATATCTAATCCAGATCCTGCTGCAGTTTTTGAAGCTCATCGGTTTTTAAACCGCCAGAAGGGCTAAATGTCACTGAACTTTCTCCCAGCCGCTGTGACCCTGTACCAGGCACTGGGACAATGACTTTCTCATTACCGAGGTAACCAGAGCTAGGATCGGCAGGACCCGCACGAGTGGACACCCAATTTAGGTCTTTTGGATCATTCTGAGGGCTATTTACTCCAACTTTCCCAGGCCTAACTGAATGATTGCCACCCAAATTTCCGGAAACTAATCTCGACTTAGCCTGACTATAAACTGAATTTGTATAGTCAACATTTTCTCCTCTCGCTTGATCGTAGATCCAACGGCTAATAGACCTCTGATTCGGCGCCACTTGCGCCCCAAACTCCCTGATGAATTCTTTGCGAATCACAGCGCTGTTCATCGGGGGAGCCGCCTGTCCCTTAAAGCGCTGAGCAAGCCGCGACCTAAGCTTATTCCAAAGCTCTTGCGCTGCATGAAGACGATCAGCGTCATATTGAACCCCGGAACGAGTTCCTGACCTTGTCCGTCCTCTAGAGGTCTCAATCAGAGATCCGTCCATCACTACGCTGTAGTAATTCCTAAATTCGGCCGGGGTGGGAGCCAAGACATCAAACATCTGCCTTTCCCAGTCCTGATTCGCATTATCGCTCAGTCGATAAATTCCCTTTGCACCGGCAAAGGCCGCAAGCTGGGCAGCGGTCGCAAAGGCTGGACTTTGCTCTCTCTTCCTACTTTCATCCGACCCTGACGGAGCTCCAAAGACAAACTCATCAACTGCACTCATGCAAGCCCCGTTAGGAGTAATGCTTGAACAGCGGAGTTTTACTCGAGCGTCATTATTTTTCCCAATACTAGAGAGTGCCTTCATTTTCCAAAATTCCATTAAATCAGCGTACTGTTGTATGCATTTGTCTAATTGATCTTCTGTAGCGGCATCAACAGGACCCGGCGGGATTATAGGTCCGCAAAACCCATTCATCAGCTTAAATTTTTCCCTGAGAATACTACTCCGATTGGCCGCCTGAAAATCCACAGGACTCATCAAAAAAGCCAGTTTATTCTCTACGTAATCAATTTGAAGAGTAAGATTCTGGTTAGCCTTACCATGAAACATACTCTGACCACCCTCTTTGAAATTCGGATCACCATAAATCTGAGTTCTTGGATCACCCTTAGGGAGAAAATCAACACCCGAAGAAACAGGCACTTGCTCCTGGGCATAGACGAAAATTGAAACCTTAAAAAATAAAATTCCAACAAAACCAACGAACTTGGCCAGCACCCTAAAAGCCCGCATACCTGCATAACCTCAAGTCTGATTTTACATGTCTATTTCAATTTTTGTTGCACTATTTAGGTGTCTGGGTTGGACCCCATTTGAATCGTTATGTGTCCGATGTAAACTATTTTATTCATTATATTTATAAAACTAAAATTTAATTAATTAATAAAATTGAATTAAAAATTTGAAAAAATGACACATTGTGTATAATTAAAAATTAATTTAAACTACAGGTAAAGATTCTAAATTTAGATCCTAGGAAGCTAAAGAGGAAAGGTAGGCTTTACATGCTGCATTTTAAAGAGTGGGTTAGGGTTCTGACTTCAGCAACAATTCTAGGTTTCTCCCCCGTCCAGGCAGCTGACCTTGGGGGACCGAGTCCAAGCACACCTGGTGTCATCACCACGCTGGCAGGGAATGGGAAGTTGGGCTTTTTGGGCGACAGGGGGCCCGCCACCAGCGCAAGCATGATGGAGCCACATGGAGTGGCGGTTGATGCTCGGGGCAACGTATACTTTGCCGACTCGGGAAATCTCCGCATCCGGCGGGTGGCCACAGATGGGACCATCGATACGATAGCGGGGAATGGGGTTTTTGGCCACAGCGGCGACGGAGGGTTTGCCATCGCCGCAAGAATGATGCATCCATCGGGAGTGGCGGTTGATGCTCGGGGCAACGTATACTTTGCCGACTCGGGAAGTCACCGCATCCGGCGGGTGGCCGCAAATGGGACCATCGATACGATAGCGGGGAATGGGGATCCTGGCTTCAGTGGCGACGGAGGGTTTGCCATCGCCGCAAGAATGATGCATCCATCGGGAGTGGCGGTTGATACTCGCGGCAATGTGTACATTGCGGACACCAGCAATAACCGCATCCGCAAAGTGAATGCGAGGGGGATCATCACCACGCTGGCAGGGGATGGGGCGGACCGCTTCCGCGGCGACGGGGAGCCTGCGAACCTGGCGAGTCTGTCAGTTCCTATGGGTGTGGCGGTTGATACTCGCGGCAATGTGTACATTGCCGACACCAACAATGACCGCATCCGCAAAGTGGCAACGAATGGGGTCATCACCACGCTGGCGAGGCTGAACGATCCTAATGCTTTGGCGGTGGACAGAAGCGGCAACGTGTACATTACCTCCTGGAGCTCTGCTCTCATCCGGCGGATGGCCGCGGATACAGGGACCATCGATACGATAGCGGGGAACGGGTATGTTGGTTTCAGTGGCGACAAGGGGCCTGCCACGCTCGCAAGTATGGATTATCCGAACGGAGTAGCAGTAGACGACAGTGAAAACGTGTACTTTACCGACACACACAATAAGCGCATCCGCAAAGTGACCTTAGAACCTACTATCACTCTAACTCCATTTAGGAATGCTTACTTAGATTATTTAAGGGTTGATTGGACTTCGCCTCACGCATCTGGAGATGCAATTGTGACTATTACAGGACCGATGACCGGACCACGGAAAGAAAAAAGAATAATTTCACAAGATTTATCAGGAACAAAAGGTTTTATATATTATGAATTAGAAACAATCCATTTTTGGACTACTTGGACATACACAATTACAGTAACAACCAGATCTTCATCAGGTCTTACTTCTACATCTGAAGCAACGTTTACTCAACCAAGAGCAAAAAAGTGAGCGCTTCATAAACCGTAGTTGATTCTCCGCCCCAAGTTCACTAGATTCGACCTTGGATTTGACCCCATTTGATTCGAACCTTTTATCTACGGATGCCATCATCAGTCTTTGAATGTCAACCGCTAGAGTAGGCTCTTGCTTCCTAATAAACCCAATCATTTCCCGATCGCAGGTATCCAGCACAGATCTGACCTGCTTCAAAAGTTCAATTTTTTTTGAAATCTCAATTGCTTCAGTCATGATGTCATTGGTCACAGACAGATCAGCGAACTTGAGCCTGAGTTGCTTGTTTTCGGGCTTAAGTTTGAAAATCCCTGAAAGGAGTTCACGCATTTGATCTCGCGTAATAGATCCGTCGTCTTGGGACATATTTCGCTTCAACTGATAAACAGTGACTGCGTGTAAACCATTTTTTTATAGCAACTGCTGATATCGGCATCACATGTTCTCTATATTCTTGAATTATTTACTATTTTCAAGTTCAACTGAAGCATCTTCTCGCCCCCAAGCAAGTGCTTTGCGTTTCTATTTTTTACACCTTTTGTAGGTGTCGAAAACAAATGGGGGTCACGAACATGTCAAAATCCCAACACATTAACGAACTAACTGATTTAAATTTCCTAGATTTAAACTAAATTAACATTGTCAAACTGAGCTCGCATTACAGATAATAAAAAAGACCAACTTCAAACTGAGGGCCGAATGCAAAAAAAATTCATGTTCATGACAATCTTCATCATCAGCCCACTACTTGTGCAAACTGGAAGTGCAGCCGCAAAAAAGAAACCTCAGCTACCACAACCACCCGCGAATGCACGAGTCATTACAGCAGGTGAATTCCAAAACGAGATCAAAGCGGGACGCCTGATTCCCATTTCAACTCCCACTGGTCAAATGCCACTATCAGAAAATGGAGAAATACCTCCTAGTTTATCCAGCTTGCGAGACGAGATTGTAGCGCGCCTACCAGAGACATACAGCCTACTTCCATTGATATCAGCCAATGAAATTGATACTAACGTACATCTCCCCTCGGGAGCCATCCTCCCTGTCCGGCTCTTGGGAGCTGAGTTTGCGGCAAAAACCTTAGCTCGCAACCTCCAGATGCGGTCCTCGCCGTTCAATGAAAGCTTGATGAATCTGCAGCTAGCCCAGCTCGCTCCGCACCCTCCATCGCTTCTATCAGATAGGAGCGGCCCACCCCAACCTCAATCCTGCTCACAAGAGATCGGATCTAAGCACGGCCTCGACCTCGGAAAACAAGGGGCATCCTCACCATCTCCTTCAGGTATCCTGAGCCAACTTAACTGGCCCCTAAAACCCTACTTAACCTGTGTCAAAGATCAGGGAAAACGAGGCTCCTGCACTGCCTTTGCAACCGCCTCGGTTCTTGAGTCTGCTGTTGCGGCACGCGATCACGTTTGGATCAACATCTCCGAACAATCCCTCTACAATCAAAGTAAAATGCTGTGGTCGAGCGACTACATTCCAGCTCTGCCTACAGTTGCCAACAGCCAGACGGATGGCTACGTCACGAGTGACATACTCAACTATGCAAAACTCTATTCCTACCTGTTTCCACTCGAATCAGACTGGGAATACAATGGGTCTCTCCAAACCAAAACAGAGATCTCGAGAGACGACCCCTCTAAACAAATCATCAGTCATGTGTGTGATGGCTACTCCGGTGTCTGCTCAAATACAATCCACCAAGGTGAACTCGTCTGCTCACTGTTCGATGTCCAGTTTCGATGTGGCTACGCTACTGCAGTGCGTTCCGCAAGTCGAGGCGTACGAGTAAAAGACTACGTCGAACTCTGGAATTTATCAGATCCGAAAGGCTCACTTCAGATCCTTTCAGCCTATCTCAGCGCTGGTCAGCCCCTCATTGCAAGTCTGGCTGTGACCAATCGATTTCTAGCCATTAAAAATGGCTTTGCAGACGTTCAAGAAGCAAACCCCGACCCAAACAACGCTGACCAAATCATAGGCTATCACGCCGTCGCCCTAGTAGGATACGTTTCTCGGGCAGACCTACTCGCTAAACTCCCCAATGCTCCCGTAAACCCCACAAAAGAAAGTACAACCGGTGACCATCCACTGACAGGCTACTTTATTGTGAAAAACCAATGGGGCACCAAATGGGGCGATGCCGGGTACGTGTATTTACCGGGAGATTATCTAGCTACAAATCTCCTGGCAGTTCAGGCAATTGCAGATTTTGAGCATCTCGGGCTCCTCAATAACTAATCGAGGCCCCAAAAAGGCAAAGGGCTCGAGAGGTAAACCTCCCGAACCCCTTGCTAATACTATTTGAGAAACAGACTAACTGCTGCTTCCGCCGGACTTGTTGCTTCCGCCTGCGGCAGGAGATTTTCGTCCCGCTGCATTCTTCGTCTTTGCGCCTGCAACGTGCCCCGCACCCTTCACCTTGGACTTAGGATTGAAGAGACGACGAAACCGATTGAAAGGATCCTGAGCAGCGACTTCCTTTTTATCGGCTCCTTCTGCACTTACATCTTCTGAACCGGCTACCTTGACTTTACGCTTGCGGTCGATCACAGGATGATCAACTAGTTCGATCACAGCCATTTCAGCTGCATCGCCCCAACGGCGATCCGACATTTTCAACACGCGAGTATAACCACCAGCGCGGTTCTTATAGCGGTCTGCTAACGTCGAGAAAAGCTTTAAAACTACGCCATTATCTCGAGTACGATCGAAGGCCAACCGACGGGAGGCCGGAGAGCCGGACTTCCCTAAGGTGATCAAACGATCCACCACTCGCCTGACTTCTTTTGCCTTCTGAACGGTGGTAACCACCTGTTCCTTATCGATCACCGAGTTAGCCATGTTTCTAAACATCGCTGCGCGGTGAGAAGTATTTCTCCCAAACTTACGACCATCTACGTTGTGTCTCATAACAACTCCTAATACAACCTGAGCCCAACAAAACTTGGGGCCAAAGCCTTACGATTTACTCATCGACCTCATCACTCACTTCATCAAAATCGCCTTCGACGCCTTCGCTGAGATCTGAACTATCGTCAGACTCAGTTTCAGCAACCTTAGACGGTTGACTTGGTGGGACAAAACCATCCAACTTCATACCCAAGCTGAGACCCATCTCGCCCAGAATATCCTTGATTTCATTCAAAGACTTTCTGCCGAAATTCTTAGTCTTCAACATTTCAGACTCAGACTTCTGCACCAACTCATAGATGTACTTGATATTTGCGTTCTGAAGGCAATTTGCCGACCGGACAGAAAGTTCAAGCTCTTCGACAGAGCGATACAGGTTCGGATTGAACTGAGAGCTGCCTTCTTCGCTAGCCTGAGCAACCGGCTCTGGCTCTTCCTCAAAATTGAGGAACACAGAAAGCTGATCCTTCAGAATCTTCGAACCTAGGGATACAGCATCTTCAGGATTGACAGAACCATCGGTCCACACTTCAAGTGTGAGCTTGTCAAAGTCCGTTCGCTGTCCAACGCGGCTCTGAGTGACCGTATAGTTCACTCGGCGAATTGGAGAGAAGAAGCTATCCACAGGAATCCACCCTAAAGGCATATCTTCAGACTTATTGCCTTCAGCAGCGCGGTAGCCACGGCCCCGAGAAATTTGAACCTCAGCGCGAAGACTCCCACCATTGCCGACAGTAGCAACCAACTGATCACCATTCAAAACTTCAACCTGATCCGAAACAACGATATCAGATGCTAGAACTTGACCTGCTCCGCTCTTGTCAATCACGACAGTAGCGTCCTCGGTACCGTGCAAACGAAATCTCACTTCTTTCAAGTTCAAGATAATCTCGGCAACGTCTTCCTTCACATCAGGAATCGATGTGAACTCATGAACAACGCCTTCGATCTTTACAGCGGTAACCGCTGCACCTTGCAAGGAAGACAACAAAACTCTTCGCAAAGAATTGCCCAAAGTCAATCCGAAGCCTCTTTCGAGTGGCTTTGCAATGAATTTACCGTAAGAAGCACTCAGTGTTTCTTTGTCAACATCGAGGCCCTTTGGTTTAATGAGATCTCGCCAATTTTTTTCTAACATTTGATTCTCCTGTCATCCCCTCGTTGCATCCAGAGGCGATGCAACCATGCGGGGAGTGTTCAAGTTCTTACTTGGAATACAACTCAACTACCAGACGTTCCTGCATCGGCATAGTAACATCATCTCTCGCCGGCAAATCACGAACACGAGACTTCATAGCGGTAGAGTCTAATTCCAACCACTGTGGGATCTCGCGACGCTTTGCAGCTTCTAATGCACCGCCAATTCGAGCTACGCTTTTGCTCTTTTCACGAACTTCAACAATGTCACCCTTTCCTACGAGGAAAGAGGGAACGTCGACACGGCGACCATTTACAGAGAAATGACCGTGGCGAACCAAGTGACGAGCTTCGTTACGAGAGTTAGCGAATCCTGAACGGTAAGCGACGTTATCAAGCCGTCTCTCGAGCATCGAGAGCAAGTTCGAACCGGTCACACCCTTCATGCGCTCAGCCTTCTCAAAAAGATTTCTGAACTGACCTTCGAGAAGACCGTAAATTCTCTTGATCTTCTGCTTCTCACGAAGCTGCAAACCATACTCTGAGAACTTGATACGACCTTGTCCATGCTGTCCCGGCGGATAGCCACGACGCTCAAACGCACACTTGTCAGTGTTACAACGATCACCCTTCAGAAAAAGCTTCTGATTTTCACGACGGCAAAGCCGGCAAACTGAACCAATACAACGAGCCATAAAACTACACTCTCCTTCGCTTCGGTGGGCGGCAGCCGTTATGAGGAATTGGGGTGACATCTTCGATGAAATTTACCCGCAAACCTACGGATGCCAATGCACGCAAGGCAGACTCGCGTCCGGCGCCTGGCCCGCTCACAAACACTTGAACATTTCGCATTCCATTTTCAACTGCCTTACGGCCTGCGTCTTCTGCAGCAACCTGAGCAGCAAATGGGGTATTCTTTCGGGATCCCCGAAAGCCTTTACCGCCGGCACTAGACCAGCAAATTGCGTTACCCATCGCATCGGTAATCGTCACGATGGTATTATTGAAAGAGGACAAGATATAAACGTTCCCGTTGGAAATGTTTTTCTTTCCCTTTTTCACTTTCTTGACTACGCCCTCAGCAGCAGCTGGAGCGGCAGCGTCTTTCTTTGCTTCAACTTTTTCAGCTTTTTGATCCGTCATATTCACCTACTACTTCATCGCCTTAACAGACTTCTTACCTGCAATAGCAACTGCAGGGCCCTTACGAGTGCGGGCATTAGAATGAGTGCGCTGGCCATGAACTGGCAGGCCTCTTCTGTGTCTCACTCCACGATAGCAACCGAGGTCAACCAGTCGCTTGATATTAAGACTGATTTCTCGTCGAAGATCGCCTTCCACTTGTCGTGTTCGGTCGATAATTTCACGTACTTTTGCCACTTCAGCTTCCGTCAGCACATCCGACTTCTTGCTCAAGTCAATATTGGCTTCCGCCAAGATTTTTCGCGCTGCCGGCTTGCCAATACCAAAAATGTAGGTCAAAGCCACTTCCATCCGCTTATTGCGTGGGAGATCAACTCCCGCGATACGAGCCACGTTGCTACCTTCCTTTCAATACACTAACTAAATTTAACCCTGTCTTTGCTTGTGGCGCGGATTCTCACAAATCACGCGAACCACGCCCTTTCGACGGATCACCTTACACTTGTCACAAACTTTTTTTACAGACGCACGGACTTTCATAAAATCTCCACCTACCTCTAACCTATTTTACACGGTACGTAATACGACCCCGAGTGAGATCATAAGGAGACATTTCAACCGTGACTTTGTCTCCTGGAAGAATCTTGATGTAATTCATCCTCATTTTCCCCGAGATGTGAGCTAGAATCTTGTGCCCATTCGGCAGCTCAACCCTAAACATCGCATTTGGAAGAGGCTCAAGGACCGTACCTTCTACCTGGATCGCATCGTCTTTCGCCATAGTGTCGAACTACCTTTTTGCTCACCTTTCATTTGGGTGTCTCGAGCTCTTTGTCACCCTTTTGTGGACAGCTTACCCATCCTCAAAATACAGTTAAAATTTCGGGCCCCGTCTGAGTAATCGCCACCGTATGTTCAAAATGAGCAGAAAGCGATCGATCCACCGTCACTGCAGTCCAACCATCTGAGAGAACCTTCACAGCTGGACCACCGACGTTGATCATTGGTTCAATCGCTAAAACCATTCCTACCTTCAGCGCAAGGCCTTTTCCCTTAGATCCGTAGTTTGGAACCTGCGGATCTTCGTGTAGAGCCTTTCCGATACCATGACCAACGAACTCCCTTACCACGCCATACCCGTGCTGTTCAACAAAATTCTGCACAGCGTACCCAATATCGAAGACTCGATTGCCTTCCCGGCACTGTTCGATCCCTCGATAAAGACTCTCCCGTGTGACCTGAATCAGCTTTTGAGCTTCATCGGAGACTTTTCCAACAGGAACTGTCCGCGCCGAATCACCATACCAGCCATCAATGCTCACGCCGAAGTCCAGTCCAACGATATCTCCCTCGTTGAGAACTTTCTTTCGACTCGGGATCCCGTGAACTACCTCATCGTTGACCGAAATGCAAACGCAAGCTGGAAATCCATGATATCCCTTGAAGGCCGGGACCACTTTGAGATCCTTACAACGGCTCTCAGCATACCGATCTAAGTCCCAGGTCGTAATACCAGGCTTAACCATTTGGCACATTTCATCAAGAATCTGCCCCACAGCGGCACCAGCTTTACGCATGGAATTAATTTCACGTTCGGATTTAATTGAAACCATTTAAAACTCTACTCTCAACTCAGGTTCTCACCCAGGGCCGCAGCTACTGCCGCTGGACTCAACCTGGCATCGAGGCTGGCTAATTTATTTTGCTGACGATAGAAACCGACCAAGGGCTCAGTTTGGTGATGATACACTACTAGACGCTTTTCGATGACCTCTGGATAATCATCGGTCCGCTGAATGAGCTTCCCCTGGCACTGATCACAGATTCCGTCCTGATGAGGCTTAGAATGGGCCACATGATACATTGAGTTGCACTTCTCGCAGGTACGACGCCCCGAAAGGCGTTCGACCAGAGCTTGGTCAGAAATCTCAAAAAGAACAGCGCAATCTAAACGGCGTCCAAGCCTCGATAGCATCGCGTCCAGGGACTCCGCCTGAAGAACATTTCGAGGAAATCCATCGAGAATGAACCCTCTACTGCAATCTGCCTCCTGAATCCGTTCCTCAATTAACTTAATTACAACCTCATCCGGAACCAGAGCGCCTTGATCTATGAAAAACTTAGCTTTCAGCCCTACCTCAGTACCCTTAGAAATTGCAGACCGAAACATATCGCCAGTTGAAAGCTGAGGCCAGCCGCGTAATGCGCTTAATTTCTTCGCTTGAGTTCCTTTTCCCGAGCCTGGGGGACCCAACAATACCAGAATCATGAGTAGGCCGCCCGACCCTTCACCCGAGTGTGCTTCATAAAGCCTTCGTAATTGCGACTCAAGAGAAAGGTCTCGACCTGAGCGACGGTGTCAAGAGCTACGCCTACCAAAATCAAAACGCTGGTGCCGCCGAAATAAAACGGCACCTTAAAGAGCTCAGTAAACAATGACGGCAACACGCAGATCAGGGAGATATACACAGCACCACCCAACGTGAGACGGGAAAGGACATAGTCAATGTATTGAGCTGTAGGCTGCCCTGGACGAATACCAGGAATGAAACCACCGTATTTCTTCAGGTTGTCTGCAACGTCGTCTGTTTTAAATGTTACGGCGGTGTAGAAAAAAGAGAAAAAGAAGATCAAACCAACGAAAAGAACATTATAAAGCATTTCGGATGGACGGAGGAGCGACGTCAGCTTTTCAAGAGCCTTGGATTGCAACACTGCACCGATCGTTGCCGGAAACATAATTAATGAAGATGCGAAAATAGGCGGAATCACGCCCGCTGTGTTCACTTTCAGCGGAAGATTGGTGTTTTGCCCACCATAGATTTTTCTTCCAACAACTCTCTTTGCATACTGAATAGGAATCCTTCGTGCTCCCCGTTCGACGAAAATAATCGAGAAAAAGGTTGCCACGATCACTAATCCGACTAGGAGAATCTTCAAAAGACCCAACTCGCCCGACCGATACATGCTCAGGGTGGAACCAATTCCCTGCGGTACGCGAGCTGCGATTCCGGCATAGATCAAAAGTGAAATCCCGTTACCAATGCCCCGCTCAGAGATCTGCTCACCTACCCACATCAAGAATACGGTACCAGCTGTCAGGGTCACGGTAGTCATTAACCGAAATGCCATTCCTCCGTGAAGCACTACCGCCGGATTTTTGTAACTCTCAAGACCCGTTGCGATCCCGTAAGCCTGAACCAGACAGAGTAGTACAGTTCCGTAGCGGGTATACTGAGTGATCTTTTTCCGACCCTGATCTCCCTCCTTTTGAAGATCGTGAAGATAAGGCCACACGACCGTCAAAAGTTGGAAAATGATCGAACTACTGATGTAAGGCATAACGCCTAGTGCGAAAATACTAAAGCGCTCAAGGGCCCCACCCGTGAAAAGATTCCAGTAGCCAAGAGAGGTGTTTTTTAAACTCAGGAAAACCTGCTGAAGCGCTGCGGAGTCAACGCCCGGAGTAGGGACATGAATCCCAATCCGGTAAACCGCGAGCATGATTAGCGAGAACAGAATTCGTTTTCTTAATTCCGGAATCTTTACCAACCCATCAGCACCCGACATATGCACCCTCTATAGCTGTATTGCGATGATTCAGACCTCTCTCGAGATCGGAATCAACTATGACTTAAGACCGGCAGCTTTGGCATTCTTCGGTGAAGCCTTCCCTGGAATCGGGAGCAACTCGACCTGACCGCCTGCTTTGACGATCTTCTCTTGGGCAGCTGCACTAATCTTATGAGCCTTTACATGATAGGCTTTTGTTAGTTCACCGTTACCCAAAATAGCCAATCGATCAAAACGCCCTTTGATTTCGCGGGCTTCACCCAGCGACTCCAAAGAAATCTCTTTGAAACTAGCAGAATCCAAACGCTCTAAGTCACTCAAATTCAAAACTGCAATTGCGCGACGCCCTGGATTCTTAAAGCCCCTCTTAGGAACCCGTCGATAAAGAGGCATCTGGCCCCCTTCAAAACCTGGTCTAACGCTGCCGCCGGAGCGAGCCAATTGACCCTTATCCCCTTTACCAGCTGTCTGACCATGTCCGGACCCAGCACCGCGGCCGAGTCGCTTTCTCTTATGGGTTGCTCCTAAGTGAGCCTTAATCGTATTCAACTTCAACATAACTTCACCGTCTCCAGATAGAAAGGGCTAAAAAAACCCAAATTCCTCTACTTTTTACCGAGTCTCGCTTACGATTTCCACCAAGTGCAAGACCTTTTTAATCATACCACGCACCGAGGGGGTATTCTCGAGGGTCTTAACCTGTTCGCGCTGTTTCAACCCGAGACCGTTAATCGTTGCACGATGGTCAGGATTGCACGCAATGGTTCCCTTTTTCAAACGAACGGTAATCGTACTCTTTTTTGCTGTGGCAGCCATACTTTAATACTCCTTTAAATCAAGTTCCGATCAGCACGGAGCCTTACAGGATTTCTCCGACAGTCTTTCCACGGGCCTTAGCAATAGCCCCAAAGCTTCGTAAGCCTCGGAGACCTTCGAGGGTTGCTCGAACCACGTTATGCGGATTGTCTCGGCGGATCGACTTAGTCAAAATGTTCTGCACACCAGCCACTTCTAAAATTGCACGGACTGACGAGCTTGCGATGATCCCAGTTCCTTCTGGAGCTGGCTTCATCAACACTTGACTCGCACCAAAATGTCCAGTCACTTCATGAGGAATAGTGTTGCCCTCGAGAGGAATCTTCATGAGGTTCTTCTTGGCCTGTTTTCCGGCCTTTTTGATCGCCTCAGGCACTTCGCCAGCCTTACCTAGCCCAACGCCCACTTGACCCTTCTTATCACCAACGACTACAATGGCTGCAAAGCTGAACCTACGTCCACCCTTCACAACTTTTGCACATCGATTGATGTGAATAACCTTATCTTCGAATTCAGAATCTTCCTGCTGCCGCAAACCTTGTTGACCGACTGCCATATTTTCTCCTTGTCCGGACTTAATCCGACTAGAACTTTAATCCACCTTCGCGAGCTGCCTCGGCTAACGCCTTGATCTGCCCGTGATACAGGTATCCGCTTCGGTCAAAAACGACGTGCTCAATATTCTTAGCCAAAGCTCGCTTTGCAACCAGATTACCTAGGCTCTTCGCACCCTCGATATTTCCGCGAACTTTGCCCTTCAGTTCCTCTTCTAAGCTAGACACGGACACAAGCGTGTGACCCTGGACGTCATCCACCAACTGAACGGAAATATTTCTATTCGAACGGAACACCGAAAGTCTTGGTCTTTCGATAGTTCCTTCCATCCGGGAGCGAATTCGCAGTTTACGCTTGAACCGCACCACTTGCTTTTGACTCGTCCTCTGACGTATTTTAGTAGCCATTTTATAAACCCTCGCTTACTTAGCGCCAGCAGCTTTACCCTGCTTACGAATAATATGTTCGTCGGTGTACTTGACCCCTTTGCCTTGATAAGGCTCAGGTTCTTTGAACGACCGAATCTTTGCGGCCACCATGCCTACAAGCATTTTGTCCGCACCACTCACGACAACGTGAGTGTTGCCTTCCACTTTACCGGTAATGCCAGCAGGGAGTTCATAATCAATAGGATGAGAATAACCCAAAGTAAGTGACAAAACAGAGCCCTTAATAGCAGCACGGTATCCTACGCCGACAATGTCCAGCTCTTTGCTGAAACCTGTGTGGGCACCATGAACCATGTTGTGGATCAGGGTACGGGTCAACCCGTGGAGAGCAGCTGCATTACCTGCAGCAGCTAGATCGCTACTTACAACAATGGAGCCGTCCTGCACCTTAACAACAACTCCTCTAGGAAGACGATGTGAAAGCTTGCCTTTGGGGCCCTCGACCTTCAGTAAATCTTCCTTGATGTCAACCTTAACGCCAGACAAAATCTTAACTGGTACTTTTCCTACTCGAGACATAGATCACCAAACCTCACAGAGAATTTCGCCACCGATTTTCTGAGCGCGGGCCTTATGACCAGTAGTCACACCCTTCGACGTAGAAACGATAGCTACACCAGCGCCGCCCAATGGACGGGGCATTTCCTCATAACCACTGTACCTTCTCAGGCCTGGTCGGCTAATGCGGCGGATGCCTTGAATCACGCTACTCCCCTCATCAGTGTACTTGAGGTACACCTTGATCACGGGCCGGCCTTCTTCTCTCATCAGCCGGAAATTTTTGATATAACCTTCTTCTTTCAACACTCGAACGACGTTGGCTTTCAAGCGGGAAGCTGGAACCTCCAACTTTTCATGCCGTTCCTTCGTCGCGTTACGAATTCTGGTCAACAAATCTGCAATTGGGTCAGTCATACTCATAAATTATCAATCCTCTCGCCGACTACCAGCTCGACTTGGTCACACCAGGCAAATGCCCTTTGAGTGCGAGTCCTCTGAAACAAAGACGACACATATTAAACTTCCTCATGTACGCCCGCGGACGTCCACAGAGGGGGCACCTGTTCCTGACTCGGGTGCTAAATTTCAGCTTTTTGCCAATTTTTTCGAGTTTACACTTTTTAGACAAGATCGCGCTCCTTTTTTACTTGCGGAAAGGCATTCCCAGCTCTGCCAATAACGCACGAGCATGCTCGTTAGACTTCGCACTGGTGGTAATAGTCACGGTCATACCCCGGATCTTATCCACCTTATCGTAGTTGATTTCAGGGAAAATAATCTGCTCACGAATACCTAGTGAGTAGTTTCCTCTTCCATCAAAACCCTTGCTTCCCACGCCCTTGAAATCCCGGACACGTGGCAATGCAACATTCACCAATCGATCCAAAAACTCGTACATACGAGCTCTACGGAGAGTGACCATCACGCCGACAGGATTACCTGCGCGAACTTTGAAGGCCGCAATCGCCTTTTTAGCACGGGTGAGCACAGGCTTTTGACCAGTGATCGCCAGGATCTCCTCGAAAGTTCCGTCCAAAACCTTTGGGTTCCCGACAGCGTCCTTTACAGCACAGTTCACAACGATTTTTGTCAACCGAGGAACCTGCATCGAGTTCTTGTACTGAAATTCCTTCATCAGAGCAGGCACAACCTTCTTCTGATAAACATCTTTTAACCGAGGCGACTTGCTAGGCGATGTTTTCGTCTCGCCAGGAGCAGCAATCTTCACACTGGAAGCAGCCGCGTCTTCTTTCGCCTTCTTAGCCTTAGCTCGAGCTGCATCTGCAGCCGCTTTCTTGGCTTCTGTTCTCGCCTTGGCTGCTTCCTTCTCAGGATCAACTCCGCCTTCGGCTTTTTTTGTCTCGTTATTATCGTTAGCTGCTACCACAATTACCTCCTGATCTGAATCACGCTACGTCTAGATTTTCGCTACAGCGCTTACAGACTCTGACTTTTTTCTGTGCCGACTGGCCCTTATCGCTTGCAACCGACTTGTAACCATGTCGAACTCCCCGGCTACACTTCGGGCAGAGGATCAACACGTTCGAGTACTGAAGAGGAAGACCCTTCTCCACGATACCACCCGCTTGAGACGCCGTTGGACGAGTGTGTCTCTTAGCCTGGTTCAAGTTTTCAACGGTCACACGACCGTCACGAGCATCTACCTTCAGAACTTTCCCTGTTTTGCCCTTTTCACGACCTGCAATTACCTGCACCATGTCGTCTTTACGGAGCGAAAACTTTTTCTTCTCAACATTCATCATAAATCCTCACAACACTTCTGGGGCCAGGGAGATGATCTTGGTAAAGGCCCTTGCACGCAACTCACGCGCAACCGGTCCAAAGATACGAGTCCCGATCGGTTCGTTTTGAGCGTTAATCAAAACAGCTGAGTTTTTGTCAAAACGGACATAGGTCCCGTCCTGACGATTCACTTCCTTTTTGGTCCGTACGATTACGGCCTTAAGGATTTCACCCTTTTTGACTTTAGCGTTGGGAGCAGCATCTTTAACGGTGACCACGATCACGTCGCCTAAGGAAGCGTACCTTCTACGGGTACCACCCAAGACTTTAATACACATGACCGACTTCGCCCCGGAATTATCTGCTACGTCCAATCGAGTCCGCATCTGAATCATAAACTTCTCCTAAGTCCAAAAACTAAACGTTCGCCTCTGGCGCCTGTCCTGCTCGTCGAACAATCGACTGCAAAACCCAGCGCTTTTCCTTACTCAAGGGACGGGACTCGATCAACGTGACTCGGTCTCCGACCTTGGCATCGTTTTTCTCATCGTGAGCCTTGTACCGGCGTGAGCGCTCGATATACTTTTTGTACAAAGAGTGTCTCACCTGGCGATCCACCTTGACAACGATGGTCTTCTGCATTTTGTCGCTGACCACCGTGCCCACCACAGCCCTGCGGCGCTGAAGCGCGTTTCGCGACTTTTCTGCAACTGCCTGAACGGCTTTACCTGCATTTTTATCAACTGTCATAATCTATTCCCTCGCGCCTTGGATCAGCTCTTAGCCGAACTGGCTTGTCCTTCAAGCATCTTCATCCGAGCTAAGCTCTTCCGTAGACGCCAAATTGAAGCAGTGTCAGTCAACTGCCCGGTCGCCTTTTTCATCCGGACATCGAATAGCTGCCGCTCGGTTTCCCGGGCTTTGCTGGCAAGCTCATCCTTTGTCAAATTCTTCAGCTCTTTAAATTGTTTCGTACTCACAACTACTCCTTATCGGCCCGCACTGGTTGCTTTAGCAGCAGCAGCAGCCTTCTTTTCTGCCTTTGCCTTACGGGTGGCTTCCAGCTCAGCTTTTGCCAAAGCCTCGGTAGCCTTGCTAATCGGCTTGCAGTGAATTGGCAATTTATTATTCGCCAAACGAAGCGCCTCGAAAGCTTCACTCTTCGGGATACCATCCATCTCGAAGATCACTCGGCCGGGTTTAATTACTGCCGCCCACTCTTCCACGTTACCCTTACCAGAACCCATTCGGGTTTCAGCAGCCTTCTTAGTGATCGGCTTATCTGGAAACACGCGAATCCAGATCTTACCACCACGTTTAACATAACGGGTCATCGCAACACGGGACGCTTCAATCTGCTTTGAGGTAATTCTACCGCATTCAGTCGCCTGCAACCCGAACTCACCAAAGTGAAGGGTACCGCCACGGTCTGCTTTCCCGCGCATCTTACCCTTTGCCACCTTACGCCATTTGACTCTTTTAGGTGCTAACATATTCTAAACCTTATGCCCCTTGTGCAGCTGCTTTGGCTTCCAGCGCAGCTTGTTTCTTCAGGGTTTGAGCTTCGCCGTGGTAAACCCAAGCCTTAACCCCGATCACGCCGTAGGTAGTTCTTGCTTCAGCGGTACCGTAATCAATATTTGCGCGAAGAGTGTGCAAAGGAACACTGTCCTCACTGTACCACTCAGTTCGTGCGATCTCAGCTCCGCCAAGTCGACCAGAAACGCGAATCTTAATGCCCTTGATGCCCTGTTTGAAAGCAGCAGTCATGCACTTTTTCATTGCACGTCTGAATGCAACACGCTTTTCAAGCTGAGACGCGACGTTCTCAGCAATCAAGGTTGCATTTGCTTCTGGCTTTTTCACTTCAATGATGTTCAAGAAAATCTCGTTACGAGACATTTTTTGAACATCGTTCTTCAGTGATTCAACGCCAGCACCCTTCTTACCGATCACGATACCAGGGCGAGCTGTGTGAACATTAATCTTCACCTTATTTGCAGCGCGCTCAATCTCAATCTTCGCAATCCCTGCACCCGCCAACTTTGACTTCAAATGCCGACGCAATTTGATGTCTTCATGGAGAAGTCGGCTGTAATCTTTCTTTGCGAACCAACGACTTTCCCAAGTTTGGGTAATCCCTAAGCGAAATCCTACCGGATTAACTTTTTGACCCATAGTCTCCTCATTACCGCTCTGCGAGCGTAACGCTCACGTGACTGGTTTTCTTATTGATACGAAAAGCTGAACCCTTGGCTCGTGGTCGGAACCGCTTTAAGGTAGTTCCTTGACCGACGAGAATTGTCTTCACAAAAAGTGTGTCAACATCCACGGTGCCCTTTTGGTCTGCATTAGCCACTGCGCTCTTCAGCAAAGTGTACAAGGCATGGGCAGTTCGCTTTCTTGGCGAAAACTGAAGGTAGGTAAGAGCTTCGTTAATACTCTTTCCTCGGACTTCGTCCGCTAAGAGCCCCATCTTGCGAGGCGTAATTCGCACAAAACTTAATTTAGCATTCACTTGCATGACTCACTCCTCACTTAGCTGGGGCAGCCTTAGGCGCTGACGACGCAGCTTCTGCTCCGGCCTTCTTCTCAGACGGGGTATGTCCGTGGAAGGTTCGGGTAGCTGCAAACTCACCCAACTTGTGCCCGACCATGTTCTCAGTGACATAGACAGGGACAAACTTCTTTCCGTTATGGACTGCGAAGGTCAAACCAACGAAATCAGGCAACACCGTCGAGCGGCGAGACCAGGTCTTAATTACCTTACGATCCTGGGTCTGGCGCGACGTCTGCACCTTTTTCAAAAGATGATCATCACAAAAAGGGCCTTTTTTAATTGAACGGGCCACGATTCACTCTCCTTACCGTCTATGTTTCACGATAAAAGCGTCGGTGCGCTTATTGTTACGAGTTTTATAACCTTTAGTAGGTACGCCCCACGGTGTACGTGGATGTCCACCACCAGAAGATTTACCTTCACCACCCCCGTGAGGATGGTCAATTGGGTTCATTGAGACACCTCGATTGGTGGGTCTCACACCGAGCCATCGATTTCTCCCTGCCTTACCGATCGTGATATTTTCATGTTCGGTATTGGAGAGCTGACCGATCGAAGCGCGGCAGCGGGAGTGAAGCAAGCGAATTTCGCCACTTGGCATTTTCACTTGGCAGTATTCACCCTCTTTTGCCATGAGCTGAGCAAATCCACCTGCGGACCGACTCAACTTACCGCCCTGACCAGGCACGATTTCAATGTTGTGAATCAACGTTCCAACAGGGATAGACGAAAGCGAAAGGTTGTTTCCAGGCTTAATATCAGCCTGATCACTAGCAAGTACTCGATCCCCCACCTTCAAGTTAAGTGGAGCAAGGATGTATCTCTTTTCGCCGTCTGCATAGTTTAACAATGCAATGTAAGCAGTTCTGTTCGGATCGTACTCAACCGAGGCAACAGAGGCAGGAATCTCCCGCTTGTCGCGACGGAAATCAATCAATCGGTACTTTCTCTTATGACCGCCGCCGATGTGGCGGACAGTCATCTTACCCAACTGGTTTCTTCCGCCAGTCTTATTCAAAGCCACAACTAATTTGCGAGGCTTTCTGGGCTGTTCCTTCTTCGGTGTTAGAATCGAGAAGTCTGCAACGTTTTTATAGCGCAGGGATGGTGTAATCGGTTTAAAGGATTTAATCGCCATAGATCAACTCACTTGGTTTGGAAGAAATCAATCTTCTGTCCTTCGGCGAGGGTGACCAAAGCCTTCTTCCAATTGGCTTTTTTGGTCTCGAAGCTGCCTACGCGCTTCGCCTTACCGTGCATCACCATCGTCCGTACATCTCGAACCTGGACATTGAATAGGTTCTGAACGGCTGCTCTAATTTCTTGCTTATTAGCCTTCATTGCGACTTCAAAAGCATACTTTCCACCGATTTCGGCAAGAGCAGTACTTTTTTCGCTAATGATAGGTCTCCGAATTACTTCATAAAGGGTACGCATGGATTACCTCAACTTAACTCGATGGCGCGAGGCGGCTTTCAACAGCCTGTACCGCGCGTTTCGTTATAACGACCCAGTCGTTTCGGATAACATCATAAACATTGAGGCCTTCAGTACGAAGAACCTTGACCTTAGGCAAGTTTCTTCCTGAAAGTTCCAAGTTTCGATTGAGATCATCAACGATCAAGACTTGTTCAACTTGCAGCTTATTTTTCAAAAGAGCGTCCAAGATCTGGGTCTTAGCTGAATCCAATTTGAATTCATCCACAACCAGAAGCCTGCTCGCCTTTAAACGATCAGAGAGAGCTGAACGCAATGCGCCTCGAACCATCTCCTTCGGCGTTGCCTGCTCATAGGAACGTGGCTGGGGCCCAAAACTCTGTCCACCACCCGGTTGAAGAGGAGAACGAATGGAGCCCTGTCGAGCATTTCCTGTTCCCTTTTGCTTGAACGGCTTTCTACCACCACCGCGAACTTCACTTTTTGTCTTGGTTTTAGCAGTTCCTTGGCGTCGTCCTGCCAATTGCGCCTTCAAAACCTGGTGCACGAGCGGGACATTCACATCCACTGCAAACACGTCATCACGAAGTTCGATCGTTCCGATTTTTTGCTTTTCTTGATTTAATAATTCTAAGGTCGGCATATTTTACCCTGCGTTCTTCACGGTGCGACAAATCGTCACAATTCCGCTCTTAGGTCCCGGAACACTTCCGTGCACCAAAAGCAACTGATTTTCCAAGTCGATGCGAATCACTTTCACATTCTGAACTGTCACTCGCTCGTTGCCCATTTGACCGGCCATTTTTTTATTCTTGAAACATTTCGCTGGATCGGCGCGGTTACCAATGGAACCCAAACTCCTGTGAGAGAGCGAAGCCCCGTGAGTCTTATAGCCCCCGGACATGTGGAATCGCTTCATACCACCCTGGAAGCCCTTACCTTTACTGATAGCAGTCAAATCTACGCAGTCGCCCTCTTTAACGAACTCTGGAGACAAGATCTTCCCTACAGCCAAGCCACCAAGCGCTTCGCCTTCTGGAATTCTGAACTCCTGATAGTGATAAAACCCTGAAGCACCCACAACTTTAGCGTGGCCCTGCTCAGGCAAAGAGGAGGAATTTGCTTTCTTCTCGAGAAAGCCAATTTGAACAGCTTGATAACCGTTCTTTTCTTTTGTTTTAACTTGAGTGATGACAGCTGGTCTCAAGTCAATCACAGTAACAGCGACAGCGTCGCCCTTGTCTGTGTAAACCTGGGTCATGCCAGCCTTAACTCC
>CANHSO010000012.1 GCA_947463705.1 Bacteriovoracaceae bacterium
AATTTTAAGAAAAAAGTAAAATAAAACAATGTTTATCCGAGATTTAGACCTCACCCAAGCAGCCCAGCGAAAAAGCCTCTTTCTTTTCGGCCCCAGACAGACGGGCAAATCAACGCTCCTACGCCACCAGATGAGCGAGGTTTTGACCGTCAATTTGCTCAATGAAAAAGTGTATTCCGAATATGCCTCTCATCCCGGTTTATTTTATGAGCGGCTTGCGGCTCAACCCCAAAAGCTGGTCATCGTGGATGAAATTCAAAAGCTCCCGTCGCTCTTGAATGATGTTCACCTCCTCATCGAGGAAAATGGGTTTCGCTTTATCCTGACTGGAAGCAGCGCCAGAAAGCTCAAACGAGCAGGGGTAAACCTCCTCGGAGGCCGAGCGGTTCAGTATTTACTACACCCCATTACCTATGCGGAGTTCCAAACCGACGCGCAAAGCAGAGACCCACTCGATACATTAGTAAGGTGGGGCGGCCTCCCTTTTATTATCAACTCAGCAGAGCCTACAACCGACATGAAGGCTTACATTGACTCCTACTTGACCCAAGAGATTAAGGAAGAAGCTCAGGTAAGATCGCTTGCTTCATTTACCAAGTTTTTAGCCATCGCCGCTCTGCAGACCGGAGAGCAAATTAATCACACCAGCATGGCCTCTGATGCCGGAGTTTCAAGACCCACGATCACCGAGTATTTTCAGATTCTGGAAGACACGTTTATTGGTAAACAGGTCAATCCGTTTCGAACTCCAATCAGAAAGTCAGTGGCCTCACCCAAATTTTACCTATTTGATGTGGGAGTTGCGAACTTTTTAGCTCGTCGATTTGGTACTGCCATGGGAGCTGCTGATTACGGAAAGGCACTCGAGCACCTGATCTGGCGGGAGCTTGAAAGCTTCATCTCCTATCGACAGATCGATGCCACAGTGAACTACTGGAGAACTCACACTCAAAACGAGGTCGACTTTATCGTTACTCGGGGTGAAACTGCACCGGAAGTGGCGATTGAAATCAAAGGAAAAGAATCCGTATCCGATCGTGACCTCAAAGGACTTAAACTCTTCTCAGAAGAATTTCCTCATGTGCGACAAATCGTAGTCAGTCTTGAAAAGCAAAAAAGAATTCGAAGCGGAATCGAAATCTGGCCCGCCGCAGAGTTTCTAGGCGCTCTTTGGGATGGACAAATTGTTCAAAGCTGACTCGACTCATAAGGAGCTATTTGTACGATCAAGGCTGTTTTCTCTGGCGACGAAGAAAAACGAAATTTTTCGCCCTCTTTTGCAAACATTTTTTTAACTAGTGCAAGCACTTGAAACTGATTCTCTCGGGAACAGGAAACACTGGTAACTACCCCAATTTCGGTCTGTCCCTCTTGAGCCAGGAGCGGTTCACCCGCCTGAGGTGCTGACCCCTGAGTTTCAATCCTAACCAGTCGGCGAGGTGGCGATCCGATGGAGATGATTTTCTCAATCACCTCTTGTCCAGGGTAGCATCCCTTTTGATCTGCAATAAAATTGCGCATCCCGATTTCGAGGGGAGCCGCGCCCTCGACTAGCTCAAATCCCACTCGCGGACGAAGTTGCAAAATCCGCCAGAGGTTCACTTCCTCCGCCTTGAGCCCTGATGCCGTTGGAAAATGCTCTTTCAAATAAGCATCAACCGAAGCCATCGTTCCCCAGAGGGTCAACCAGATCCGACCAAATTCTGAACTCCGTTGCACCCCAACTCTCAAGCCAGTTCCGAGTTGAACTAAATGTCCCGCACGAGTCTCGTCGATTCCCAATTGAGCCAGCTCAGAGGCCTCAGGAAAAAGCCAAAGGCAGCCAGAATCAGGACCAGGTTCAACCACCGACATTCTTTCGCTAAACGTGTACTGATCGATGAAGCTGAGAATCTCTTTTTTCCAACTCCCCTCACGGCCTGCATCAAATTCGAAATCAAAACTCTCGGCGGCACTGCGCCAAAGCTGAAAACTAGCTCGCAGTTTGCCCTGGGGTGTCAAAAAGCACCCAGGGGCGCCCTCGCCCACACCTAAAGCCTTCACCTGCACAGTGCTTAAGCGGTGAAGAAAATCTCGAGCATCAGGTCCAACTAAGCTCAGCCAGGTCCATTGAAACGATTGATCTTGTAAGAGTGACGCAGCGGGTCTAAAAAACTTCATAAGTTCAAACTCTTAGCACAAAACAAGTCTACAAAAAATACTGAGAAGAAGTCAGACCTGAAACGAATTAAGAGGTCAATCCTGACACATTGACTCAAGAATGTAAGTACCTGAGAATATTAAGATATGAACGGAAGCTGGACACTCTTCACTCGACTCACTCGAGCGCTACTCCAGCGGCCGGGACCATCTCTTAAATGGAAATGGCCGGCCTGGCCTCTATTTTCCTTCCTAGCGATCTTATCTCTCAGCGCATGCTCGGGAAGCAGCAACGATGCAACCCTAGGTCTCCAGCTGGTAGCTACCTCCAACCAAACCCTGAATTGCCAACGAAACACATTTTGCCCGTCACTCTCGGTTCAACTCTTGGGTTCAGCAAATTTCGGGGCGTTATCTGTCCCAGAACAGGCGATCACGTTCTCGCAGTGCACGACCAATTCCACTCCGTTTATGATCCTCACACCCTCGACCACTACGGATTCAACTGGAACGGCATCGACTCGGGTCATTGCTCCCAACTTGAGCACAGCCTCGGATTGCATCCGGGCTTCAGTCAGCGGCACTAGCCTAACAAGGGATTTCAACTTGAGGGTCTCGTCCCCCTCCCCAAGCTCTGGGCCCTCTACTCCGACAGGGTTCACTCTCACAAATATCTCCACAACTGTATCAC
Source organism: Bacteriovoracaceae bacterium (assembly GCA_947463705.1). Classification (GTDB taxonomy): domain Bacteria; phylum Bdellovibrionota; class UBA1018; order UBA1018; family UBA1018; genus CAINWE01. The sequence goes on from CANHSO010000012.1 coordinate 2,831, forward strand.
TGGTCTGGACCGTTTCGACAGGGGATGAAATCACCTATACAATTTGGCGTGGCACAAACTCGGGGGACGAAATCCCTTACGTTTCAGGCTTAACACAAACGAGTTACACAGACACCAACGTGACCAGCGGAACAACTTACTTTTATAAAGTGCAGGCGGTGAACACCTTAGGATCGTCGAACCCATCCGCAGAAGTCAGCGTTACTCCTTCGACAGGCGGATGCAACCTCACAAGGACCCCCTTTGGGGGAGGGAGCGGAGCCTCGAGCGATCCCTACATCATTTGCTCGACAACACAACTGGCCAATGTGAATGATTTCAAATCAGATCTGACGTATTTTCAGTTGGCAAGCAGTCTTGACCTATCCTCCGTTACGGACTCTCACCCTCTGGGTTCATATAGCATGATATTTTCCGGCAGCTTCGATGGACAAAACAATGTTATTTCCAATTGGACTTACTCGCCGAGTTCGATTTCAAGTCCATCCCCAATCGGATTGTTCCCGCAACTCGCGGCAGGAATTATCCAGAATGTGACGCTCTCCACCTTTAATATCCGAACCCCTGCATCCTACAGTGGTAATTCGATCGGAACCTTAATTGGCGCTATCCGGAATGGACCGACCCAGAGCAGTTATGGCCAGGTCGTCAACAGCTCCGCAACAGACAGCTCCGTAATAGCTCCGGCGGGGAGTTTTGTCGGCGGATTGATCGGTGCAGCCGGGCTTTACTCACGCATCGGGGGAGCGGCTTATTCGGGGAGTGTGTCCGGCAGTAACACGGTTGGAGGATTGATTGGTCGACCTAGCGGTGCAACGATCACACAGTCTCACTCGGCAGGCTCGGTGACTGTCACGAGCACCACAGGAATTGCCGGAGGCCTGGCGGGCCTCCACATGAATGGTTCTAGTCTTGATCGCTCGTACTCGAGCGCAACAATCAATGCAACAGCAAGCACTACGAATTCCTTAGGGGGACTGATCGGTTTCATAAACACTTCTACTGTGAGTAACAGTTATGCTTCGGGAGATGTGACTGCTGCAAATGGTGTGCAAATCGGGGGATTAATTGGTGGTTCCTCTGACATTGGCAATAGCAACTCAGTGACTTTCTGCTACTCTTCCGGGCTTGTAACGGCCCCAGCTGCCTCAACCTCCGTAGGCGGTTTAATAGGAACTTTCACCAAAGCTACACACGATCCAGCTACAAACGCTACGGTTTTCTTCGACTCAACCATCAATAGTGCCCTATCCTATGCCTACACTTATGGTTCAACCTCAATCCCAGCAAGCAACCTCGGTCGATCCACTATCGAGATGCGTACCCCGAGCACCTTCACTAGAGCCAGTTGGAGCTCTCTGATTTGGAACCTGAGACCTGGATATTATCCAACGCTTCGCTAGAATGAGTCACTCGATCTCTATTTTTGAAGTTTTACGAAACTTACAAAAAATACAAGCCAACACTCGCTGCTTACAAATGGATCTGCCGCTTATCCACGGCTAAGGCAGCTTCTTTGACCACCTCAGACAAAGTTGGATGGGCATGACAGGTACGAGCGATGTCTTCTGCGCTGCCGCCAAACTCAATCACTGTGGTACCTTCGGCGATCAGGTCACTGGCCCAAGGACCAACGACATGCACTCCTAAGAGACGATCGGTTTTTTGATCCGAGAGGATTTTAACCAAGCCATCGGTTTCTTCCATCGCTTTAGCGCGGCCGTTGGCCATGAATGGGAAAGTTCCTACCTTGTAGGCGACTCCCTTGGCCTGGAGTTCTTCTTCGGTATAACCCACGGAAGCGAGTTCTGGCCAAGTGTAGATGACATTAGGAATGGCCATGTAATTGACGTGCCCAGCTTGGCCGGCCATCATTTCGACAACTGCCACGCCTTCTTCTTCGGCTTTGTGTGCGAGCATCGGACCTTGAATGACGTCCCCGACCGCATAAATTCCGGACACTGAGGTTTGATAGTGAGCATCGACGGGAATTCGTCCAGCCTTGTCCACGCTGAGACCAACTGTATCAAGACCCAGACCCGCCGTGTAAGGACGACGACCAGTGGCCACTAAAATCTTATCGCATTCCAACTGAGATTTATTTCCAGTGGCGATCTCTTCCAGTTGAACGACCATCCAATTGACATTTTGTTCGGCACCCATGCATTTGGTCGCAAGGCGGAAGTTCATCCCTTGTTTTTGAAGAGACTTGTAAAGCTCTTTACCGACTTGCATATCAACGCCTGGACAAATCCGGTCTTGGAACTCAACCACGGTGACTTTTGCACCGAGGCGAAGCCAGACGGAGCCCATCTCAAGTCCGATTACGCCGCCACCGATGACGACGAGGTGTTTTGGCACTTCGGTGAGTTCCAAAACTTCGGTCGAGCTTAAAATGGTTTTGCCATCAAAAGGCATGAAAGGAAGGCTCGAAGGCTCGCTTCCTGTAGCGATCAAAATCTTGGGAGCTTGAAGCTGACGCCTGCCAGAAGCAGTCTCCACCTCAACTCGGCGTTGATCACCGTCAGAGGGTAAGAACCGCCCCAAACCTGAGATCCCTTCGACCTTGTTTTTCTTCAAGAGCCCAGCAATGCCGTTGACCAATTGTCTAACGACTGTTTCTTTTCGCTTCATCATCTGTGCGAGGTCGAGTTTGACCTCACCCAAAGAAATCCCATGTTTCTGAAACTGAGTCTGAGCAGCGTGGAATTTTTCGCTAGAATCTAAAAGGGCTTTCGATGGGATACAGCCAACGTTCAAACAAGTGCCGCCGAAAGTGGCCCGTTTATCGACGCACGCGACTTTCATCCCGAGTTGTGCTGCACGAATGGCAGCGACGTATCCTGCGGGACCACCCCCGATGACGATTAAATCGAAGTTTTCAAAGCTCATCTTGTCGTATCCCTTCGTTTTTTCAAAAATCAAGTTTCAACTTCTCTGGATTTTCTAGGAAATCCTTGAGGTGGACGAGGAACGTCACAGCGCCTTTTCCGTCAATCAAACGGTGATCATAAGACAAAGCGAGATACATCATCGGACGAATCTCCACTTTCCCGTTGATCGCCACAGGTCGCTCCTGAATTTTGTGCATCCCCAAGATGCCGCTCTGGGGAGGGTTCAAGATTGGGGTTGAAAGCAGTGAGCCGTAAGTTCCGCCATTTGAAATTGTGAAGGTTCCGCCCGACATATCGGGGATCGAAAGTTTGCCATCTCGAGCTTTAATCGCCAGCTCACCGATTTTCTTCTCAATTTCAACAAACCCCATCGTGCCGGCACCTCTCACCACAGGAACAACGAGTCCCCGCTCGGTCCCAACAGCGATGCCAATATCCTGGTAATCATGATAAATCATGTCGCGGCCGTCGACGGATGCATTCACTTCGGGAATGAGCTTCAACGCTTCGACAGATGCACGAGTAAAGAAGGACATAAAGCTGAGAGGTACTCCGTGCTTGGCCTTGAACGCTTCTTTGCGCTCATTTCTTACTCTCATCACGGCACTCATGTCGACTTCATTGAACGTCGTAAGAATCGCAGCCGTGTGCTGAGCTTGAACGAGACGCTCTGCAATTCGGGCACGAAGATTGGACATCGGGACGCGTCGGTCCCCTTCGCGAGTCGGAAGAGTTGCAGGTCGAGTCATTGGAGCGCTCAGAGGAGCACTCGGAACTCCAGCAGCAGGAGCAGCCTGGACAGCGCCCAAAATATCACCCTTGGTGATTCGGCCGTCTTTGCCAGTCCCAGTCACCTGAGAAGCACTCAGTCCACTTTCAGCCAAAGTCTTACGGGCTGCAGGGCCCATCGCCAGAGCCGTATCGCTAGCCGCAGCAACAGCGGGTGAGCTCACAGAAGGCGCAGCTTTTGTCGGAGCAGCAGGAGCACTAGCATCGACTGAACCTTGAACAGAATCATCAATGACTCCGATCACTTCACCCACGGGAACTCGAGCTCCTTCGGGCTGCAGGATCGTCAGTTGACCGGTGGCCTCAGCAACAATTTCAACCGTTGCTTTGTCTGACTCAATCTCCAAAATCAAGTCACCGTTTTTGACGGCCTGACCATTTTTCTTGGTCCATTTCAAAATGCTGACTTCGCTGATGGATTCTCCAACGCTGGGGGCTTTTACAGAGTGTTTCATAGTGAGATTGCTTTCTGAATCAAGGTGGACTGTTCTTTCTCATGGACTTTATGGGAGCCAACAGCAGGAGCTGCGGCAATTTCCCGTCCTACATAAAGGAGATTACGACCTCCGACTTTTTGATTAAAGTCATCCAAGCCGCCACTCCACATATTGAATACAAAACTCCAGGCTCCCATGTTTCGGGGCTCTTCTTGCGCCCAAACCAAGGACGCCGTCTTTGGATACTTCGCTAAGATCTTAGCCAGTCGCTCAGCCGGCCATGGATAGAGCTGTTCTATTCTGACCACTGCAATGTCAGACCGCTTTTGATTAGCTCGCTCGGTGATCAAATCGTAATACACTTTTCCAGAGCAGAGGACGACACGGTTCACTTGAGCTGCATCAGCAGTCGATGCAAATGCTGGATCGTCGAGCACTTCTTGGAAATTGACATCCGAGAAGTCTTTCAACCGAGACACGGCCAAAGGATGCCTCAGCATGCTCTTGGGTGACATGACGACAAGAGGCTTACGGAAATCTCGCTTCACTTGGCGCCTGAGAGCATGAAAAAACTGAGCGGGAGTCGTGAAGTTTGCGACAATGAGATTAGACCTTCCGCAAAGCTGAAGGAATCTCTCCAAACGTGCACTGGAGTGCTCGGGGCCTTGGCCTTCGTAACCGTGAGGCAATAACAACGTTAACCCACTCATGCGCTGCCACTTAGACTCGGAGGTCGAGATGAACTGATCAATCATGACTTGAGCGCCGTTGGCAAAATCACCAAACTGAGCTTCCCAAATGGTGAGAGCACGGGGTTCACAAAGCGAGTAACCATACTCAAAACCAAGTACTGCGGTTTCAGAGAGGTGGCTATTAAAGACCTCAAATAAGGCTTGTTTCTCACTCAAATTTTTCAAGGGTGAATAGGATTCTCCTGTCTCAAAGTCGTACAGAACAGAATGCCGGTGGGTAAACGTACCGCGTTCGGCATCCTGACCAGAGAGGCGCACTGGGTAGCCTTCCATGAGGAGTGATCCATACGCAAGAGCTTCACCATTACCCCAGTCAATCCCCTGACCTTCTTCCACCGCCTTGAGGCGAGCCTCGAAAAAGCGGTTCAACTTAGGATGAACCTTAAAGCCAGATGGAATTGAATTGAGCTTCGCAGCAAGCCCTTTCAGGGTCTTTTCATCCAAGGCAGTCGGAGTGGTCTGAAAAAGATCACTCAGCTCAGGACGTCGCATGCCCTTCCATTGTCCTTCAAAAACTGAGACATAGGGCTTCGGAGGTTCGGCCCGAGTTCGAGCTTGGGCCTCGGTCAGGGACTGATTAATTTGATCAATCCAACCTTGCGCTTCCGTGGCAGAAACTACGCCAGTCTCAACCAACTTCTGTGAATAGAGCTCACGGGTCGAAGCATGGGCTTTAATCGCTTTATACAAAAGAGGCTGGGTAAATGAGGGCTCATCGCTCTCATTATGCCCATGTTTGCGATAGCAAACGAGATCAATCACTGCATCCTTCAAAAACTTTTGCCGATACTCGACACAAAGCTGAGCTACTGTCCAGAGCGCCTCTGGATCATCCCCATTCACATGGAAAATAGGGACCTCGAGCATTTTCGCTACATCGGTTGAATAAGTGGTGGACCTCGAATCAAAAGGGGAGGTCGTGAAACCCACCTGATTATTGATGACGATATGAAGGGTTCCACCTACTCCGTAACCACGGAGTTGAGAGAGATTTAACGTTTCGTAACAAACCCCTTGTCCAGCAAACGCGGCGTCCCCATGAATCGCGATTGGGATGACACGAGATTTTTTATCATCGTTTAACTGAAACTGCTTTGCACGCACAACACCCTGAATCACTGGGTTAACAAACTCCAAGTGACTCGGATTGGATGCGAGTGAAAGATGAACCTTTTTGCCTTGGCGAGTTGAAAGATCTGACGAAAAGCCCATGTGGTACTTCACGTCGCCCTCACCGAGCGAAGTATCGGCTTTGTAAGCCCCTTCAAACTCCGTAAAAATAGATTCGGGCTTTTTGCCGAAAACATGGGTCAAGACATTCAATCGTCCACGATGGGCCATACCCACCACGAATTCATCAGCACCGAGCTCGGCGCCTTTTTCTACGATTGCGTCCAGAGTGGGGATCACTGCCTCGCCACCCTCGACTGAAAATCTCTTTTGAGCCACATAGCGGGTATGAAGGAAGCGCTCAAAAGTCTCACTCTGAGAGAGTCGCTTCAAAATATGCTTCCGAGTTTCAGCATCTAAGCTACTCTGATTGCCTGAGCTCTCCATTTTCTTTTCAAGCCATTCACGCTCAACTGGATCTTGAATGTAAGCGAATTCTGCTCCGATGGATCGGCAATAGACGTCTTTCAGCCGACCGACAATGTCCTTCAACGAAGCGGTCCCCAGACCCACCAAATGGCCAGCGGAAAACTTCTTGGATAAATCATCAGCGGAGAGTCCAAAGCGCGACAGGTCCAACAGAGGCGTCGATGCAGGAGCAGGCTGAAGTGGATTAATTTGCGCTAAAGCTCGGCCCAACTGCCGGTAGGCAAGGACCAGCTCAGCAACTTTTCCCTCTGCCTTCAAGTCTGGACCACCGTCTGCGGGACGCGCGGCATGAACTGCAGGCAAACCTCCAAAAACTTCGGCAGCAGAAGTCTGACCAGCAGTTTCACCGCCCAGCTCCAAGCCTTCAAAAAAATAACGCCAGCTCGAATCGATCGAGTCCGGATCACTACTGTATCGACCAAAAAGTTCATCGATATAGTCAGCATTAGACGAATTCAAATAACTCAACTTTTGCAAAGAAGTGCTCTCCTCATGAAAAAGCGACCAGTATTTTGCTTTTAACAGGTTTTAGGCCGACACGGTCAAGCGCGTCAAGGCGTTTTCAGTTCGCTTCCACACCCTTTTAGACCAGTTTTGCAAAAATCGGAAGGCTAGGCGTACCGAAAATCAGCTCTTAAAATGCTTTTGGTAAACAAGTTCTAGTTTTTGCTTCAGAGTATCCGACGTAAATGGTTTTACGACGTAGTTACTCACCTTCGCTTTAACAGCTTCCATCACCTGGGACTGTTCTGCTTCGGCAGTCACCATGAGAAACGGAAGCTCAACAAATCGGGCATCCCCTCGGACTCGCTTAAGAAGATCCAAACCCGTAGTCACAGGCATGTTCCAGTCGGAAATCACAAGTCCAATAGGAGGATTTCCCGCGTTAATGACCTCCCAAGCAGCCGATCCATCTGGGGCTTCAGTAATTTCCGAAAAACCTAATTCCTTACAGGTCTTTGCAACCAGTTTTCGCATGGTCATCATATCATCAACTACTAAAATTCGAGTTTTTGGATTAAACATATTTTTATTTTAAATAGATTTTAAATTTTTTAAATATAAATAATTTGGTTTGCAAACTTTAAGGCCTAATTGCTAAAATTAATACTATGCTAAAATTGAGCACAGAATTTGTTGTAGCTTTTCTTGAAGGAACTCGAAATACACTTAAAATTCAATGCGGAATTGATGCCACTCCAGAAAAGCCCTTCCTAAAAGGAACTCATCCAGAACCGCAAGTTGCCCTAACTGGAATCATCGGCATGATAAGCGATCAATTCAATGGCAACATCCATCTGTCATTTACTGAGTCTGCATTCTTAGCCATTATGGGCAAAATGCTAGGTGAAGAATTCAAGTCCATCACGGACGAGCTCTCAAGTGGGGCTTCCGAGATGCTCAATATTATTTACGGCAGCGCAAAAACAGTCCTCAACAAACAGGGCTACAACATCAGAACTGCAATTCCAACAGTAATTCGGGGCCACGACATTCGAATCAAAACAGTCACATCAAGCCCCACCATTATTTTGCCGTTTAAAACACAGTTTGGAGATTTTTTTCTAGAAATCACCGAGCAGCAAAACTGGATCGACCCAGCGACTAAACCTAACGCTTAGGGACCTCTTTGCCATCTAAAAAGTATCGATCTGAACTCCGATTTCCATCAGAATCGTATTCGATCCATCGGCCAGACTTTTTACCAGCCTTGTACTCACCTTCTACCGCTAGGACTTCATTTTCGTACCACTCATAATATTTACCCTCGTTCACAGTCTTTCCGCTCACGGGGTCTGTCACTTGGGTACACTTCTGAACTCCAATTGAAGCAACCGGCGTATCGTGAGCTGGCTGCCCCCCCGATGTACACGGTCTGACCCGAACAAAGGAGCACGAGACTAAAAAAAGAGCCGCCCCTAATCCACCAGCACGAATCGCGTTCGTCTTCATGGCACCTGATTTTGAGTCAGAGAAACCGGATTCACTTTGATCCCATTCACAATGGCCATCCAATGAAGATGAGGACCGTTCACTCGTCCCGTTTTTCCCGATAGGCCCAGAAGCTGTTGAGGATCGACCAGATCCCCTTTTTTCACTTTGATCTCATTCATATGAGCATAAAGAGTCATTAAGCCGTACCCATGATCTACAATCACGGTATTGCCCGTGAAAAACAGATCTTTTGCCAAAGCAACCCGACCAGGAGCAGCCGCGTGGATGGGAGTCCCCACAGGAGCTCTTAAATCTAAACCGGTGTGAAAGTTCTGAAGGGAGCCATTATAAACTCGGCGAGTCCCAAATGCACTCGTCACCTCGCTGCGAATCGGCAACTCAAGTGGACCCTGCCAGAATTTCTTTTTCTGTAAAGTCCGATAAACGGCGCCAATTTCCTTCACCTCACCCGCAATCCGAACCAAGTCCTGCTTCGGTGGGTGCACTCGTCGAGGGTCCACGCGGAGCTTCTCTGAGGAGTACTTACCTCTCACCACTTGGACCGACGCTTCTAACTCTTTCACTTCCTGATGATTTTTCAGTGTCATCAGCACTCGCGCAGGGCCGATCGGACAAAGATAGGGAATTGGCAAAAAGGCATGAAAAACCCGAGCACCAGACGACTTTTCGTCGACTCGATTGGCCTCGAAAAAAACCAGCTTCACCTGCTCTGGCTTCCCATCTTCCTCGCTCTGGTTTTTTTGCGCTCCTGTTGGTGAATTTTCGACGAACTTTCCTTCAATCTCCAGGTCTCCCGCAAGCCGTCCCTGAGATTTCACTGGAACGGTCACAGTCACCCAACCTAATCCACCATTAGGGAGCTCAGCTCCTGACACCTGAGCCATCGCCTGATGGAAATCAAATTCGGCCACGCTCTCTGCCTTCTGATTGTTCCCCGAATTCGGGGCAGACTGACAAGCCGCCAAAGCCAAACCCAGCGCCAGACACCCCTGACGCACCCCACTAAATCGCCCGAACCGCCTTTTGACCGTCATAAAATGTAATTTCAAACTCCTCTCCCGACCGTATTTGATGAACACTCTTGATGACCTGACCCTCGTTCCCGGGAGCTCTAACGAGCGTGTATCCACGCTCCAAAACCCTAAGCGGCGAAAGCGCATCTAATTTACCGATCACTTGCTGCAGAGCGCTTCTTCTCCGCTCCAAGCGAAACTGAACTGCTCGCTCTAATCGGAGAGCCAATTCATCCGTCCTTTGAGCTTGCTCCCTCAAGCGATCCTTAGGGCTGACCACACGAGCAACTAAATGAGAAAGCAGCTGCTTACGCTGAGTGAGGTCCCTCACCATTAGGCTTCGCAACCGAGTCGAACTCTCTCTCACTCGATCTAAAACATCCACCCAGCTTCCACTCACAATCTCAGCCGCGGCCGATGGAGTCGGAGCCCTCAAGTCTGCAACAAAATCAGCAATCGTAAAATCGATCTCATGTCCTACCGCAGAAACCACGGGAAGCTGAGACCCGCGGATCGCCCGCGCTAATGCCTCATCGTTAAAGCTCCAAAGATCCTCAATACTGCCGCCCCCCCTGGCCAGCACAATCACATCACCCAGCTTGTGGCGATTGGCTAATTCGATGCCACGGATGATTTGAGGGGCTGCATCCGTGCCCTGAACGAGGGCAGGAATCACGGTGACTCGAATTTGAGGGGCTCTGCGCTTCAAAATATTCAACATATCTTGAATTGCCGCGCCAGTCGGCGAGGTGACCACGGCGATCCGGGCGGGGAGTTTGGGCAGCTTTCTTTTCACCGCCGAATCAAATAACCCCTCGCTCGCAAGCTTAGCCTTGAGCTTTTCAAAGGCGATCTGAAGTGCACCAGAACCTAACGGCTCCACTTGATCGATCACCAGCTGATAGGTACCCCGAGGCGGATAAATCGAGATTTTCCCGCGACAGAGGATCTGCAGCCCGTCTTTTAGATCAAACGGTTTCTTGCGCGCTCCCCAGCCGAAAATCGCTGCCGAGATACACGAACCCTGATCTTTAAGCGAAAAGTAAGCGTGCCCCGAAGCTGCAGGGCGATAATTACTCACCTCACCCTGCACCCAGACTTGGTTAAACGAGGGCTCGACCACCCCTCGGATCTTACTGGTCAGCTCAGTCACCGTTAAATGACGAGCCGCAGCAGACGCAGAAGACACTTCTTCTTTTGATTTAGAGAACAACGGTAAAGCTTCCATAAAACACCAGTGAATCCGTGTAAGACTATTCTTCTGCTTCTTTTTTCTCAGAAACCTTTGGAGCAGTAGACGCCTCAGTTAAAACTGGAGCGCCAGAGATCTTCTTGAAAACCTCGTACGACTTGAGCGAGGTCAGAGCTTGCTTGACTTGATAGTCTTCTTTTGGATTCATTCGCTGAGGCAACATCTCCTCGTCTTCGCGCTCTTTATCTTTGCCAGCAGTACGATCCGAGGTTTTCTTCTTATCCTTAGAATCTCGAGTCATTGCATCGAGTTCTTCTTTTTTAAAGTCTTTGCTGCCATCGCTCCCGGACTTGTCTTCGTCCGTGTTGGCCATATGACCTTTCAAATCTTTCTCCCGGAAATACTCCCCTTTGAGTCTCGCCTGAGAGAGCAATTTTGGGTCATACTCGTCCAGGAATACATCCGGCTGAACCCCTTTTTCCTGAATACTGCGGCCACTTGGAGTGTAGTAACGGGCGATCGTCAGCTTGAGACCCATATCAGGCGGCAACGGAACCACTGTTTGCACTGACCCTTTTCCAAAGGTCGACTGCCCCATAATGATGGCACGATGATGATCTTGCAGCGCCCCAGCAACAATTTCAGCAGCAGAAGCCGTGCTAGAATTCACAAGGATGGCCACCGGGAAATCCTTAAAGGCCTTGCCCTTAACTGCGTACTTCACATCTTTCTGATCTTTGTTTCGACCAATGGTGGAAACGATCACTCCGTCATCGACAAACAAGGAGGCAACTTCGACAGCTTGGTCCAAAAGCCCGCCCGGATTGGTTCTTAGATCGAAGACCAGGCCTCTCAGCTTGGTCTTTTTGTTCATCTCCTCGATGGCCTTCTTCACGTCGTTACTTGCACTCTCATTGAATGTAGTCAAACGAACATAACCATAAGCAGACTCAAGCAGTTCGTGCTTCACGGACTGAATCTTAATGATGTCGCGGGTTATTTTAATCTCCCGGATTTTATCAAATCCTTCGCGATAAATTGCAAGAGTCACGTCGGTCCGTGGCTTGCCGCGCATTCTACTTACCGCTTCCATCAGGTTCATTCCCTTGGTGGTTTCGGTATTAATCTTCACAATCCGATCGTTCGGTTTGAGTCCGGCTTTCCATGCAGGGGTATCCTCGATCGGCGCCAAAATCGTCAAGACATTGTCCTTCATGCCAATTTCGATCCCCAAGCCACCAAACTTACCACTCGTGTCTGTCTGCATGTCCTTATAAAGATCAGCGGCGAGAAAATTTGAGTGAGGGTCTAAAGTCTCCAGCATCCCTTTAATCGCACCTTCGATCAGCTGCTTGTTTTTAACCTCATCGACATAATTGGCTTTGACGAACTGGAGCACTCGACTAAAAAGCTCAATACTTTCGTATCGATCCTGTTCTCCCGTAGATGAGGCAGCGGCAAGCGCCGAGGAGATTCGGGCAATATCTGACTCAGCCGTAGGTCTGGCAAAGTTCTGACCGACCTCAACACCGAGCCCAGCTACCAGGATTACGAAACCAAAGATTGTCACTTTTTTTGCGATTTGGAACATAGATCTCCCCAGGCTAAACTAATTCATTACCCACTGCAATGGGTTCACTGCAACGTTTCTTGATCGAATCTCAAAATAAACGGGGGTTCCCCTCGAGTCTGTCTGTCCAATCGAGTCCCCGATATTTACTTGATCTTTTGCTTTTTTCAGAACCACCCCTAAATGACCCAAGAGCGAATAAAAATGATCTCCGTGATCAATAATAATGACTTGGCCGTAATTCGGCAACTCCCCCGAAAAAGCCACTCTTCCGGATGAGATAGCTACCACCGACTGAGCTTTCGCGCCCGAAATCTCAACTCCTTTTTTAAAAATTTGCAACCCTGAAAGCGGGTCGTACCCTTTTCCAAAGGTTGAAGTCACCTTTCCACCCTCCAGAGGGAGAGGGAGCTTCCCCCTAAGTTTAGCAAAACTCACATCATGATCAACCGATTCAAGCTCGGCTCGCGCATTGAACCCGCCAATCAATCGTTCGACTTGACTCTCGGAGGACTTCAACCTGCTATAGCTTTCAAGCTGTGAAAGACTCTGAGCCTTTTGTTTTTTCAAAATTTCAAGTTGAAGCTGCCGATTGAGCGCCAAGACACTCTCCTGCTCTTGGACCTCATGAGAAAGGTAGACAATCTGCTGCTTTTCGTTTTGGAGTTCAGACTCAAGCCCCTCTAGATCCCCTAAGTCAATCCGCAAAACCTCGAGCTCTTTTAACCCGAGATCCGCAAGTTGCGAAATCACCCTGCGCCGGGGAGCCGCGACCTTCTCAAAACCTGATAGAGAGAGGGCCACAGACTGAGACTCAACCCACTTCACCTCACGATTTGAAACCTCAAGAGCTTTCATCAGACGCACCACTTTAGATTGCTGGGCTTGAACTTTTGCATCGAGCTGAAGCTTTCGAGAAGCTAGATCCGCCATGGTGGCTTCAAGATCTTGAATTTTTTTAAGAACCAACTCTTTCTGTCGCTTCTGCAGCTGCATTAACTGCTGAACTTTCCTAATCTCAATCCGAGCATTTTTCTGACCCTTAAGCTGAACAAAGCAATCCTTTTGAATCGTGTCCATTTTTTTTCGGATTTGAATCAGTTGGTCCGAAAGAGACATGGCCTGCCGTGATGCCACACCATCAGATGCAGCCCAAGCAGAGGTCAAGCTCACCAAAGATAATCCAATAAAAAAGCTCCGAATCACCCCTGACCCCCCTCCTGGCGATCGAGCTGAATCCCAGAAAGACTCCCAAATACACCTGCCATAAGCCCAGAAATCCCGCCTATCAAGAAAAGAACCCATGACATTTGAGCCGAAAAAGCCGGCAGATGATTTAAAATTGGGGACAGCGAACGAACCTGCCGTCCAAGCGCCGCACCTAAAGAGAGCCAGCCCGAGGTAGCTAAAACGCCCCCAAGCGCTCCCACGAGTAAGCCTGAAATCAATCCTGGCGCCAGTAAAGATATCGAACTAGCCCCCCAGAGGCGTAAAATCCCCAAAGCATCTCGTTGCAGGTAGCCATTCAGACGCGACAAATGAATGAGCCCAGTGAAAAGGGCAAAGCAAATTCCAACCATAATGACACGCGCAATCCAACGGAGTGCAGAAAAAGCCCCTACGATCGGCCGATATCGGTCCCCTGATGCCTCAGCTGACTCAATCCCAGAGACCTTTCGAACCGCGTCTAATTTGCTCGACGCAAATACTCCAGAAACAGAAACATACCGGGGTACGACCTGACTCACCTGCTGACCCAGATCTTCTAAATCGCGCACCAACTCTGGATAGGAACCTTTGAGGCCTGTCAAAAACTCAGCTCGATCTACGAGCTGGACAGCAACCCCTGCGTCAGCTCCAAAAACTCCACGCACATCCTCTAGAACTCGATCCACAGCCTCGGGCTCAATGGAAGGCTGCAAATAGGCCGTAATGACCTGCTCTCCTTTGAGATGGACCACAACAGTCCTCAAGCCATCCTGCATCCAAAACAAGAAACCCGCTAGCAAGAGCAGAAAACCAACTGCCAGAGCTGAGAAAACCTGACTCCAAGGCGCCATGCGCCATGGTCTTAAAGCAAGCCTTAATAAATACACGCTGCATCCTCCAGGGTAACCTGACCTTTGCGTAAGACTGCACTGCGTTTTCGAACTCTCCGGACAATTTCACGATCGTGAGTTGCCAAGATCACGGCAGCCCCACCCACATTCGCTTTGAGAAATAAATCCATCAAAGACCAAGTATAATCCCTGTCCTGCGCCCCAGTGGGTTCATCTGCAATAATCAGTTCGGGCGTCCGAACTAGCGCTCGTGCCACTGCTACTCGTTGGGCCTCTCCACCCGAGAGCATACAAGCGAGGTGATCTCTCTTGCTCTCCAATCCCAGTCGATTAAGAAGCTCACTAATCTTGGCTTTTGAGGCGGCTGAGATCACCCGGTGTCCCGCTAGAGAGAGAGACAGGGCCACATTATCAAAAACAGTCAAATCGGGAATCAGTCGGGTCCCTTGTGGAACATAGCCAATCGATTGACGGATGGCTCGTAGCGTACTTTCTGAAACTGTCGCGAGAGGGTATCCGAACAAGGAGACCTGCCCCGATGTCGGCGACTCTTCGGTGGCAATCATCCGAAGTAGCGAGGACTTACCCGCTCCCGTACCTCCTACCAAATAAAGAAAATCTCCTTTTTTCATTTCAAAACTGACATTCTCAAAAATTCGCGATTGTCCGTGGTACCACTTTGAAACTTCTGTTAGAACGAGCATTCAGCCCCCATTCAGCCATTTTGCAGCTCGACTTTTATTTTTTCAACTTTTTTAATGTTATTTATTTAGTATAGTAAAACCAAGGGGAACATTTATGCCAGTTGAAATCGGCGACTACGGCGGCCACCCGCTCCGCCGGTGGAAAAGATTTTTATTACACTCCCGCTGGCTCCACCAGGCCGTCATCCTAACGATTTCTTATGCTGTATGGGTTTTGGCAGTGCACTTTCTCAGCTTGTCATTCGTCACTTACTTTTTGGGATCTCCTGGATCAGGACTTCAAGACATTCACGACTTTTGGTACTCGAACCAAGTCAGCTTGATGGGACTTTCTGCCGTGGCATTTGTGATTTTGAATTGGCGCCTTCATCCCATTACCTCAGTCTCTTGGCAAACCATCTTTGACAAATGCCGATTTGAAAAATTTTTCATCCCTGCCTTTCTGAAAGGAACTCTCATCACAGGTTTGCTCATCCTGGTTTTCTTGGTTCAAGGAGCTTATCGTTACTTAGGACTTTTCATTCAATTCGGCGCAGCACCACTCGAGCTGGCAAATCTCATTCTCAGAATGGCTGCCCTGACTGGATTGGTCTATTCGGAGGAATTTCTTTTTCGCTTTAAGCTTGTTAGCTACTTGAAAGCTCAGCTCCCCACCTGGCTTTGGATTCAGCTCATCGCCCTCGCTTACTGCGGAATCAAAGCACTCCAATTTGACTTAAGCCTGATGCACTTAGTCACCCTCTATTTACTCTCGCTCGCGCTTTCACTCCGAGCCCATACCGACAAAAACTTCGAACGCGGGGCGGGCTATTGGGCAGCTTGCCTCATCGTCATTCAACCCTTGGCAAGTCTCCCCATCTTAGGCAACGAGTTTAGCGGAGCCCTCATGGTGAAACCCGCTCACGCGCTCCATTTCATGAGCGGAGGTTTAGAGGGCCCGATTTCAAGCTGGACTCTTCAACTCCTCTTGATTCTCGACCTACTCCGAAGCATGCTTAGAAAAAGTTCCTTAATTGGAGAATTACAAACTCGGACTCAGTCCAAGTCTCTTTCCAAAACGATGAAACGCTGAGAGAAAGGCCTAAAAAACCATGACCACACCGCATTCGACCAACGCCATTGACACACTGAGTCTCATCACCGAGGCAAGCTGGGTTGCAAAACTTGTCCTACTTCTCCTTCTCGCTTCATCGATTGTTTGCTGGGCCATCATCTTCACTAAGTGGAGAGCAATGAGGGCTGCCTTTAATAGCAACAGTGACTTTCTGGATATCTTCAAAACTGGCAAAAGCATCGAAGACGTATTCTCCAAATCCGATCGTCTCCCTGTGTCGCCCATTTCTGCTGTTTTTCATCAAGGCATTCGAGAACTCAGACTCATCTCTGGCACTGAATCCTCCGGCCTTTCTCACTTTGAAAAAGTTGACAATATTCAACGTGCACTCCTTCGAGCATCCACTCAAGAAGTGAGCAGCCTTGAGAAAAACCTAGGATGGTTAGCAACTACGGCGAGCGCAGCTCCCTTCATCGGTCTCTTTGGAACCGTTTGGGGAATTATGAACGCCTTCCAAAGTATCGGAGCAAGTAGAGCAGCCAACCTAGCCGTCGTTGCTCCTGGAATTTCTGAGGCACTCATCACTACAGCGACAGGGATTGCTGCTGCGATTCCGGCTGTCATTGCCTACAATTATTTTACTGGCCAAATTCGACGAATTGCTGTCGAAATGGAATGCTTCTCTCAGGACTTAATGAATATTATCCAGAGAAACTTCTCCACCTCAAAAAAAGGGAACTGAGCCATGGGAATGAACGGAGTCAGACGCTCTCAAAATTCAGGGGGACTTTCTCAGAACGTCCCCACGACCCTGGCCGAAATCAACGTCACACCGCTGGTCGATGTGATGCTCGTGCTTCTCATTATTTTTATGATCTCCGCACCACTGATGCAGCAAGGGCTCCAAGTCGACCTCCCCAAGACCAATGCGGGACAAATCAATGACACGCCAGATCAACTTATTTTAGCCATCCAACCCTCAAGGCAGATCCTCCTTGCAGATCATCCAGTTCCATCAGGTACACTCTTTAAAAAACTTGAAGCCATGGTGAAATCAAAGCCGAATCTCGAAATCGTAATCCAGGCCGACCAGAAGCTCCCTTACGGCTTCATCGCTCAGGTCATGTCTGAAGTAAAAAGAGCTGGGATCAGCCGAGTCGGGCTTGCCACTGAGCCTGGTGAATCGAAGCCTAGCCTCTAGAGGGGGCCGATCAAATGACGCAGCAGCCAGAATCCTCTCTTTCTCAAGGACTAAAATGGTCTATCCTAGGGCATATCGGGTTTTTTTTACTCGTTACAGTGAAGTCATTCCTCTTTACGGAACACCTTAAACCTTACATCCCCACCCTAAAAGTGGACCTAGTTGCATTGCCAGACGTGCTTAAAAAAGACCAGATTGCCTCATCCCCCTCGCAAGCGCACATTCCAGCACTAGAGCAAAAAAAGACTCCTCAGAAAGCTGAGACACAAACCGCCCCTTCTCACGACATGAGCTTGGCCTCAAAAACTCACAAACTCTCTCCTGCTGAAAAAAATAAGGAAATTCTTAAGCGATTTAGATCCCTGACTAAAGTCCACAGTTGGGATGAGGAATCTCGCCCAAGAGTTCCCGCACACCTCATTAAAGGGAATCAGATCTCTAAAGGAAGCAGCCTAGACGGCGAGGCCAGAGAATCCGCCTCAATCGATTACCGCGACTTACTTAAGGACCGCCTGAGCCCTAACTTTCAACTCCCAGTCTGGCTCAAACGGCAAACTCTTAACGCGCAGGTTCGCATCTTTATCGCCGATTCCGGACGAGTGATTCGATATGTCTTTGAAAACCGCTCCAACAACTCACAATTCGACACCTTGGTGGTCAGAGCCATTGAACAAAGCGAACCCTTACCGAGCCCCCCCCAAGAACTGAGGCAAAAAATGATGAATCATGGCATTTTGGTGGGATTTCCTCTATTATAGGCAGTCAGGTATGAACAACGGCATATGTCTTTCGAAACGCACCAAAGTCTCTTTTGCCCACGCACTCCTCGGACTTGCCTTTTTTAGCAGTCAGACCTGGGCTGCAGCCTTTTCCAGTTCAAACGAGGACGCTATTTCCGTGGGCGAAGCAAAAGTAAAGAAAACCGTAATTGCATTTCCTGCAGTTCGGTCTCAAGCGATCACTGCAGCCGTTGCTCGAACACTCACCGAGACAATCAAGCAAGACCTCCTTTTTATGGACATGGTCAAGCTCCTAGACCCTACAGCTTACGTAGACGATCCCCAAAAAACTGGAATTTCTCTCAACACCTTTCCTTGGAAGGACTGGACTCAAATCGGAGCTGAGTTTTTAATCAAATCCGAACTCACCCAGGAAGCAACAAAAGCCCTGACTTATGAAGTCCACTTTTATGACACGTTGAGCGCAAAAGAGATCCTCTCCCGAAAGTATCGCGCAACTTTGGGTGAAACTCGAAACTTAGCTCACACCGCTGCCAACGATATCGTGCACGCCCTGACGGGGTTGCCAGGAATCTTTTTAACTAAAGTCGCCATGACCTGTGATCTCACCGGTAAAAAAGAAATCTATATCATGGACTTCGACGGCTCTAACGTGAAGCGAGTCACCCATCATCGGTCGATTGCCTTTGCACCGGCATGGAGCCCAGACGGCACGCGCATTGCCTACTCCCTTTTCAACCGCCACGCGAATAACATCCGAAACATTGACCTTTTTGAATTTAACTTTACAACTAACTCCGTTAGACTCCTTTCCGATAAAAAAGGAATCAATAGCGGAGCAGCCTACTCCCCTGACGGAAAAACCCTCGCACTCACTCTGAGCTACATGGGCACCCCGCAGCTCTTCTCGCTCGATCTCAGAACAGGAAGCACGAAACAACTCTCCAAGTCATTTGGCTTTGACGTGGACCCATCCTGGAGTCCAGACGGTAAACAACTCACCTTTGTTTCGTCTCGCGCGGGCGTTCCCATGGTGTACAGCATGAATGCTGATGGTTCACAGCCCAATCGACTGACCTACGCAGGCCGATACAACGCCACTCCTTCTTGGTCGCCTCAAAACAAAAAAATTGCATTTGCCGGGTGGATTGACAAATCTTTTGATGTCTTCATCATGAATCCAGACGGTACCCATATTGAACGCCTCACAAAAAATCAGGGAAATAATGAAGACCCCTTTTTCAGTCCCGACGGAAACTTTTTAGTTTTCAGCTCGAATCGTACCGGACAAAAAAATATTTATGTCATGAACTCCGACGGGACATTCGTGAAACGCCTCACTTACGGGCTAGGCAACTGCGTTTCACCGAAGTGGTCCCTGACTTCAGGCGAAACTTCAAAATAAGCATTTAAGCAATCTGTTGACTTTTTTCCGCTTTCAATGATGTTAAATAGAATATTAAGGAGACGCATCTTATGTCAATGGAACGAGTGGTGATAGTCAACGGAGTTAGAACGCCTTTTGTACGAGCTCGAACTGTGTTTCAGAAGACCCCTCCTTCTACTCTGGGAGGCGTCGCTCTCCGAGAAACGATTGCCCGATCAAATCTCGATCCAAAACTTGTGGACGAAGTTTACTTCGGCATCGTGAGTCCTCCGGCCGAGGGCACCAACATCTCTCGCGAGGCCCTTTTTGATTCAGGACTCCCTGCGTCCATTCCATGCACCACAATCAATCGATACTGCGCATCCTCTGCAGAGTCAGCTGCTGCAATTGCGGCAAAAATCTCCGCAGGTCAAATTGACATTGGTATTGCAGGAGGAGTGGAGTCGATCAGCTCAATCCGAGCCTTGTTCAGCCAAGAAGCGACCGATTTTTTCCAAGATTTCGGCAGAGCCAAGACCACCGCTCAAAAACTGAGCCACGCAACCCACCTTCGCCCTGCATTCTTCACCCCCCTCGCACCGGGAATTAAGGAGCCCACGACTGGACTCACCATGGGCCAGTCTGCTGACCTCATGACCCGCGAATTCCAAGTCAGTCGAGAAGAGCAGGACCAATTCGCTGCTGATAGTCATAAAAAAGCTCACCAAGCCTGGGAGCGAGGATTTTATAGCAGTCACGTTGTCCCTGTTGCCACACAGGATGGCAAACTCATCGACCGTGATACGGACGTACGGGCAGATACGTCAGCCGAAAAACTCTCCAAACTAAGACCTGTGTTTTATAAAGACGGCACCATCACAGCGGGAAACGCTAGCCCCCTCACCGATGGAGCTTCTGCCGTTCTCATGATGACCGAGACCCGATCCCGCGAGCTTGGCATGCAGCCCCTCGGTGTAATTCGGGCCGTTGCCACAGCAGGAGTCGACATTAAGAAGGAACCCCTTTTAATTGGACCCGCATTTGCCATCCCAAGGGCCTTGAAAATGGCAGGCGTCAAATGGGAAGACATCGATCTGATCGAAATGCATGAGGCGTTTGCCGGCCAGGTCCTCTCGACGATCCGAGCCATCGAATCCAAACAGTGGGCCAAAGATAAACTCGGCCTAAATCAAGCAATTGGCCAGGTTGACCGTTCCCGACTCAATGTAAACGGTGGAAGTATCCCACTTGGCCACCCCTTTGGAGCTACTGGCACCCGAGTCATCCTTCAAGCTCTCCTCGAACTGCGCGCCAGGAAGAAAAACCTGGGCCTCATCTCGATTTGCGCTGCAGGCGGCCTTGGAATGGTACTGGTGGTTGAGGCTATTTAACTCACATTTAAGTTCAGGTCGGACGCTTCGACCTGAACTCTATAAAAATTTACTTTGGATCTTTCCCTGACTGAGGTAGAAAAACGGTCTATCAAGCCCCGTTAGAGGAATGAATCATGAGCACAAAAGCCAACGCTAAGTCTGCTAGTAGAAAAAAAGAACCCGCCAAGGAGTCCTCAAAAAAGAACTCCAAGGCCCCCTCTCATTCCAAGGCAGAGAAGAAACACGCCAAGATTGAGGAAGAGATTCTTGAAGTTGCACCTCCCCAGTTGAATCCTGATGCGGCGGAAGAAGCTGAGGAAATCGAAGAGGAAGCAGAAGCAGCTTCGAGCGCAGGCGGCGGAAATGCCGCAGCCCTAGCAGCGGCAGGCGGCGGAGAAATGTCAGCCTCCTTTAAGAATTTCAGACACCATCCAGACATGGAAAATTTCTACCGCTTTATTTTTGAAAATGACCTGCGCCACGAAGCACTCGCCATCATCGACGAGATCATCGAGGACAAGTCAAACAAGCGGCAGCAAAGACCCGGTAAGTGAAGTCCGGCAGGGGAACCACCCCAGCCCGAACCCCGTCCTAAATTGTAGTATTTTTTACAACAAGTTAAAATTATTGAGGAAACTCAGCTATGATGAAGACGTACCTTCTCACTCCTGGCCCAACTCCAATCCCAGAAAATATTAGTGCGCTTTTTGCCAAGCCGATTATCCACCATCGTACTCCGGCATTTCAGAGCATTTTCGAAGACGTCCGCCAAGGACTGAAATACCTCTTTCAAACCAAGAATGAGGTCTTGATCCTCACCACTACAGGCACAGGAGCAATGGAAGCCGCCGCGACCAACCTGTTTTCAAAAGGCCAAAAGGTCATCACGATCAATGGTGGCAAATTCGGCGAGCGATGGACCAAACTCGCAAAAACATTTGGACTCAATCCTGTCGAAATTCTCCTACCCCCAGGAAATGCTGTCGAACCCGACCAACTCGAAGAGTGCGTGCGACAGCACCCCGATGCAAAGGCCATCTTATTTCAAGCCTCTGAGACCTCAACAGGCGTGGTCATGCCCACTCAGGAAATCTGTCGAATTGCCTCCCAAGCGGGGATGCTCAGTATTTGTGACGCGATCACCGCCTGCGGAGTCTTTGACCTCCCCATGGACGATTGGGGAATCGACGTCCTCATCACGGGTTCACAAAAGGCCCTCATGCTCCCCCCCGGCCTGGCGATGATTGCACTGAACGAAAAGGCATGGAAAGCGCATGCACAGGCAGAGCTGCCTCGTTTTTACTTTGATCTTTCCAAAGAGCGAAAAGCACAGGCGAAAAATCAAACTGCATGGACCCCCGCCATCTCAATCATTCAAGGACTCCAAGAGAGCCTGAGAATGCTCCGCAATGAGGGACTGCATAACGTCTTCAAGCGCCACGATCTTCTGGCCCGCGCCACCCGGAACGCAGCCAAAGCTCTCGACCTGGAACTCCTCGCGAGGAAAGCCCCTTCGAATGCGGTCACTGCAGTCGTCGTGCCCTCAAACATCAAGGACGGGAAACAAATCCCGAAAATCATGAGAGACCAATACGGTGTCACGATCGCTGGAGGCCAGGACGAACTCGAAGGCAAGATCATCCGTCTTTCTCACTTCGGGTATTGTGACCGATTTGACGTCATTACTGGGATTTCAGCCCTAGAACTCGTCCTCCATGAGCTTGGTCACTCATTTGAACTTGGTCAGGGCGTCGCTGCGGTTTTACGCACCTATGCCGAAGCTTCTCAGCGCTAGCCAAACCGTCACCGAAGAACTCTAAACTGAGTCTGACCCACAGGACCCCACTTTTGTCCATCTTTTGATGTTGCGACGCGCAAAAGATAACGAATATTGGGTCTAATATGACGAGCTAACTCACTCCAGGGTGATGTCAGATCATTGGGATCAAGAGCCAGTTTTGACTCTCCAGCAGGTTGCCCCGGATTTTTAAAGACCTTGGCAAAAATGAGTTTGTTCTTAATTAAGAACGAAGACCAGTCGTTGATTGTGAGATCCACATAGTAGGAGTCTGGCGAGATCGGCGTCGAAAGATCGAGACTGAGTTGACTAGCCGAAACTCCATCGACTCTTAAACCATTCACTTGAAGTTCAGGATCAAGCTCTTCAGGAGTAGGCTTTCTTTTTAACTCCACTGACTTGGCTAAGTCACTCGCTAAATCCTCAAAAGCAAGATGAGTCCCCCCTTGTTTACTCACATTTCCAAAAACCCGACTAGATCCGCTCGCATAATAATCCACATCTCGCTCAGCGAGTACAGTTCGCACGAGATTGACCATATTCTTACTATAAAGAGTATCCATAAAGGTTTTAGCTAAGGCCTCAGCCTTCTTGATCGGATGCGAAATAGCTCTTAGATTCAGCCACCTCGAAATTGCCCTCTCGGCGTGAAATAAATCAGTGCCCGGTGCCCAGTTCAGCTGAAAGAGATTCAGAAATAGATCGGCAAATGAAACCGGCGCTCGAGAAATACCGTAAGCCCATCGATTTCTCTCCGAAGACCACACTCCCTCACGGACATGAAAGGCTCTCTCCAAGGCACCCCACATTTTCTCCTGCGGAAAGTCAATGAACTCCTGCACTTGTTCGGCATTCAAATTAAGAGCGTAATAAAAATGAGATGACCCGAGATCGTGTCCACGATGGTAAAAATAAAAGGGCTGATAGGGATCGCGCGTGAAGTTTCTGAGATCCCGAATTTCTGGTGTTCTAGGAAAAAGTTGAGGTTGTCCCACCGAGTTCTCTACTTCTAAAATATAATGAAGCAGTGCAGATTGGGTCGTGTCCGAATCATCGATTCGACCCTCAATCTGCATCGGAAATTTCTGGCAAGCCTGAGGTTCTCGCTCACAAAGATCCAAATCCAAGTTCACGACAAAGTTATGTTGATACTTTTGAAATTGATTGAAAATAATACCCCACTCCTGGGTATTCTGCGCAAGCGCCGTAAGAGTTCGCTTAGTCCCGTCCGGAGAAACTAACACGCCCTCAGTATCAATCACTTGACCCACCTGATTTTGTCTGAACAAAAAAGTAAGTTGCATCGCCTTGGATGCCGTCGTGGTCTGACTCTTACTCTGATAATCAGTCAACCTCAAGACGCCGGTCTCAGCGAGCGAGGTCCGCCACTGCCCATGAGGCGTGATCGCCAGTTCATCAGCAGTTTGGAGATTTCCAATCACAGCCGTTTCATAAGCCTGAGCGCCCGCCTGAGTGGACAAGTCAAACTGATAAGTCACTTCAAACGTCCGTGAATGATCCGTCTCACGACTCAGCTGAAAAGGTAGGATTCTAATGAATCCAGTAAGACTCCGAAGGATCACCACATGGTCGAGAAATCCGGGCATGTAACCTGACCCAGCCGACCACTGATGCCCCAGAGTACCAATCTTACTCACCTTAACCCGAACAATTGTATCGGATTCCTTCAGAATGGAGATCCTAAACGTACCTCGACTGAATGCACTCACCGAGATCCCAGCACTGATTGCGCTCGTCAATCCCGTGGGATCGATATTCCATCCCGTCCCTAAGCCAGACTGCAAGGCTCCCTGCCCCTCATAAGAAATAATCTCGTCCTGCTCCATCTTAGCGACTCGAGACGCAGTCAACGGTAAGCGAAAAGGAGTTAGGAACATATTCCAAATCTTGGCGTACCTTGCGTGCGACTCAGAATCGGCCGGCAAAAATGAGATCAACTTCTCCCCAACTTCATTCGTAAATTGGACCCACTTTCCTTCAAGTTGATCTATTCCTTCTTTAAGTCCTAACTGTTTGGTTTTTAATAAATTTTGATACCCTTCACCTTTAAGAATCTTATTTGCCCGAACTCCTATTGATGGAATTTTAGAATACTGCTTAGAATTGACCTGCCTAATATCAGTTACGACCACGCCGGCATCGCTTCCGATATAAAAATTGAAGCCATTCGCAATCCCAGGCAATAAAACACTAGAATTAAAAAATGGTACCGCACCATCCACTCCAACTTGATCCACTACGGTCCATGTCCCCAAAACACTCTTATTGTCGTAAACGTCCCGACCGAACTTCAAATTCAAATTAAATTGAGGCGTTCCATACATCGTGAAACCCCAATGACTGATTGCATTAAAAATAATACTAGGAATTCGAGAGCCAACATCATCAGTTTTAGAAACCACTCGCCTAAAGCTATCTTCTCCAACCAGCCTCTCAAGCTGAATCAATTCGGGAGATAAGTCCGCAGCATTTGGCTTAACAGAAGGAGAAGGCGTTGGCAAAGGAGGGGGTGAAACACCCTTTTCACCCGCATCCGCAGGAGTGAATGAAAAATTAAGATAAAAAAACAATACCCATGCCGTGTGAGTCACACTTCTGTTCATCTTAAATTGCATGATTTTATATCCCCAACTTGAGTAACTAGCAGACGACCTTCATAAAATCCACTCTTCTTACATTAGGGATATCTAATAAAAATATCTACTCACTCAAACATCTAGCTAAAGTTGCTGCAATGTCGTCACAAAACATTCTAATTCGATTTTTATCCTCCCCCTCGAGCATGACTCGAGCGACAGACTCCGTCCCTGAATATCTGACTAATACTCGACCTCGATTTTGAAGTGCTGACTCTACCGAGGAGATCACCTCCAAAATTTCATTATGATTTGAAAATGGATCTTTCCTTTTTACAGGGACGTTCACCATGATCTGCGGTAAAAGCCGAATTGCCTTTCTCAGCTCTGAGAGAGGCTTTCCCGTCCTAGCCATGACCTGTAAAACTTGAATTCCAGACAAAACTCCATCTCCAGTAGTGCTGTGATCAAGAAAAATAAAATGTCCTGAGGACTCCCCACCCAGGCGAGAGGATCTTTTCACCATCTCAGAAACTACATTTTTATCCCCAACAGGGGTACGCACTAGAGAAATTCCATTCTCAAAAAGAGTCATCTCTAGTCCGACGTTAGCCAAAACCGTAGAAACAACAACGCCATCGCACGCTCCCCGCGCCTTCAAATCAAGCGCACAGACCCCAAAAACCTCATCTCCGGCAAGAACACTTCCCTTCTCATCAATGAGCACGCAGCGATCGCCATCTCCGTCCAACGCAAACCCAAGATGAGCCCGCTCTTCCACGACCATCTGCGCAAGAAACTCAGGATAGAGAGCACCACATTGATCGTTGATGTTAGTTCCGTCTGGAGCATGACTCTGAGCAATCAACTGCACCCCAAGTCTCTCAAAAACTGGCCCTAGCAAATTCGAAGCAGCTCCATTCGCACTGTCCACCGCCACTCTATACCCTGAACAGTCAATGCCGGACTGAAGCGATCGAAGAAGCGCCTGACGATACTGATTTGCCCCATCCAAATATTGCATAACTTGAGTTCGCTTCGGTGAATCTGCCCGGTAGGCGACGCACGGCCCCCTTAGAGTAAGCTCGGAAAGTTCAACTTCATCCGCCTCTGAGAGCTTGA
>CANHSO010000013.1 GCA_947463705.1 Bacteriovoracaceae bacterium
CTTTGGGCTGGCGCTACGGTCTCAGGTAAAGTACTGCTCCAAAAAACCGCCCCTTCTTTGGCAGCATTTTGGAGATTTTTTTTCGGCCTCGTAGCTTTGACTGGTATTTTGTTTTTATCTGGAACCCCAACCCCTATTTCCCCCCTGACAGACACAGCAGCCTGGACGGCGATTCTCTACCTGAGTTTGGTCCCAGGACTCTTGGCTATGGTAGTTTACTACAACGGCTTAGCCGGCACACCAGCCAGCGTCACTACATTTATTGAATTAATTTACCCAATCGGAGCCGTTGCCTTGAATACCATTTTTTTACATACCCCCTTGGCTCCCATCCAAATGGGTGCCGGATTCGTTTTGGTATGTGCAGTCGCTATGATTTCGTTTTGAAAAATGAGTTGATAGAAACTCTAGAATTCAGTATTTTAAACTTGATATGAAGAGCGATGCATCTCAATTTGAAAAGTTTAAAGAACTACTCGACCAAGAGCACACTTGGCCAAGCGAGTATCAATTTAAGTTTATCGTAAAGCACTCTGAGCTAGAAAATGTTCAGTCACTTTTCCGAGAAGAAACGATCGCTATTCGTGAGTCAGAGTCTGGCAAGTATGCCTCTCTCACCTTCTCAAAGGTGATGCGTTCGAGCGACGAAGTGATCTCAATCTACAAAAAGGCATCCATCATTCCTGGCTTAATGGCGCTTTAAAGCCCAGTCCGCGAATACGGAGAGGACTGCTATGTATCCTTTAAGTGGTATCGAACGGACGTTACGACTTTGCCGCGCTTGAACAAGAGTGCTGCGCGAATCAAAAATGCCGTTTGATTATGAAGCACCTGGTGCCACCACTTACTTGTAACGAACTCAGGGATGATAACCGTAATCACATCGCCGTGAGTCGTTTGCTCCACATCATCAATGTACTGAATCAGAGGACTAATCACGGAACGATAAGGAGACTTCAAGACCACAAACGGAATTTCGTGGGCCCACTTTTTCCACTCCCGCTGCATTCTTTCCGTCGTGACTGAGTCAATTTCTACGTAACACGCTCTCACATCGTTAGAAATTGAAAGTGCATAACGCAAAGCTTCGATCACTCCTCGATGAATTCCCGAGATGGGTACAATCACCGTATGTTTAAGTGGCTCGAGTTGCGGACCGGGAACCTGATCTATCAAGGAGAGCTCTTTACCAACGGCAAGATAGTGCCGATGAATTCGATTAAAAACAAAAACAAGAGAAGGGATCAGCAAGATCACCATCCAAGCACCTGACTTGAACTTGGTGGTCGCGATTACCGCCAAAACAACCAGGGTTGTTACGGCACCCAAAAAATTGTAAACAATTGATTTCTGCCAACCTAGCTCACGCTCCCGAAGGTGGTGCAAAACCATCCCAGATTGAGAAAGCGTAAAGGAGAGAAATACGCCCACTGCATAGAGCGGGATCAGATGGTGAGTTTCTCCATTAAAAATGACCAGCAGAAAAATAGCTGCAAAACTAAGTCCCAAAATCCCATTAGAAAAAACGAGCCGATCTCCCACACTTGCTAGCTGCCGAGGCAAAAACCGATCTTTTGCCAACAAAGAGGAGAGGCGTGGAAAATCTGCATAACTCGTATTTGCAGCCAAGATCAGAATCATCGCCGTAGAGGCGGTTACGGAATAGTAAAATCCGCCACTCCCAAAAACCGAGCGCGCCAGAAGCGACACTGCAGTTTGCCCCTCCACAGGTCGAATTCCATAAAAATGGGCCAAAAATGTAATCCCAAGAAAGAGCATACCCAGGATGCTCGACATCCAAGCCATCGTGATCTTCGCATTATTCGGCGCAGGAGCACGGAACATGGGAATCCCATTGGAGATCGCTTCAATTCCAGTAAGTGCCGAGCACCCAGAGGAGAACGCTCTCAAAACTAAAAAGAGAGGAACTGCAGGCAAAGCAAAAGTAGTCTCGACGGGCAAAGAAACTGCTGTTCCCGTTAAAATTTGCCAAGTGCCGGTTAAGATCAAGAACACGAATGAAATAATAAAAAGATAAGTAGGTATGGCGAAAATACTCGCAGACTCTCGAATGCCTCTGAGATTAAATAGCGCGATTAAAAGAACGATCAGCGCATCAACAAAAACCTTGTGCTCAACTAAAGCTGGAAATGCAGAACCCAAGTTCTCTACGCCTGCCGCTACGGAAACTGAAACAGTTAAAACATAGTCAATTAAGAGCGAAGCGCCCGCAATCAAGCCAGCTTGGGTGCCTAGATTTTCTTTCGCAACGATGTAAGCCCCACCACCGCCAGGATAAGCATCAATCGTTTGTCGATAAGAAGCCGTCAAAATCACCAAGAGCGCCGCAATTCCAGAGGCAATCGGGATTGACCATGACATAGCTAAAGTGCTGAATGCGGCAAGGGGAATTAAAATTTCCTCGGTAGCATAGGCAACGGACGACAGAGCATCCGAAGACAAGACGGCTAGAGCCTTCCACTTGGGAATCGTCTCATGATCAGCCATGTGAGAGGATAGGGGTTCACCGACGAGAACTCGTTTGATTCGATTCAAAAAGCCCATATTTTCTCTAAGTAAAATACTTGGAAGGCCTCAAAATGCAAAGCAATAAAGTGCAAATCAGCGCACAAGAAGATTAGAACGGCGCGTTAGGAATTCCCCGAACAACAATCGTCCTTTCAAAATGCCGAAATGAATCTTTTGAATCATCCAGGATCCGTCGCCCTGGACAAATAATAGCCTCATTCGGAAACTCCCAAAACTCTTCAGACTGATTTATGATTTCTGGGTTCGAACATTTCTCTAAAACTTCTTTCAAAACCAGCTCGTACTTTTTTTGGTCCTGGGTGTCGGTCAACTCTAATTCCGCAATGCCCTCTGGCTGATACCGATAAAATGCGGGAACTTCCTTCGACCAAAGAATCGGAGGCGAATAGATCGAAGAGA
Source organism: Bacteriovoracaceae bacterium (assembly GCA_947463705.1). Lineage (GTDB taxonomy): Bacteria > Bdellovibrionota > UBA1018 > UBA1018 > UBA1018 > CAINWE01. The sequence goes on from CANHSO010000013.1 coordinate 2,950, forward strand.
GAGCTGGATCAGAATGTGCACGCTTCTGGCAGGCGACGCTGGTATTTAAGTCGACGATTTCACCAAATTGAGTCGCTACCCAAAAGCTAAAGTGATCGCCCCAGCACCCCGCCCAAATCACCTCATGATTTTCTAGAACCTCGAGCCATGCTGCAGGACCGTACATCACGCGCGATTCAATCCCGTACAACTTCAGTGCCTCAACGCAAGCCATTGACACTAAGAGGGGAAAATCAACACGTGCACCCGTCAGGCGATCGACCACTTTTGTGACCACTCGGGATACATGAGCAATGACCGGCATTGGCGTTCCATCTAGTACTTGCATTTGTGACATAGAACTTCGATCTATGCCCTCCAGGCAAGAAAAGCAAACATTATCCAGCCAATCAGAAACGACACCCCTCCCAGAGGAGTAATTGCCCCGAAAACACGAATCCCGGTTATGGCCAGAGCATAAAGACTCCCTGAGAACAGGAGTATCCCCGCACTAAAAGCCCATCCCACCCAAGAGCGAGCTGCATCAGGGTTTTGAGAGGCCCAAAGACCAAAAAGGACCAGGGCCAGCGCGTGACTCATCTGGTACTGAGCAGCAGTCTGGTAGATTGCAGCAGCTTTTTCACTCAAACTCTCTTTGAGCGAGTGAGCTCCAAAGGCGCCTAATGCGACGGACAAAAATCCAAATAATGCTCCGATTCCAATCCAATTTTTAGGGCTCATGAGCACTCGTTATCACAGCTCTTAACGCAGGCATAATGCTTTCAATCGGAGTTTCATTGAGTTATTCTTACATGCATGAAAATACGCCCGTTGACTCGAGAAATTCCTGACCATTTGATGAAATACATCACCGAACAGGACCCAACCCTGTACACTTCAATCGACCAAGCCTGCTGGCGCTATATTTTAAAACTTTCTCGCGAATTTTTTGAAACTCATGCCCATCAAAAATACCTCGACGGACTACGTGACACTGGAATTTCTCTGGAAAGAATCCCTCTCATTGAGGAAATGGACACCTGCCTTCGTAAATTCAATTGGCGGGCAGTTTCCGTCGCTGGATTTATCCCATCAGCAGCATTTATGGAATTTTTGTCCCTGGGGATTTTACCAATCGCATGCGACATGCGCAAACTCGAGAACATCGCCTACACCCCAGCCCCCGATATCGTCCACGAAGCCGCAGGTCATGCTCCGATCATCGCTGACCCGGAATATGCAGACTACCTCAGGAGCTACGGGGAGATTTCAAAAAAGGCGATCACCTCTCTCGAAGACCTGAACGTTTACGAAGCCATCCGGCACCTATCCGAAACCAAAGAAGACCCTCATGCGACACAAGAGTCCGTCGATGCCGCTCAAAGAGGCCTCAACGAAGCCCTATCCGCAGTCACCTACACCAGCGAGGCCACTCAGCTCTCAAGAATGGGCTGGTGGACTTTCGAGTATGGGCTTTTTGGCCCGCTTTCCGAACCAAAAATATACGGAGCAGGACTCCTTTCGTCTCTTTCTGAGAGCTTTCACTGCTTTGATCCAGCAGTGAAAAAGATCCGATTCAGCATCACCTGCACCGAAGTCGCCTTCGACATCACCCGACCTCAGCCCCAACTCTTTGTCGCTCCTAACTTCCCAGCGCTCCGCGATACCCTCATGACCCTCGGGGATCAAATGGCTTTCCGCAAGGGTGGCCTGGAAGGACTCCGAAAGGCACTTCAGTGCAAAACTACCACCACGACAACCCTCGACTCAGGAATTCAAATCAGCGGAGTTTTAAGCCAAATTCATCAAAACGCAGCAGGAGAGCCCGTTTACCTCAACTTCAAGGGCCCAACTCAGCTCTCCTACGAAGATCAAGAAATCCCTGAGCAGGGAACTCGGCACCATCGTGAAGGATTTGGAACCCCCTTAGCGACCGTGACAACAATGGACCTTCAAAAGTGGAATATCCGAGAAGACGAAATGTCTGAATTTGCGCTAGAAACAGGAGTAAAAATTCGAGGTCGCCTGGTCAGAAAAATTGAAATAAATCAAACACTTCTCATTCTGACTTTTGAGAACTGCACAGTGAGCTACGAAGGAAAAACCCTGTTTCAGCCCGAATGGGGCCTCTACGACATGGCCTGCGGGAAAAAAGTCACATCGGTCTTCGGAGGGCCTGCTGACCGTGATGCTTTTGGCCTTCCTCCGTCCCTGTCTCACACCCTCGCTCGGGCACAGAAGACGAATCAGACCCAAGCCAACCAAGCTCTCGGAGAACTCTACGCCCAAGTCCGAAGAATCAGAGAGAAACCACTTTCTCCCGTGCAAGACCTAAAGCAGATTGAAACCGTCTATCAAAAACTGGTTAGCGCTTATCCCCAGGACTGGCTGCTACGATATGAAATTTTAGAGTGGCTCAGCGATCGCGCTATCCAAGTGGATTGGAAAACTCAGCTCATTCTGGAGCTCGAAGCAATCGCCCAATCTTCTCGCGAAACGGGAGAGATCATTCACCGCGGGATTGAAATTCTGAATCGAAATGTATCCAAATCCTCGCACTGACGATGCCAATGTGCTAACTTGCGTACATAACAATTTATGTTAGAAACAGAAGTAAAATCAGAATTTAAGAACGAAAAAGAGCTCACTGGAACGATTTGGAAACATCCTTATTTAGTCTACGTCATATTGACCTTCGCGCTCTTTCTTTTTTTAATTCTAATGGCTTGGCTTGCTATTCATGAAGGATGGCTACCCAACCGAGGTGGAGCATGACTCAGCATCAGCAAAAAACTGTATTAATTACTGGCGGCTCTCGAGGCATTGGTAGCGCTATCGTAAGTCGATTTAAAAAAGAAGGCTGGTATGTTGCCGCCTGTGCAAAATCTGAAAAATCATTCACTCAGTCTCTCGCCGACTACAAATTTGCCTGCGACGTAAGCCAAGGAAATGAAGTTAAAAATGCTCTGCACTCACTCCTTAATCATCTCGACCAAACTAAAAAATCAAAGAAAATAGATCTCCTGATTAATAACGCAGGACTCGCTGGGACCAATCCCCTTGATCCCGACTCATCAGATGAGCTTTGGGAGCAAATTCTGGGAGTCAATCTCCACGGCACCTACCTCATGAGCAAATATGTCGCTCCACTCCTCCCAGATGAAACAGGAAAGATCATCAACATTTCTTCCGTTCTCGGACTCAAGGGCGTCCCCGATCAGTCTGCCTACTGCGCCGCAAAACATGGAGTGATTGGTCTAACGCGATCCATGGCACTTTACCTCGCCCCACGGCGAATTACAGTCAATGCGATCTGTCCAGGATGGGTCAGAACCGAGATGGCAGCTCAGCGAATGAATGAACTAGGAATTGCTGAAACCGACTTCAAGACCTCGGTTCCGCTGGGTCGATTCATCGAACCTTTTGAAATCGCAGACTACGTTTATCAACTCGCGTCCACCCCAGCATCCGCAATGATTACAGGGCAGGCTTTAACGATCGATGGTGGAGCAATTTTGTAATCATTCGGTGGGTTGTGCTTTTTCCCATCTCACCACATTGTAAGTTGCACTAGCCATGGCAACTGGTGTTCCTTGGTGATTCCTGTAAACCATCCCATGAAGGACACAAAGGCGCTTTCCTTGGAATACAACTTCAGTTTTTGCCAACAAGATATCGCCTAATTCGATAGGCTTGAGGTAGTTCACTTTCAGCTCAACCGTTGAGCAATAATCTTTGGGCTTCATCGTAGAGAAAACTGCAGCCCCGCAAGCCATATCAAGAAATGCAGATACGACCCCTCCGTGGACTCTTCCGGCAGGAGATAAGTGATCCTCACGAATTTTCAGTTCAACCTCGGCTCGATGCTTTACGGAATCAACAGAAATCACTCGATACCCAAGCCAGTCACCGAAGTGGTCGGGAAACTGATAATTTTCTAAACCATGGTCTTGAGGATGTTTCTTTTTTTCTGACATTCACAAAGAGCTACCATGATTTTAAAAATAATTCCATGAGCACACCTTTTGCAGAGAGCGTCCGACACTAGGAGGACTTAGACATGCGAAAAGTCGCGATTTTTGTATTAGGTGCCGTACTTGCTGGGGCCAACCTTGCTCATGCTATCGAAACAGGTGCAAGACCCAGCGGAGAGAGTTCAGATCATAACAATAACGACCATAGAAGGGGTCGCACTCGAACCCTTTTGGACTGTCGGTTTGTTGGACTAGGTATCCCACTCCCTCCCCCGCTCCCGCTCCCACCCGTAGGTAAGGGTGTTGGCAAAGATCCAAGCATGGGAGCACCCGGGATTGCACCCGTTGGCGTACCCGGTGCTTTACCCGGTCCGATGCCCGGCGGAGTTCCTGGTCCATTCCCAGGATATCCTGGCTTTGGCCCAGTCGGCGGTCCACTTGGACCTGTTGGCGGTCCACTACCAGGCCCCATGGGCGGTCCAGGACTTGGATTACCAGTCCCAGGACTTGGATTGCCAGTCCCACCACTGGGAGTTGGTCCAATTCCGATGATGAACAACTGTGCTGCAGTCGCACGCTTAGTTGATCGAGGTCACGACAGAGATCGTGACGGCGACGACTGGGATGGTGATGATCGTTTCTTTAGAAACGAATTCGCTGTTTCGTGCGGCGGTGTCCCCGTTTATGCGGACACAGCAGTTCGATCCCGAATCGACGGGTTTGAGTTCCTCACGGGTATCGTGGGTGACCCTATCCTGAAAGTAGTTCGAGACCGAGGCCTCGAGGACATGGATTGGGACGGCGACTACGATCGTAACGGCGGCAACGGCGACCACCGTCGTCGTGAACGCCGAAGCGGTGTGTTACCAGCTTGGCTCGCAATCCGCGGGAATATTCTTGAAGGCTTTTGTGCAGTCGACAGAGAACGCCATCGAGATGACGACCACGGTCACGGCACCACTGCTGCAAGCAATCTGAATTAAGATCAAAATCGATCTGCGGGCCACTCTTATCCAAATGGAAAAGAATGGCCCGTTCTTTTTTATGGAGCTCTCACTTTTTACATCATTGAGCATCACTTCCGAATATGAGAAACAGAGATCATGAGTCATTCTACCTCAACTCCTAATCGAGCACCCCTTTCAACCGATCTTCAGCCCCTGCGGCAATACCTTTCTAGTTTGCTCCCTTTACTAGAGGCTGACCCTCATTGGTATGTTTCAATCTATTTTGAGAGAAAATCATCCAAGACCTATTCTGTGAATATGAAACAATCCCAGGTCACAGATCAGCTGGTATCTGGAATTGTCTTCAGAATCTACGATGGAATCACACTTTTCGAAGAGGCAACCGACGACTTCGATATGGATCGACTTAAGAAATTTGCCCTCGACTTTACGAAACGAGTAGAAAAATCAGAAAGATCCAATCAGGCCATTCTGCGCCCCTACGCGCCGCCTACCTGGGTACAACGTCTGGCGCCACGTCTTGAAACTGAGATTACTTCGCAAATTCCGAAAAATGTGACTTCAACCACACCAGTCCACTTCGGAATCCGTTTCAGCCAAGATCCATTTCAACTTGGGACTGAGGACCACATCAAAAAGCTCTCCACCCTTCTTGATCGATGCAAACAGATTGCAAAACAAGGAGGACTATCTTCATCAGATCTGACTTACCTCGTTTGCCGTCAGAGCGTCGCCCGAGAAGAATCCATTTTCATCGACCGAGAATCCAATCTCTCTCAAACTCTTTACCGCCTCGCACTGACCGTGATTTCGATGTCTGGAGGCGAGAGAACCTTTTTCAGAACTGGTGGACTCGGTGGGCTCGAGGCTGTTGAGATTAGAGACAGCGAAATTTCTCAGATCTTAAGAGATCTGAAATCACTTAAGTCAGCCGATCGCCTTCTGCCGGGAAAATATCGAGTTCTATTCGGGCCAGAAATCACTGGGGTACTTGCTCACGAGGCATTCGGGCACTCTCAGGAAGGGGACACTTGCGCCCGAGGCAGAAGCAAAGCCTGGGAACTCCACAAATCAGGCGAAACCGTAGGCAACACTCAGGCAACCATTTTGAACAATCCGGCCCTTTTCGAAAACGGTGGCAAACCGTATGCTGCTTGGGGCAGCTACTTTTTTGACGAAGAAGGCTGGCTTGCTCAAGAACAAGTCCTCCTCGATCAGGGAAAGCTCTTAGCCCCAATGACCAACTTAACCTCTGCAATCCGACTTGGAATTCCAAGAACAGCTAATGGAAAAAGAGAGTCATGGGCAAGTGGAGTGTACACCCGCCAGACCAATACCTATTTCAGCCCAGGGGACCAAACCCTCGACTCGCTCATGAAACAATTAGGTGACGGCTACCTGGCGCTGCATCCGGCAGGAGGAATGGAAGACCCCAAAGGAATGGGTATTCAAGTGGGCATCTCCTACCTCTACGAAATTAAAAATGGAAAGCCCACTGGGCGAATCCTGAAAGGCCCAGCAGGCGGAGACATCCAATTGACTGGCTACACGCCAGACGTGCTCAATTCCATCATCGGAAAATCAAAAATCGATGATAAAACCAGCGAAAACGACAACTCCCGCTTTCCTCATAACGACGTTGGAGGCTGTGGAAAGTACCACAAAGAATTCGTATACGCTGGATGCGGGGGACCCTATCTACTTTTAGATCAGGTCATTTTGGGTTAATCAAAGTCTCGGGAATTAAAAAAATGGCAAAACTAACTTGGACCTTAGATGATTTAAAATTTCAACTCAACTCTCATCCGTTAATCAAAGGGTGGGTGATCACGGAGGAAAATACTTACAGGAGAGAGCGCTACTTTCTTTTGGAAAAAAATCGACTCGCCACCGATCAAGATCGCTCCATCCGTGCGCGAACTGTAAGTGCGAGAATTTTTGTTAAACTCTCCAAACATGGCCGACAGGGTGAGATCACTAAGAAGCTTTTTTTCACCTTGAATCTCAAGGAACAAATCGAATCAGCCATCGAGGCAGCACTTCAAACCGATCACCAAGAATGGTCTTTGCCGCTCGAAATCCCTCGCAATCTTCAACAAGTCTTCACAATCGACCCAGACATGGCTGAAGATTTAAATGGAGTCACCGAAAAACTTACAGCTCGAATTGCGGATACTGTGCAGAAGCCAAGGAAAAGCACGTTCAATTCTGCAGAACTTTTTCTATCAGTCCTTGATCGAGAACTCCACCTCAGCAATGGACTGACTCATAGGTCATCGCAAAGTCGAATTTACACGGAGGCTGCGTTTTCCTACGAGAAGACTCTGAAAGACGGCTCAAAGGCATCCGATGAATACCTCAACTCCCACTGGGCTGTTCACCTCAATCAACTCCCAATTGAAAAAATTTTTGAGGAATCCGCTCACCGAGCCGAACAGTCGCTCGAAGTCACCAAGCCCAAGACAGGCAAGTATCCCGTCCTCATCGACTCTGAAGTTTTATCTACTCTCCTCAATGGCTTCGTCTCACAGCTCTGGGCATCGAATGCCTATCATGGACTTCCATTTATCAAGCGCGATCAAGAACTCATTCCAGACGCAATAGGAGATCGCATCTCTCTAACACTTGATCCATCGCTCCCATTTGGAGCCGATACGACCGCTCTTTCCAATCAAGGGCTCCCGCAAATCCCGCTGAAACTGGTTGACCAAAACCGCGTCATTGAAACAGCAACAGATAAACAATTTGGAGACTACCTTGGAACTCAACCCAATACAGTTCGTGGTAATCTAGTCATCGAACCAGGTCAACTCTCTCACCAAGAACTCACCCAGTCGGCCCCTCAAGTCATTGAGGTCCTTCAATTCTCAGGACTCTTTGCCGACCCTAACACTGGAACATTCAGCAGTGAAATTCGGCTAGCAAAACTCTATGACAATCAAACTGGGATGATTTCTTACATCAAGGGAGGCTCTCTTTCAGGATCGATTCGCGAAAACTTTCGTGGACTCAAACTCAGCAACTCAGTGATTCAACGATCTCACTTCTCGACAGAACAACCTCAAGGACAGGGATATTTCGGGCCTGAGTTTGCGCTGATCACAGAAGTCTCAATCGTAGGCTAGCCAAAAAAAGAGGGGAACTTGAAGATCAAGTTCCCCTCTTTAAAAATTGATCTTCGAAATTACTTAGCGCTAGCTTGAGCTTGGTCTTGGATGCCCTCGACGTTAATCGTTACGTCCACTTCTTCGCCTAACAAAAGCCCGCCCTTGTCCAAGGTCTTATTCCAACTCATACCAAAATCTTTGCGATTGACCTTCGTTGCAGCTGAGAATCCTGAGCGATGATTTCCCCATGGGTCAACTGAATCACCAAAGTACTCAACATCAAAAGTCACCGGCTTAGTGACGCCATGCATGGTCAGATCACCGGACATTTTGTACTTTCTATCACCGGCTAAACTCAAGCTCTTACTCTTAAACTCAAGAGTAGGGTATTTCTTAACACCAAAAAAATCATCCGAACGCAGGTGTTCGTCACGTTTTTTGTCGCGAGTATTAATGCTTTCTGCCTTCACCTTAGCACTGACTTTAGATGCCTTGAGATCATCTGGATTGAACGAAAATTGGCCATCAAAATCCACAAACTCACCATTCACCCGCCCAATCAAGTGGCGGGCAGTAAAACCGACGTTAGAATGAGATGCGTCAATTTTGTAATTTTTTGTTTCTCCAGCCCAAGCTAAGGAGCTAGAAAGCCCCATCAGTACACTCGTAAAAAAGTGAATTCTTTTCATTTTGAAATCTCCTTGAATTTAATATGATTGAAATGCTCTTAATCAGCATAGCTCCAAAATGAACTAATGAGCAAGTTTAGGTTTTTCAGCCTGAGCCGCTCCTTGAGCTACTTGTGTGACCTGAATGGCGTCGAAACCCAAGATTGCCTCGCCAATCTTATTTCCTGATTCATTGACACAAGAGAGGACAAATCGATAGTTTCCATAGTGAGTCACTGGGAAACCCCCAAAACGAAAAACAGCCTTCATCCGCTTCTGATCTCCCGGAATCCGCATATCTCCAGACCCAATCATTTGTTGATTACCCTCTGGAGTGAACAGGTGGATTAGCATTTTACCCTGAAAGTCTGCAGGCTCTTTTTTCTCGATGATCAACGAGATCACCAAAAAAGGCAGCTGAACTGGCAATTGAGGAGTCCTTACCTCCTCAAGAATATCAAAGACGGAAAGATTTCCTGTCTGCTGATCGACTGAGGCACCCAATGACAAAGTTGCAAATTGAATTTTCATAGACATAGTGACTCCGCTTTATCATGACTCGCATCTGAGAGAAATGAATCTCACTTAGAAGATCTTTTTTTTCCAAAAAATTCTTTCAGGATTTGACTACAAGCTGGGGTCTCTAGATATCGAGCAGTGAATCGATGATTAGTCCTTAAATCTTCGTTCAGACGATATCCAAGGCTCAGGGCTCCGCCCTTTGCATCTAAAGCTCCGTAGACCACCTCTTTAACTCGGGCCTGCTGACAAGCTGCTAGGCACATCGGACAAGGTTCCAGCGTGCAGTATAAGACACAATCCAGTAAACGCCAGCTTCCCAAATGTCGTGCAGCATCCTGGATGGCAAAAATCTCAGCATGAGCAACAGGACTGTTCAGTTGCTCGCGCTGATTATAACCCATTCCCACAATCTGACCTTCATGAATTACGATCGCTCCTACGGGAACTTCGTCTTGATTAGCAGCAAGCTGTGCCTGGGCGAGCGCAAAGGCAATCCACCCTTCGTCTTCGGTCATCATCGAGAGCCCCGACTTACTCGTTTTGAGATTTCCGGATCTCCATTTTTTGACCTGACCAAAACGGATAGCTTAGCTCGCTCTAAAGGCGCGGATTCGAGTTCTCTGAGAATTTTTTCAAATTCAATGGGTTCCATCCAGTATCGGTATTTTCGATAAAGCGAGGCAATCCGGTTCATCCGCGCGTAGACCGCTCGAAGAAGTTTCCGCTGATCTCTCGAAGTCTGGTCAAAAATGACGCCAATCCCCTTAGGATGGGTGACTGTGCTCATTGCATCCCAAACGACAGTACCCGAGACCTGAATCGTCTGCCCGTACATTTGAAACTCCAAATTAATTTTCTCACCCACCGTTGAAATCACTCGAGACTTTAAAAAACATCCAACTACAGACAGATCTAAGACCTCTGCTGAAGTGCTCTCACCACTTTGTCTCAGGACAGAAACAGGGACTGAAAGTTTGTACCGTGGGTTATTCTCCCACCAGCGGATTCTCGGGAAAAAGTAGGGCACTAGGATCTCTCGACCCACACGAAGTCCTAGAACACCCTGCATCACGAGCGAAACAATAAAAATAAAAAGTCGATGATGACTTTCTGCATACTCTGAAGCAATGATTGCATTACCGTAAGCAATCAGCCCTTGAGCTGCCCAAAACACATACCAAGACCATCGCTGCATCTCCCAAAAACCGTAGCCGGCAAGTACAGCGACACCAGTAACTAGGTAATACATGGGTGAAAGTAAAAGCCGAGCGCAGCCTGAAATAGGAATATTGAATGATGTCGCAACCAAAATGATATAGAGAAAAGGAAACCCCATCAAAATAGCGGCTATGGTTTTAAACGTAGAGCTTGTGTATTGTTTCACAGTTCCTTCACTCTGCCAGGAATTGCATCGGGTTTCAATCTCGGGTCTATTAATTTAAGCAGCATCCAAACCCCAGAGCCACACCTGATTAGGGTCAATGAATTGACGCGGATTGAAGATCTTGATCATACAAAGTGACTCTTGAATCACCTGACTCCGGTCAACGCTTTGAGGAAGTCGATTGGGATGTCCCAACCAAATCGCCTCTGGGAAATCCGCTAGAACTGCTCGAAAAACGGCCTTCAAATCCTCCGAATTTCCTCCCCATTCATGAACATGCCCGACTAAGTCAATTCCTCGGCCAACAGCAGCATAGGCGGTTGGGTGTCCTTCACGCCTGGAGAAGTACCACTTCACATGCTTATGCCTAGAGTACCAAAGCCAATCCTCAGGCCGCAAGCTGAGCCCATCGGTGCGGCCACACACAACAGTATAAAGTTCGTGATCAAGACCAGCTTCTATGATGGTCGCGTCAGAGTTGAGAGAACCGGCCCCAAGAGCAACCAGAACGTGAGACAGTGGCAGACGAGCTTGATTGCCGAATGGACTAAACCCCTGACGCTGATAAAGCCCCGTCTCAGCACCCCAAAGAAACACTGAGACTGCGCCCTGCTTCCTCGCCCAATCTAAAGCTTTCGAAATAATCTGAGAGGCCAACCCCTGTCCTCTCATCTGAGGGTGGGTACAAACCCCTCCAAGAATTGCAATTGGCATCGAGTGTTCGCCTACCATTAGATTCGCAGTTCTAATCCCGCAGGAGGCAACGAGCTGACTTGAATCGTGAATCTCAAATCGCATCACCCCCGGAACCTCAAAACGCGGATCCCAAACGGGAAAATCGTCCAAAAAGTGATGCCCCCTGGGCAACTGAAAGCAAAGATCTAAAAGAGCAGAAAACTCCAGGTTCAATCCGTGCCCCCTCCCGAGCGTCCTTCGATCTTACTCTACAACCTGACTTTCTTCGATCGGCAAAATTTACCAAATACCCTCGACTGCCTATTCAATATTTTCGAGGCACTACCGATAGGTATCTCACAGGAGGATTAACACATGTCCAAAAAGAAAAATAAATTTGACCTGACCTATTTAGTCCATCACGGTTATGTAAAAGATGGCCAGACTCTTTTTTTCGTGAGCGAGCCGAAGAAGTTTTGCAAAATCAGCAAGCAACCAAACGGCGAATTCAAGGTAATCGCAGAGAAGGAGACGATGACCGTCCATGCATTTGCTCAACGTTGTCTTGGTCAGGACCCACCAGATCATGCTAGCAAATGGCTCCGCACCGAGACCGGCAAGACACTCTATGATCTTTGGCATGCAGAAGACATGCTTGAAGCCGCTTAAATAGCTATAAGACTTTAGAATCCAATCAATTTGGCGGAACTACGGACTCAGCTTTGAGATCCTAGTTCCGCTTTTTTATTTGTTAGAGCTCCGGTCTAAAAGACCCTAAGCTGCCAGCATGAACTCACTCTGCGCTGAAAACTAGAGCGGAAAAACTGCCTGGGCAACACCTTGAATAATTTGCAATGAGCTCACTCCATTTTGCGTGAGATCTCCTCTCACGCCCACACGGAAGGAAATAGGCCTAAGCCAATCAAGCTCATAAAACAAGGCCAAACCAAGTCCCGAATATGGGTATATTCCACTACTTCCATTAAAAAAGTACTGAGAGAAAATGGCCATCGCTCTTAGACCACCTAGGCTACTCGATCGCTCTTGATAAACCTCTGTATCTCCAAGCCTGATTTTTCGGGTTTCCTGGGACATCGTACCAGTCAACGCGTAAGTGACCCCAACCTGAAAAGATGAGTAAACTGCTGCGAAACTCAACGAATTAAAGGCCTGATGGTATCCTACCCCGAAAGACCACCTAGGATGAAAGAAGTACTCTAGACCAGCTCCAAACTCCAAACCAATCAAAGATATTGAGTTCCTTGCAAGCGACATTCCGGAGATCGAGAGCCCTACGCCAAGAGGGTGTGCCTCCACAGATTCCTGAACCACCGAGCTTGCTTGATCCGCAGAACAGTCCGATGCACTTACCCAAGCGAATACGACGAACAAAAGTACAAGCGCACCAACTCTACTGAAACGAGTGTCACGCAGCCTGCACACGCTTGAGCCCTCCGGAGAGCTGAACTTGCTCTGATTTCGGCATACCTCTCAAAATCTCAATCACGGTCCTATGTATTTCCAAGTAGACTGGCGCTGTTCGGCTCCCCGGACGAGAACTCACGTAGGACCGAACCACCTCCATTTTCTTTTCAGGAACAAACCTTTCGATCTGACTTAGAATCTCAGCAGGCGCAACCCACGCTGAGGCGAGATCCCGAGCAGAAAATCGCTCGAGAATCTGAGTGCGAGCCTCCTCGGGAACTTGGAGTAGCCAACCTAAACTCGGCACATCCTCGGCGATCTCCAAACTGAACGGACTAAAAGAGAGAAGCGAGCGCTCCTGCTCATCCGAACGAATTTCGAGCTGCAAACGCTTACGAAGAGGCCTCAAGGCAGAAGCGGACGCAGCGCCCAGTGAAATCTTTTCAGCTGCAACTCCATGGGTTGGTAGACGAGAGAGCATAATCCTCTCGTGAACCTCCAGAGGTAGTGCCGCCTGTCGCATTCTCGAAAGCATTCCATAAAGTGAAGGCTGTTTTTTCAATGTTTGAGCCAGATCTTCATTACTCAGTTGATGAGTTGGAATCGGATCAAGGTAGGCAATGTCGTCTATCCATCCCTCGTTGGACTGACTCAGGAGTGAGAAATGATTCACGTAATCGGTTAGAAATGGAATCCGAGCAATCAATTGCTTTTTCCTTTGAGCTGTCAACTGTTTCCAAATAAAATGAGCATAGGAATCACGGTAACACCAATAGCAATCCGCTAAGCAGGCCTCTAATGTTTCTTCAGGATACTGAGCCCACTCATCACCCCTGGCCTCTCTGCCCAAATCCTCTCGAGCGGAGGTCGGAGCAACCTTTACTGAACTCGGCTCACGGGTCATACTAGTGTTCTCGACCGAGGTCATCTTACTGATCCCATCCTCGAGGAGCTTAAGAAGAGCACTGTTATTTCTTCGGGTCAAATCGGCAATGATCGCTGCAATCAGAGCAACCACGGCCAGCCCCAAAAGTACTCTATAGACATGGCGGAGCTGATCGACTCCCTCTCTCCAAATCTCGGTATTTTCCAGGCCTTCTTTCAAGTCTGTCTTTTCCGCAGGTCTTAGTTCAGCGGGTAGTTCATCAACCTGAAAAACTACCGGAATTTTCTCAGCTTCAAGGACTCCCTTTGCTGTGTCAAGAACAGTCTGAGAGAAGGGTTTCTTCTGACTCATAATGATCACAAGAGCTCTTGAAATACTTGAAAGTCCCATCTCGCTCTGAACTGTCAAATCCTTCGCAAAAAATGGCGTGCCTGGTAGGACCTTACTTTCAGTCTTGAGATAAACCCTTGCAAAAACTAACGCAGATGGATCATAGGGCTTCACTAGTGAGAGCACCCTTTGCTCTACCTGATGCTGCATTTGAAGCATCGATTCCTGCTCAGATCCAAAAGCCACTGAGAGACTCAACCACATCGTCAAGATCGGAGTAAAGCAACTCAGTAACGACCTTCTCATGGCTTTTCTCCTCCCGTAATTCGGATCGAAAGAGATCGAGTATTCCTGATCTCGGATCCGGCTCCCTCAGTAGTCAACTGATTTGCAGCAAACCCCATCTCGCGAGCAAAATTAAGTGCACGGGAAGCTCGAATTCCAGACAAATCTTGATTCGAATTGAGAACATTTTTATGCAATAGAACGTTAAGTGGCATGGAATCCGTGTGTCCCACAAAAACTAATCTAACCGAACTCTTAGATGCCTGGATAGCACTCAAAACCTCAGACAGTTTTTCGCGAATTTCTCTGGTCACTTCATACTTTCCAGGGCCATAAAAACCATCCGGAAAATCGATCGTAATGGAATCTGAATTACTCCCAAATGAATGATACTTGATTCTCGAAGAATCTAATGACAACTTAACTTCCTTTAATCCATTGAAGGCTACCGCGGATGGGGACGAAACCGGAACTGAAGTCTTTGCAACTGCCACGCCCTTGAGTTTTTCCAAGGAGCGAGAAACAACCGCGAGCCTTGACTTGCTCTCTTCTTTATTGGGATCAAAGAATACGATGAAAAAACTGAGAAGCACCATGAGTAAGTCACTATAGGAAACTGCCCAGAGAAACTGTAAGGAATCGTCTTCCCCCAATTTTCGTTGAGGCCTGATGATCAAATTCGACAAATCTACGTTTTTAGAATCGTACGCCATTGAGTTCATCCTCGATAATCTTCTGCGCCTCGCCCTGGTGGATGAGCAAAATAATTTTTAAAATCTTTGTATGGTTTTGGGCAAATGAACTTCCCCGAAGCTGAAGTCGATCCGCTAGAGGCATAATCATCGCATTACTGACGATCAATCCATAGAAGGTAGCAGTCATCGCAAGAGCAAGTAAGGGACCAATTGAGTTACGATTCTCAGATCCAAGACCGGAGAAGAGAGAAATCATGCCAATTACCGTCCCTAACATTCCCAAACTGGGTGGGTACTTAGCCGCATTTCTGAGCACTACAGCAGGAGTATCCGATGTTGAGTGGATCTCGTTCATAAAATTATTGATTAATCGAACAAAAACATCATGATCTACTCCCTTCTGCCAGAGGTCCTGAGCATAGACAATAAGAGGGCTTGGAGAGGAGACTTTTGCGTTCTTATTTCTAGAAAGAGCAAAGAGGTCCTGTCGAACCTGTTGTACATTGAGTTCACGTCGAAAAAGGCCACGCAAGGCCTCTCCCAAGAGCTTGATATTACTCCAGGGAGTGCAGAGCGCAAGAATCGCCAAAGTACCGAACACTACAAGAACAATGGCATGGGTATTCATAAAAATACTTAATCCAATTCCACGCATGGAAAAGACTAGAATCGAAATAAATGCGATCATTCCAACTGGAAACGTCATCATAGCATTAATCGCTCCCCTTCTTTTCGGATGAGCCAGGAGTTAGGAATCTTAAGAGCTCTTTTCCAGCTTGATTGCCCGGCTCCTCTTTCAAGGCTAGATCAAGCAGGACCCGAGCCTTTTCACGCTCATCCATCAAAACAAGGCAGCTCGCCTTCATAAACTTAAGTTGAACAATTCGTGGATACTTCTGAATCAACTCATCCACTAAAGTCAGCGCCTCTTTTGTCTTCTTTTCAGCAAGCCAGGACTGAAACTCATTGGCTCTCATCAGGAGCAAATTCATTGAACTTGCAATTTCAGATTCGGAGACAGCGCCTGGGACCACCTCAAGCGACTTAAGAGACAACTTAACGTTTTGCGGCTGACCCCGCATCGGAATCACGAGCACACCGACTTTGCCAGGAGCTTCTACAAATACTGGAGCTTGGGAAACCTCAAAGGATTCACCCTTTTTCCTCTGGACCGGATTAGAATCTCCAAACCGGATCCCAGAATCCTGATCTAACTCGACATTTACGACCGAACTTTTTACAGAAGCGCATCCCGCACAGATGAGTGCTAGTAATCCAGACTGTCCACACAAGAGAAAGAACCGTTTGAGATCTGTCTCTATCTTCTCTGAAACTCGTACCGTCGTCTTCACACCGAACACTTCGGTAGAAAATGCCCAGAGCTTGATCATTCTTTTTCATTAACCCTTGGCACATTTTTTCTAAATGTTTTCCGACAAGCACCGATGAGTTACTTGGAAGCAGTAATCGAGGCCAGTCAAGATGACCGGCGACACCTGCTTACTCCTGAGCCCAGGATTGGCTCAAGGACCTTCATGGAGGAAGGGTTTATGGGACTGCGGATCAATACAAACGTACCTGCCTTAGTTGCCCAGAAAAATCTCGGCAACACCCGAGGGGGACTGGACCGCAACCTGGAGAGGCTAAGTTCTGGCCTCAAAATCAATCATGCTGGCGATGACGCAGCCGGCCTCGCTGTATCAGAAATCCTCAGAGCTCAAATTCGCGGAGTCAACCAGGCACAGAGAAACGCTCAGGACGGAGTATCCGTTGTTCAGATCGCTGAAGGAGCACTCGGTGAAATCTCAAATATCCTCATCCGTATGCGAGAACTCGGGGTTCAGGCAGCCTCTGACACGGTCGGACCAAGCGAGCGTAAGTTCCTCAATATTGAGTTTAATCAACTTTTAGAAGAAGTCGATCGGATCTCCAATAGTACCGAATTCAATCATGTGCCACTTTTAAGTGGGACGGACCTATCCTTTGACATTCAGGTCGGTGATCGCAATAATCCAACAACGGACCGAATCCGTCTGTTTCAGGATAATGGATCAGACGTCAACATCACATCTTTAGGAATCAATTTAGCCAGCGTTGGGGACAAGCTAAGCGCCCAGACCAGTCTAGGCTCTATCGACTCGGCTCTCAACTCGGTCACTGCAATCAGAGCTCAATTTGGCGCAATGCAGAATCGACTTCAATCCATTATTACCAATCTTTTGACCAGCAGGGAAAACTTCTCATCAGCAGAAAGCAGAATTAGGGACACTGACATGGCTGAAGAAGTGAGCTCGCTAACGAAGAATCAAATTTTAATGCAGGCGGGAGTGTCAGTACTTGCACAAGCAAACTCAGCCAATAAAACAGCTCTCGCTCTTTTAGGCCAGGGAGGTTCATGATGAATGAACCCAGCGTGACCTAAATTGAGCAACAAAAAAGTTTTGACCCAAAGCGAAAGGCCGGTTGCCTGAGCTTGTTTCCTGGATAAGGTGGAGCTCATCTCAGTCTCACCAAGACGGATGAACTGAGATGAGCAAACCCTTGTGAGGATTGAATTAGAAGTGGTCTTTGAGGTTTGGAAAGTTTGAAGTTTTATTGCGACAAATGGTTTTGTCGCAGGCCGTGCCCACGGATTGGGTGATGTTTGATTTAAAAAACTTGAGCATGGATGCTCGTCGCCACCAAGGAAAGTGGCGAGCTTTATGGAGGATGCAGATATGAACGGAGGCTAATATGGGTTTAAGAATTAGTACAAATGTAACGGCGCTTAATGCACAACGGCAAATGTTCAACACCAAGCAAAACTTAGACAGAACTCTCGAGAGACTCGCGAGTGGAAGTAGAATTAATCATGCAGGTGATGATGCTGCAGGATTAGCTATCTCAGAAAACCTGAGGGCGCAAATCCGAGGAATGAGACAGTCCAAGCGAAATGCCCAAGACGGAGTCTCTCTGATTCAGGTTTCTGAAGGAGGATTAAACGAAATTTCAAATATGCTGATCCGACTGCGTGAGTTGGCGATCCAAGGAGCTTCCGACACGATTGGAGATACTGAGCGACAGTTTGCAGATCGAGAGTTCCAATCTCTGAAGCAAGAAATGGATCGAATTGCAAATGTGACGATGTTCAATGGCACTCCGCTTTTGAATGGAAGAGCCGGGGTCTTTGAGATCCAGGTGGGCACACATAACAATCCGATTCTCGACCGAGTGGTCTACAATGGCGAACGAGCCGATGCATCCCTCGATGCTTTAAAACTGGGTGGGGAAGCAGTTGCCACTAAACAAGGTGCTCAACTCTCACTCTCAGTGATAGATGACGCCCTAGTCAGGGTCAACAGCATTAGATCGGACCTGGGAGCAATGCAGAACAGACTTCAGTCAACGATCAACAATCTGTCGATCACTGATGAAAATCTGTCTGCCGCAAATAGTCGAATCAGAGATACTGACATGGCTGAAGAGGTCTCTGAAATGACTAAACAGAATATCTTAATGCAGTCGGGTATCTCAGTGCTATCTCAGGCAAACAGTGCGAACTCTCATGTTCTGAAACTGTTAAATGGATAGGCAGGCCGTCTGGGTTGAGAAGTAGAGAAAGCTGGAATTTAAAAAAGAGTGATCTAGGGTTGCGGTGCGGAACCTCGACCCTAGATTAGAAGTAAAAAGTTAATCAAGGTTTTTCCTCAACAGATCGGATGATCCTAGAGGAGAAATGGGAGAGTAGGTCGACCAACTTAGTTGGAAGCTTACTCATGGGCAAACAAAACTGGCAAGGACGCCACTCACCCTATGGAAAGCGGTGAGATTTCACGGAGGATTACACGTATGAATGGAGGCTAGTTATGGGTTTACGTATAGCAACAAACACGGCTGCTCTCAATGGGCAAAGACAATTGTCAATTACTAAGGGAAACTTAGATCGAACCCTCGAAAGACTTTCGAGCGGTAGTCGAATCAATCACGCAGGTGATGATGCTGCAGGTCTTGCGATTTCAGAGAATCTGAAGGCGCAGATCCGAGGTCTCAGACAGGGCAAGAGAAATGCTCAAGACGGGGTCTCTCTGATTCAAGTTTCAGAAGGCGGACTAAATGAAATTGGAAATATTTTAGTAAGACTTAGAGAACTAGCGATCCAAGCAGCATCTGATACGCTCGGCGATGTTGAACGTGGATTTACGGATCGCGAGTTCCAATCATTAAAACAAGAAATTGATCGGATCGCTAATGTCACTGAATTCAATGGTACTCCGCTCCTCAACGGTAAGGCTGGTGTATTTGAAATTCAAGTAGGTACGCATAATAATCCGATTCTAGACCGAATCGTCTATAACGGCGAAAAATCCGACGCCTCGCTGGATACTCTCCGGCTCGGCGGAGAATCTGTAGCCACGAAACAGGGCGCTCAACTCACGTTATCTGCCCTGGACGAAGCTCTGAATCGAGTCAGTAGTATTCGAGCCGATCTCGGTGCTCTGCAGAATCGACTCCAGTCGACGATTAATAATGAGGCCATCAATGATGAAAATCTCTCGGCCGCTAATAGCCGGATTCGAGATACGGACATGGCTGAGGAGGTCTCAGAGATGACTAAGAACAACATCCTCATGCAGGCTGGAATCTCGGTTTTAGGCCAGACTAACAGTATGGCCTCATCAGCTCTCAAGCTCCTCCAAGGCTAGAGACTTGACTGAGCTAGCTAGTACGTAAACCTGTTTGATCCCTTGGGGCTCCTCGCGAACGGATTGGCATTGTCCAAAAAATTCGCAGGAGTCCCTCCCAGGAATCGACGAGGTCAGTTACACTCCTAGCTATGAGCACAAAGTCGATATTGATCCTTGGGGGTAGTGGATTTGTTGGATCGCATTTAGCTGCAAGGTTGAGCAAGAAGTACAAAGTCTTTGCAACATACAATTCTCATCGATACTCAATCCCAGGTGTGACCTTCGTTCCGCTCAATATCGACAACAAGCTCTGGATCAAGCGAATCCTTCACATCGCTCAGCCTGATACGATTATTTACTTGATGGGGAGCAATTCACTGAACTGGGTCGATAGAAAGCCAAGAATTGCCGAGCACATCCACTCGGTGGGTCCAGGTAATCTGTTAAATCCATCAGAGCCAATACAGCCCAGATTCATCTATGTTTCAAATCCCTATGTATTTGACGGAACCAAGGGCAACTATAAGGAAACTGACATCTTTATGCCCAATTCTATTATGGGCAGGATCAAGATTGAAGGGGAAAACTCTGTAAAGAGTAAGTTCCTCAACTCCGTCATCATTCGCTCGAGTCCTCTCTTTGGTCGAGGCAATGGCGTGAGCAAGACTTTTTTCGACGACCTGAGAATGAAACTTTCTACTGGCCAACGGTTCGAGGCGAGTGCAGACGTCCTCCACTCTTATGCTTCGGTGGACGGCCTCACTGAAATGATTCACCGTATCATTGATCTCCGAGTCAGAAACAAAGTTCTCCACTACGGTGGAATTACCAAGGTCTCACTCTTTGAGTTCGCACGGCAATTTGCAATTCGATTTAAACTCGATCCCACATTAGTTGTGATGAAAAAATCTGATCGAGCAAATCTCTATGATCGAAATCTTGCTCTAGACTACTCTCTCAATTCAACAGCTGCCGTAGAACTCTTAAAGATCAAGCCCCTTTTGCTCGAGGAGAGCTTTGATTTGATCAATCAAAACTTGATTCCCTCGTCTTAGGCGTTTCTTATCCCGGCTAAGCCGAATGAATTCAACAAAGTGAAACCTCGCTAACTGTGCAGGCTCGACTTTTTCACCTTGGTACGTCCAGTAAACATCTCGAAATGGACCAATTTGAGCCAAAATCTCTTGAGCAGAGGAGGCGGAACTCAATCGCGCCGCATCATCGCTTCCATGATTCTGACCGTCAACCGCCAAGACACCTCGCTGATGCTGAGAAAATGAAATTTGAATTAAGCCCTGG
Organism: Bacteriovoracaceae bacterium; assembly: GCA_947463705.1. Lineage (GTDB taxonomy): Bacteria > Bdellovibrionota > UBA1018 > UBA1018 > UBA1018 > CAINWE01. The sequence goes on from CANHSO010000013.1 coordinate 23,811, forward strand.
GACGGGTTTGAAATAATGAGTTTTAATTGATTGCGATACAACATAAAATCCGAGGCCGACTGGGCAACTCCATAGATCTTAACTTCTTGAAACTTGGAACCCGCCTCGGAGTAGGCGTTAAAGACTCGAGCAAATTCTGAAAAAACTTGCCGCACCTCAGAAAGAAATTCAACAGCACTCTCTTCGACCAGCTGCTGTGGGTCGTAGCTACTCCCTAGCTCTAAGAGGCGCTCAGCTTCAGGATGAACTTCGGCTCTTGCAAGCTCGTGAAGCCATTGATTTTGCGTATTCAGATCTTCTTGGAAGCGCCCCATTTTCTTCCCCCGATTGATGAAAAATGCTCAGAGTCCGACGAAGTCAATTGGAACCCAGTAAGTTAATGTGGGCGCCGTATGTCAGTTTTAGGCTTCCTGGTAAAACCAGGCATGCACACCGCTGAACAGGGACAGCCCCCTGGGTTATTGACTGTAGGGTCCAAATGTATAATCGCCGGCCCCTGAGCTGTTTTCATTATACTGATTTCTCAAAGGAAAGAAAAGGCTCCTAGCACGATAAAAGGACACAATAGGGAGTGAATCGCGAAATCTCAACTAAACTGCCTTTACAGGTTTATGAGTCAATGACACACTTGTAGAATCTATGGCTGGTAAAAAGCTTCTTGTTGCAGACGATAGCCTCACCATTCAAAAAGTGATTCGACTTGCATTAACTAATGAAGGCTATGACATTCACGCAGTTTCTGATGGAAATCATGCCCTGCAGCAAATCGCGACTTTCAGACCTAATGTCATTTTAATCGATGTCTCGCTTCCTGGAAAGTCTGCGTTTGAAGTCAAACGAGAGATCAACCTTCACGGAGAGGGTGATGAAATCAAGTTCATCCTCATGTCGAGCGCGTTTGAGCGAATCGATGAGAAACAAATCGAAGAGGTCCGTTTTCACGCTCGCTTAACGAAACCCTTCGATCCTGCCCAGTTGCGGCAGACGCTGTCGGATGCAATCCGCATCACAGCCCCAACGACTCAGTCAAAATCAAGAGAACTCCCCCCACTTCCACCCCTTCCCTTTGAAAGTGACGAGAACTACGATGGATTTGAGATCCAGGAGGCTCATTCGGATCCCCTCACCGCTCCTATTGAGCCCGAGGAACTCCCCCCCCTTCCGTCAGTCCCCATTGAGAACGTCTTAGAACTTTGGGAGTCGAATTCGAACCCCAGCGATCCAACTCGAACAACACTTCCTCCTCTGCCGTCCTCAGATTCGGACATCAAGCAACTGGCTGAGATTACCCTATCCGGCCGCGCCCCCGAGGATCTGAGTCCTCCTGAGTTTGACTGGAGCATCGATGAAGGGCTACCCTCCCTCACCGCGGAAGTGTCCGTCGCACCTCCTTCGATTGAACTGCCCAACTTTGATCTTCCGCCGCAAGTAGCAATGACAGATCAAGATTCTAATTCGTATTCGAATTTTGAAATTTCTCAACCGAATACCCCTCCGGCATTCCAGCGCACTAAAACAGATCTAAAAATCCCACCCCCCCCTGCGGGAGCTGAAGCATTTCCAGGCACCATCAAAGTCGGTGACCAACCTCAGAATCCGCCCCAACCCTTGTTCAGCAGCGAAGAAGTAGAAAAACTGGTCCGTGAGCAAGTTCAGGCTACTTTAGAAAAAATGGCAAAAACGATCTTACCGTCTATTGCTGAAAAAATAATTAAGGACGAGATCCACCGGCTTTTAACAGAGACCGACCAACATCCCAGTTGAGTCCAGAGGGGCGCACGCGAACCTCTTCGGAAAATAAATGTCGAACGTCCCCTGATGCATATTGCACTCTGAGTTCTGCCGAAGGTCCAAGACCGATCACTTTTGCCTCATGCGCAGGGTCTCCCCAGCAAACACTGGTTCCAGGAGCGAACAAACTCATCTTCTCGTAGTCTCGTGCAATCCAGTTAGTCCCCTCAACTTTTAAGCGCTCAAAGCATCGATTTAAACTCTCAATCAAGGGTGCGCGAATATCGTCGGCAGAAAGCTCTCGAATCCTCACACTCGATGCCAAATCAACCACAGGCTGCCCTACTTCTTGAGGATCGGGTGCTGCGCGGCAGTTTAGACCAATCCCCACAACAACAAATGAGTGAATAGAACTGGCGCCTTCACAAAGTATCCCACCCAATTTCCCTTCGACCCCAGGCTGAACAATCCAAAGATCATTCGGCCATTTGACTCGGATTCCCAAATCAGGAAAGTGTCGGATCAAGCACTGAGCTATTGCCACAGCTGTCGTCAAAGGAATCCAACTCCAAAGCGCCTTGGGCTCAATCCGCGTCAGATAAGACAAAAATAGATTTCCCTCGATCGAGGACCATTTTCGACCCAGCCTACCCCGTCCAGATTCTTGAATCCTCGAAGAAATCCAAGTCCCATGAGGGTAGCCCTTTTCGGCAAGGTCTCGGGCAAGATCGTTAGTGGATTGGCACCGTTCGATGACTTGATTGGCAAAATTCATCAGTTCAAAGTCCTATTCGTCTACTAAGAAAGAGAGATCAACACACTGGACGGAATGAGTCAACGAACCTACGGAGAGAACATCCACACCCGCGATCGCATATTCACCGATCGTATTCAAACTCAGGCCACCTGAAACCTCGAGCAGCAGCCTGCGTGGATGAGCAGAAACAAACTTCACAGCATCTCTAACTTGGTTTGGGGAAAAATTATCCAGCATGATGACTTCAGCGGAAGCCGCCAGTGCATGCTCTAATTCAGACTGATTCCGCACCTCAATCTCGACTTTAAGTCCATGAGGTGCAACTCCTCGAGCAGCGGCAACCGCCTTGGCAATCCCACCTGCCGCGGCAATATGATTTTCCTTAATTAACACTCCACCCGATAAACTCACGCGATGCGGATGACCGCCTCCACAGCGAACACCGTGAATAGCTAAATCCCTGTAACCCGGTAAGGTTTTACGAGTCAGCGTGACTCGTGGGGTCCTCGCGGGGCACGCTTTCTTTACTACTTGCACCATTTGCTCGGTTGCGGTCGCAATGCCACTGACATAAGCCGCAAGATTCAAGAACGGGCGCTCTAAAGCGAGGAGCGAGTCCGTAGATCCTTTCAGCTGCACCAGAACGTCCCCTTTTTTGAATCGAACTCCGTCTTTCACTAAGGATTGCGCCTGTACGCCGGGGAAAACTGAATCCAGACTTTGAGTCAGGGTCTCCGCCGCCCAAACTCCATCTGACTTCGCCAAAACATGAGCTTGGATTGAACCGTGAACAATCCCAAGAGTGGTCCAGTCCCAAGGATGACCATCCTCAGCAAGGCCTTTGCGCAAGAGTTCAATCCACAAGCTTGAAAGAGTGTGATACATGACCGAAGTCATACAATAAATCGGAGGCAAATGGAATGAGTCAGAGAAACCCTGCTGGTCGAGGCGTTTTAGAATTGAGACCGATCATCTTGGAAACCCAAGTCAATCGTTACGCCGAGGGCTCCGTCCTGATCCGCGCAGGCCACACCCACGTTCTTTGCACCGCATCGGTGGACGAATCTGTTCCGGGATGGCTCAAGGGTCAAGGCAAAGGCTGGATCACGGCTGAGTACTCCATGCTCCCGCGCGCGACCCACACCCGATCCAAACGCGACCGCGAAAAAGTCTCGGGCAGAACCCAGGAAATTCAGCGCCTCATTGGCCGCGCTCTGCGCTCTATGATCGACCTAAGTAAAATTGGTGAGCGATCCATTACTGTTGACTGCGACGTCCTCCAAGCCGATGGAGGCACTCGCACAGCCTCGATTACGGGAGGGTGCGTCGCACTTTCTCTCGCCCTCGAAAAACTGATGAAAGAAGGTAAGATTCCCGCCTCTGCCTGGCTCGATACCGTGTCCGCCGTAAGCATCGGAATCAAAGCCGGCCAAGTTCTCGTCGATTTAGACTATGACGAAGACTCCACTGCAGACGTGGATATGAATTTTGTCGTCAAAGGCCAAGAACAGTTTGTCGAAGTCCAAGGCACCGCCGAAAAACAAACCTTCAGCAAAACTGAAATGGACCAAATGGCAGAGGCTGCCTTTAAAGCAACCGCCCAACTCCGAGAACTCCAGCTCGCCGCCATTCACAAGGCTGGCGGGAGAATGCGCTAAAAATCATTGTCCATTTTAATTATTTATTGAATACTTTGAAAAAGGAGAAAATAATGAAAACTCAATCTTTTTTCAAAGTATTTACTGGTTTTCTACTCGGACTTACTCTCTCTCTTGTAGGAATTAAAAGCGCAAACGCTGAAGAAGCGTTTCGTGAAACGGGTCGTTTTGGTGTGATGGGCGCCCTGACCGAAGACATGTGGAAAGGCGGCTTCACCTACCTGTCAGAAAGCTGGGAAACTAGCTTAATTGGCCATGCCGGCATCGACAGCACCAATGAAACCACAGACATCCACCTGATCGCAAAGGCTGGATACCGTCATAATCTTGGCAGCTTCAA
>CANHSO010000014.1 GCA_947463705.1 Bacteriovoracaceae bacterium
ACCGTCAGCAAGAACATCACCCATCTTAACCAGGTCGCCAACATTTACAACTGGGCGCTGAGTTACGCAGGTGTTCTGATTAGAACGCTGGTACTTGGTCAGATTGTAAATATCGACGTCAGAACCGACTTCATCAGCATCAGAATGATCACGACGAACCACGATCTTGGTCCCATCGACCATAATGACCTGACCGTTGTATTTATTGACGATGATCTGACCAGAATCGCGGGCTACAATTCGCTCAATCCCAGTACCCACTAATGGTGCATGAGTGCGGATCAGCGGAACGGCCTGACGTTGCATGTTAGAACCCATCAAAGCACGATTCGCGTCGTCATGTTCCAAGAATGGAATCAAGGAGGCAGCAATCGATACGAGCTGATTCGGGGAAACATCCATCAACTCAACGTCGTCCGGATTCACCAGCGCAAAATCCCCCTTACGTCGAGCCGAAATGAGCTCGCCCGAAAGTTTTCCGGACTTAAGCGCCTCAGGGGCAACCTGAGCGATAATCTTATTTTCTTCTTCGGTCGCGGTGAAGAATCGAATCTCGTCAGCGACATCTTTTCCAGCAATCACGCGGTAAGGAGTTTCAATAAAGCCAAAGTCGTTAACTCGAGCGTAGGTCGACAAGCTTGCGATCAAGCCAATGTTTGGACCTTCAGGAGTTTCAATCGGACAGATACGACCGTAGTGGGTATTGTGTACGTCACGTACTTCGAAACCTGCACGCTCACGAGTTAATCCACCAGGCCCAAGGGCCGAAAGGCGACGCTTATGAGTCACTTCTGACAGAGGATTGGTTTGATCCATGAACTGAGACAGCTGACTGGAACCAAAAAATTCCTTAACCACAGCAGAAACGGGCTTTTGATTAATCAAGTCATGAGGCATCAGGGTCTCAATTTCCTGAATACTCATTCTTTCCTTGATCGCTCGCTCCATACGGACCAACCCGATTCGATATTGGTTCTCGATCAGCTCGCCAACAGCGCGTACGCGGCGGTTACCAAGGTGGTCAATGTCGTCAATGGTGCCGCGACCGTTGTTCAACTCACAGAGGTAGAGCAACGTGGACAAAATATCCTGCTTAGTGAGAACGGTGTTCTCTGCAGAAACATTATTTTCAGGGAACTTATAATTCAACTTCAGGCGCCCGACCCTAGACAGGTCGTAACGGTCTGGATTGAAGAAAAGATTCTCAAACAAGAGTTTGGCGGCTTCCACTGTTGGTGGATCACCTGGCCTCATCCGCTTGTAAATCTCAATCAGGGCTTCCTCTGGACTAGTCACCTTGTCCAATAGAAGAGTGTCACGAACGAAGGAACCGTAGCTGAGATTATCAGTAAAGATCACTTTAACTTCGTTAATTCCACGGGCGCGGAGATCGCGAATCTTCTCAACGCTGAGCTCCTGATTAGTCTCAAGAAGCACTTCGCCGGTCAGTTCATCCACCGTATCTTCGGAGGCGACTCGGCCAACCACCAATTCAAGCGGAATCTCAAAACGGGTAATACCCGCGTCTTGGATCTTACGAATGACGGCTTTTGTAAACTTTCTATTCTTTTTAACGATCACTTCATTAGTCTTAGGATCGAAAATGTCTTCCTCGGCGCGCTGTCCTGCCAAGATCTCCAAATCAACCTTTTTGAAGAACTTCCCATCTGCGTCAAACATCACAGTTTCAACGCGGTAGAAGTAGTTCAAAACCTCTTGAGTGGCCATTCCCAGCGCACGCAATATGATGGTTGCAGGAAGCTTTCTCTTCCTGTCGATACGGGCGTACAAAATATCTTTATGATCAAACTCGAAATCGAGCCATGAACCACGGTGAGGGATCACTCGGGCAGAATAAAGGATCTTACCACTGGAGTGACTTTTCCCCTGATCATGGTCAAAGATGACGCCGGGCGATCTGTGGAGCTGACTGACGATAACTCGCTCTGTCCCATTGATAATAAACGAACCAGCCTCGGTCATGAGAGGAATCTCTCCCATGTACACTTCTTGTTCCTTAATATCACGAATATTACGAGTACCAGTCTCTTCTTCGACTTCGTACACGACGAGCCGGACGGTAATCTTCAACGGCGCAGCATAGGTCATTCCCCGTTGGCGACATTCAGCAACGTCGTACTTAGGTTTTTCGAGCACATAGCTCTCAAACTCAAGAGACGCAGTCCGATTGAAGTCCTCAATAGGAAATACAGACTTGAAAACGGCCTGCAAACCGGTAGAATCTCTCCGGTTAGAAGCCACGTCAGCCTGTAAGAATTTTTCGTATGATTTACGTTGGAGTTCTATGAGGTTCGGAATCTCCACCGGAGATGCGATTTTAGAGAAATCTTTACGAACTCGGCGATTTTCCGAAAAAAGGGAACCCATGCTTGCTCCTAAACTGAATAGAGAGATTCGATAACGGACCCCAGCCTACCTGATTTTTCAGATAAGGCAAGGGTCCGGTACGATTTTTGAACCAGAGGTACTAAAAAAGACGGCAAATCGCGATTACTTAATCTCGACCTTGGCGCCTTCTGCCTCGAGCTTTTTCTTGATCTCTTCAGCTTCTTGCTTATTCACGCCTTCTTTCAAAGACTTAGGAGCGCCTTCGACTAGATCCTTAGCTTCTTTCAAGCCAAGACCGGTGATTGCACGGACTTCTTTGATCACGTTGATTTTCTTCTCGCCAGCAGCGGCAAGAACAACGGTGAATTCAGTCTTAGCTTCGACAGCAGCGCCTGCGCCAGCAGCTGGAGCAGCTGCCATTGCAACTGGGGCCGCAGCAGAGACACCGAATTTGGTCTCGAGATCCTTCACCAATTGGGAAAGATCGAGCACGGACATGTTTTCAATGAAAGAAACAACTTGTTCCTTGGTAATTGCAGATGACATTTTCTACCTCTTTTACTTCGCACCCTTAGCCATCGTAGCTTCAGGCTTTGGTCCCTCTAGTTCTATTATTAGGACCCGTTTGCTAGCAGTCTCCCTGACCGCCAGTTGAAATCACGACTCTACAGTCCAGGCATCAGGACTGAGACTCAGCTTTCTTTTTTTCAATTGCCGCAAGCACTGTAACCAAACCACGAGGCACAGCAGCGAGCACACCGACAAAGTTCCTGACCGGCGCATTCATCGTACCCAACAACTGCGCAACCAGGACCTCTTTGCTAGGAAGCTTTGCAAGCGCTTCAACTCCAGACGCGTCGATCCGCTTTTGACCCATGAGGCTGTCTTTTAGCTTAAGAGCCTCATTATCCTGAGCAAACTTGTGAATCACTTTAGCAGCGGCAGCAGGGTCACCGAACGCAAATGCGACCAATGTTGGACCAACAACCGAGTCCATCAAGGACTTAGCTTGATCACCCATGGCGCCATCTTTGGTCACCAACCGAGCTACATTATTTTTTAGAACCTTAACTTCAACCTGCTGACTTCTCAGCAAGCGTCTCAAATCATCTGCGCGACTTGCAGAAAGCCCCTTATAGTCAGCAAAAATAGCGACCTGAGCTCTTGCGAACTTTTCCTGTAACTCGCCTGCGAGTTGTGTTTTCTCTGTGCGATTCATATTTTAAACCTCTTTATCCTAATCGATTGACGGAAACTTCGCTCACCCGTTATGCCAAACCAGCGGAGACCATAGCATCCATTGAATCAACGGTGATGCCAGGACTCATTGTGGTCGACAGGGTAAGTTTCTGTAGGTAGGTACCTTTGCTGGTAGGCGGTTTTGCCTTAATGATGACACTCGCCAAGGCGTTGAAGTTCTCTCTCAACTTTTCTGCGCCGAAGGACTTCTTGCCAATAGCGACATGAATAATCCCAGTTTTCTCAGTACGATATTCAACCTTACCGAGCTTCTGTTCCTTAATTGCCTTTACGACGTCGAAGGTAACCGTACCCAATTTTGGGTTAGGCATGAGACCTTTAGGGCCCAAGAGCTTACCGATTTTAGAAACTGCAACCATCATATCAGGAGTTGCAATCATCTTATCGAATTCAAACCAGCCGCCGGAAATCTTTTCGATCAAGTCTTCAGCACCAACGATGTCTGCGCCAGCAGTCTGAGCTTCTTTTGCCTTTTCGCCCTTTGCTAAAACGGCAATGCGAACAGACTTGCCAATCCCATGAGGAAGAACCACAGCGCCTCTGACCATCTGATCAGCGTGCTTAGGGTCAACTCCCAAGTTGAAAGAAACGTCTACGGCTTCGTCGAATTTTGCAAAAGAAACTTCAGGAAGGAGGGCAAATGCCTCTGCGACAGAATACTTCTTGGACGGATCAACCTTCGCCAACGCATTCAGGTACTTTTTGCCGTGCTTGGTGTTACCAGCAACTTTTTTGGATTTCGCAACTTCACTCATATTAACCTCCGTGGTTCAAGCGCCTGCAAACTGGCAGGCTCCCACTCATTAGTAAAACTTTTAATCAGTAACAGTAATGCCGGCACTGCGAGCTGTACCCGCAATGGTTCTCATTGCAGCTTCAACACTGCCCGCGTTCAAATCAGGCATCTTAAGCTTAGCGATCTCTTCAACTTGCTTGCTGGTGACCTTGCCAACCTTGGTCTTATTTGGCTCCTTGGAACCCTTTTCGATCTTAGCTGCCTTCAACAACAGAATGGCTGCAGGAGGGGTCTTAGTTACAAAAGTAAAAGAGCGGTCAGAGTACACGGTAATGATAACCGGGATAACCATACCCTTTTGGTCCTGCGTCTTAGCGTTAAACGCCTTACAGAACTCCATGATATTAACGCCACGTTGACCGAGCGCTGGACCCACTGGAGGCGCCGGATTCGCTTGGCCGCCTGGGATCTGAAGCTTGATTTGACCAACTACCTTCTTTGCCATATCTTACCTTTCTCGACGTACGTCCTGTACCTTCTTACCAATTCCGCAGCAGCCATGCATGTGGACTAGCGTATTCGGATTCTGCTCACTTACGAGCGCGCGGCTACAGGCACAAAAATCCTAGAGCCGCGGTTTATAACATGAGAAACTAAATTTTTTCAACCTGAATAAAATCGAGCTCCACCGGCGTTGAACGGCCGAAAATACTGACCAACACCTTGACTTTACCTTTGTCCGGATTAACATCCTCAACAGTGCCGTTGAAGTTCGAGAAAGGTCCGTCCACCACTCGCACGTTTTCTCCCTCATGAAAGGAAACTCGCGGCCTTGGCTTGACCTGACCTTCTGCAATCCGGTTCGTCATCTTTTGAACGTCTGAATCAGGAACAGGGACTGGCTTGACCTTGTCACCAACGAAACCTGTAATCTTTGGCGTATTCTTCACAATGTGCCAGGTCTCGTCGTTCAAAACCATTCGGACTAAGATATAACCAGGAAAGAAACGTCGCTTGGTGGTTTTCTTTTGGCCTTTAACCAATTCCACCACGTTTTCCTCTGGAACAACAATTTCGCTAAAAAAGGATTCCTTCTTTAAGGATTTAATCCGCTCTTCTAGCGCAATCTTGGCCTTGTTTTCAAATCCTGAGTAGGTGTGAACTACATACCAGGACATTTCATTAGATTGTTGCGCTTGAATTTCGGGCACACCCAACTCCTCTCTCAGAGAACTCGTTTTAGCACTTGGATCCATAGGAAATCCAAGAGCCCTAAGACCGTTCCTGAAACCAACACCATCACGATCACAATGAACGTGGACGAAGTCGTCTCTTTTTGAGTAGGCCATGAAACTCGTGACAACTCTGTCATCACTTCGTTCATGAACTGATTCGTGTCATCTCTCCGCGTAAGAAAGAGAAACATCAAAACACCCAGAACGGCGGACCCCACTCGCAAGATGGTGCTGATATTGCGAAACTTAACTTCTAGATCGTAAAACCCAACTAGCTTCCCGGCCAATGAAAATACAACGTAGCCAAAAAGGGCTGCGACTGCCAGGTAACTCAAGGTTACCCATTTTTGATGCTGACTTTCCATAGTGTCACCCGCGTCAGATCTGAGTTGGCAGGGCAGGAGGGATTCGAACCCACAACCCACGGATTTGGAATCCGTTGCTCTACCGTTGGAGCTACTGCCCTAACTTACTTACCTTCTCGATGTGGCGTATGTTTACGACAAAACTTACAAAACTTTTTGAATTCAAGCTTGTCCGTTGTCTTTTGTTTATTCTTACTCGTTGAGTAATTTTTTCTTTTGCAGGCTGTGCAATCTAAACCAACAGTTACTCGCATAACATTACCACTACCTTAAAAACCGTATTCCAAACAAGAGGGGAGAACAATTCTCCCCTCTTTCGGAACCTATCATTTTGGCTTTTCAGCCAACGTCTTCAGCGAACTGAAAACTATTCAACAATTTCTGCAACTACGCCAGCACCGACAGTACGTCCGCCTTCGCGAATAGCGAAGCGAAGTTCCTTTTCCATTGCAATCGGAGTGATCAACTCAACTTCGATAGCAACGTTGTCACCAGGCATAACCATTTCTACGTTCTCTGGCAACTTCACGACACCAGTCACGTCGGTCGTTCTGAAGTAGAACTGAGGACGATAACCATTGAAGAATGGAGTGTGACGTCCGCCTTCTTCTTTGGTGAGAATATAGGCAGAGCCTTTGAATTTCTTGTGAGGACGAACGCTGCCGACGTGTGCAAGCACTTGTCCGCGTTCAACTTCTTCTTTCTTTGTACCACGGAGAAGGGCGCCAATATTGTCGCCAGCTTCACCTTGATCCAAAAGCTTACGGAACATTTCAACACCAGTTACAACGGTCTTGATGGTTGGGCGCAAGCCAATGATTTCACATTCTTCGCCGACCTTAATCACGCCGCGCTCAACACGACCGGTGACAACAGTACCGCGACCAGAAATAGAGAACACGTCTTCAACTGGCATCAAGAAGGGCTTGTCTTTTTCGCGCTTAGGCTGTGGAACGTATGAATCGACGGAAGCCATCAATTGCAAGATCGCAGGCTCGCCCAGAGGACCAGCATCGCCTTCCATAGCCTTCAATGCAGAACCCTTAATCACAGGGATCTCGTCGCCAGGGAATTTGTATGAGCTGAGCAATTCACGAACTTCCATCTCAACGAGATCGAGAAGCTCTGAATCATCAACCATGTCGCATTTATTCAAAAACACAACAACAGCAGGAACACCCACCTGACGAGCAAGCAAGATGTGTTCACGAGTTTGAGGCATTGGGCCGTCAGCAGCAGAAACAACGAGAATAGCTCCGTCCATTTGTGCAGCACCGGTGATCATGTTTTTAACATAGTCAGCGTGGCCAGGGCAGTCAACGTGCGCGTAGTGACGATTTTCAGTCTGATACTCGACGTGAGTTGTGTTGATGGTAATCCCACGCTCTTTTTCTTCAGGAGCGTTGTCGATTTGATCGTAAGCGCGAGCCTGTGCCCAGCCTTTTTTCGCCAACACGGTGGTGATCGCAGCAGTTAGCGTCGTCTTACCGTGGTCAACGTGACCAATTGTCCCGATGTTGCAGTGGGGTTTACTACGTTCAAATTTCTCTTTAGACATACCTCTTCAAGGCCTCCGCTGTTTGGTTAGGTTAATCCGGAACCTAACAACCGGTTAGTTAAATCTGGAGCTCTTGACGGGATTCGAACCCGTGACCTCTCCCTTACCAAGGGAGTGCTCTGGCCAACTGAGCTACAAGAGCGTACACATTTGAGTCTATTTTGGAGCGGGAGAAGGGACTCGAACCCTCAACCCTCGGCTTGGAAAGCCGATGCTCTAGCCAATTGAGCTACTCCCGCACCTTTATATTCTCAAACTGGTAAGGTCGAGAATTTATACTTCATTTGGTCGTCCGCCAAGTAAAAAGTAACAATAGACTCCGATTGCCACATTTTATCTGGGTTTCAGAGGATTTTACCCCTAAAAGACTGTCAAAAATGGTGGAGAGAGAAGGATTCGAACCTTCGAAGGCGTGAGCCGCCAGATTTACAGTCTGGTCCCTTTGGCCACTTGGGTATCTCTCCACATGATCAGTCTCTTAACCTAAGAATCGTCGGGTTGCTGAATTGAACTCGCTTCTGTTCACTTCAGGAACAAGCCCTCTCTTCGCCACCACTCAGATTCCGCTTTCCGTGCTTCAGTTACCCTGTCTTGGGCTTCCAATCAACGAAATAAAACGACTTCTTTAGAAAATGGAGCTGGAGAAGGGACTCGAACCCACGACCTGCGGTTTACAAAACCGCTGCTCTACCAACTGAGCTACTCCAGCACTTCAATTGCCTAGAATTTTAGCCCTAGGCAGACTGCCGACAATTAGCTGTCGAACCTGGCACTATTCACTCAGATTGTCAATAATTAATGCTGGATCCGTTTCATTTTGAGAGGCGCGAAATCATGATCCCAGCCGCTACAGACACGTTTAACGAGCCGACCTCGCCCAGGCTTGGAATTTTGCACAGCAAATCACAGCTCTCTGAGGTGAGTCGACGAAGCCCTTTCTCTTCGTTTCCTAAAACCAGCAACCAGGGGCGATCTCTCGGGATCGACTCCAGATCATCCTGAGCATGTTCCGAGGAACCCAGTACCCAAAGACCCGCTTTTTTAGCGACCTCAAAGGCTCTCTGAAGATTAACCTGGACGCAAAAAGGTACGTATTCCATACCACCAGAGGCCACGTCGTAAACCGTAGCAGTCAAAGGGGCCGAACGCTCCTGAGTCAAAATAATTCCCTTCACACCAAAAAATGCTGCGGCTCGAAAAATTGCGCCAACATTGTGAGGATCTTGCAAAGAATCAAGAGCCAGCCAGAGGCCTTTCTGTCCAACGCTGCCAAAGAGCTCCTCAACCGAAAGAGGGCGCCTTTCTTCAGCAAATGCTTCGGCTACTCCCATTCGACTACTCTCTGCGGCTACTGGACCTCTTGGTGCCTTGTTGGACCGCTGAGTCGCAGTTGTAACATTCACTCCTTGCGAGCGAGCGAGGCGCACTACGGCCTCCCAGGCGTCGTTCGATGCCTGGGGCGGCACATTGAGCCGAGTCATATCTTTGGGGCGAGTTTTTAATAGAGCTAGAACACTGTGAGGGTTTCTTAAAATCAGAGACATAGAAATGTCATTCGCACAGTTCTTCACGGCGAGCAAACTAAACCTGAGCTGCTGAAAATCCCAACCCCCCCAGAAACCCGCTCACATCGGCCCGCGAACAGGCCGCCGCAATGAAGGATGCAGGCAGCAAAACAGCATCAGCACCAAAGTGTCTCGCCTGAGATAGAGTAAAAGTCTGAAGCTCGTCCTGCGTTGCTGGATGTCCAGAAAAGCAGGAAGTAACCAGCGTATAGAGATTAGGGTACAGGGTACGAACGCGCTCCAGCTGAGCCAATGAGCAGGTCACTCCATCCAGTCCCCAAGTAAAAGCACAGTCTAGAAGCATTTCGAATGAGTCTGCGATTTTAAGAGCGTGACCTGTAAATGCCCTAGTTACCTCAGCCCACCTGACGTCATCAAAGAAACTCAGGACTCCAACACCTAAGAGCCTTGGCCGCAGCAGTGGAATATCCTCAAGTCCTTGTTTAACCGCGCGGATCATCGAACTACCACCGCCCAGATGGAGGCTTAAAACTTCGACATGACACAGTGCGGCCAGTTGAACAGCCTTAGTAGCAACCTCGGGCGAATCCATGAACTTAAGATCCAAAAAGACCCGCTTCTTGCGATGAGCTAGCTCACGAAGAAGATCAGACCCTCCGTGCATAAAGAGCTCAAGTCCCACCTGATAGAGGACATCATAGCCATTGAGACTATCTACGCACTCCATGGCACGATCAATCGTCTGATTGTCTAATCCAACAACCAAATCGGTAGTTTTATGATGAGTCGACATCATTCGAGCTCTCCTTTAACTAGAGCCGAACTCAAAAAGACTCAGCTCTAGTTAATAGCTTCTAGCAAAAATCGCACGCACGAGTGACTTTTGCTCGCCACAACCCAAGCAATGCCCAGAAGCCTCAATAGACTGATAGTCAGGACCCATCGGCAAACAACGAATGGTCGCTTTAGTTTCTTCTTTTACTTTGGCCTCGCAAATTTTGCTCTGGCACCAAGAAGCAGCAAAAAATCCGCCCGGCTCTTCGATTTTCTTTTGAAAGTCAGCGTAATCGCTAATTTCAAAGGTGTTTTGATCACGGAAAGCACGCGCCTTTTCAAGAAGAACTCTTTGCATAGTATCGAGCTCTTGGACCACTTTCTGGGGCACTGCCGTAAGGGAGAGCATTTCCTTGACCCCGATATCTCGACGAGTCATTACGACCTGACCCTTTTCCAGGTCCCGTGGCCCAATTTCAATTCTAATTGGAATTCCAATGAGTTCATACTCGTGAAATTTCCACCCAGGCTGCTTGGTTTCGTCCTGATCTACAGAGACACCTAGGGTATACGGCAACTTTTGACCTTCGGCCGCCTCACGGATCGAGCGAGCCAAGGCTTCAGCTGCAGCCAAAACTTCTGCCTTTTTACTCGCATTCGAGAGGATCGGTACAATGACAACATGGGTCGACGCCAACCGTGGAGGTAGCACTAACCCCTTATCATCAGAGTGGGTCATAATCATCCCACCGATCAAGCGCGTGGAGACCCCCCAACTGGTTTGATGGACTGTTTTTTGTTTCCCGTCTTTGTCCAAGAACACAGTATCGAACGCCTGAGCAAAGTTGGTGGAAAGGTTATGTGAGGTTCCCGCCTGGAGGGCTTTTTTATCCTGCATCATAGCCTCGATGCAGTAAGTCCTCAGCGCTCCGGCAAACTTCTCGCTCTCACTTTTCATCCCGCGAAGCACCGGCATGGCCAAAATCTCTTCAGCAAAGTCCGCGTAGACGTTAAGCATTTTGCGAGCTTCTTCTTCTGCTTCATCCGCCGTAGCGTGGCAGGTATGCCCTTCTTGCCAAAGAAACTCGGTAGTTCGCAAAAACAAACGCGTCCGCATTTCCCAACGAACTACGTTCGCCCACTGATTAATCATCATTGGCAAATCGCGATAGGACTGAATCCATTTAGCAAACATACTATTAATGATGGTCTCGGAAGTCGGACGCACCACGAGCTTTTCTTCAAGATCTTTAGCCCCTGCATAGGTCACAACTGCGCACTGAGGAGCAAATCCTTCCACGTGCTCCGCCTCTTTTTTAAGAAAACTCTCAGGAATCAATAGAGGAAAATAGGCATTTCGAGCACCCGTGGCTTTAATTCTTCGGTCCAGGTCCTGCTGAATCTGTTCCCAAATTGAATAACCATTCGGGCGAATCACCATACAGCCCTTCACCGGACTGTAGTCGGCCAAGCGCGCCTGCAGGACAACATCTTGATACCATTGGGAAAAATCTTGTTCACGAGGTGTAATTTTCTCAGCCATAGTAGGCAGACCATATGACGCCTTGACGCGCGGGGCAAGCAAGAATCAGCACGACTGAGCGGGCAGGAGTAAACTCAGCTATCGATGCCGTAAGATTTGATTTTACGATGGAGATGACTCCGCTCGATTCCCAGAACCTGAGCGGCTTTGGAGATGTTCCAATCCTGCTCTTTTAATGTTTTGAGGATCAGCTCTTTTTCAAATACTTGCCGAGCATCCCTCAGATTTTTCACATCAGTGATGACTGCTTCGCGAGAAGAGATATTGCCCCCGAAAATCCCCGCTTCCTCCATCTTCAAGCTAAAAGAATCATCATGCAGATTAGTCAAAAGATGCGCCGCTGAAACGGGGAGCCCCTCCTCAGAATCCAAAGTCAGGATCACTAGCCTCTCTACTAAGTTTCTCAACTCACGCACGTTCCCGGGCCAGGGGTAGGCTTCTAAAACTCTAAGAGCCTCTGAAGTAAGCGAACGAATAGTGCGACCGTGGGCGGCAGAAAACTCTTTCATGAAGTATTTAGCGAGAATAGCGATATCCTCTCGTCGATCCCTCAATGGCGGAACATTAAATGGAATCACGTTCAGTCGATAAAAAAGGTCCTCACGAAACTGCCCTTGCTGGATTGCCGCCTTCAGGTCTTTATTTGTGGCGGCTACTACACGTACATCTACGGAAATTGTTTGGGTGCCGCCGACTCGTTCAAACTTTTGCTCTTGAAGGATTCTAAGAATCTTTGCCTGAGTTTTTAGCGACATATCCCCAATTTCGTCGAGAAAAAGCGTGCCTCCGTGGGCTAAATCAAACTTACCTCGACGAAGGGTTGTCGCCCCAGTGAACGCACCCCGCTCATGACCAAAAAGCTCGCTTTCAATGAGCTCTTCAGGGATAGCGGCGCAGTTCACCTCCACAAAGGGGCGATTAAAACGGGGAGAAAACGCATGAATACTTTGGGCGACCAATTCTTTACCAGTTCCGTTTTCACCCGTAATCAGAACTGATCCGGTGGTTCTTGCCACTCGCCGGATCACCTCTTGGATCTGCTTCATAACTAGGCTCTCACCCACGAGCAGCCTATTTTTTTGGACCTGCTTTCTGAGGGCTTGATTTTCCCGAGCAAGGTCTTGAACTCCGGACAAATTCTGAAGAATGACCAGGAGTCGTTCAAGTGAAAGAGGCTTCTCGATAAAATCAAAAGCACCTAATTTGGTCGCTCTCACTGCGGTTTCAATATTACCGTGGCCGGACATCATAACAACAGCTTGATCAGGCCACTCGCTTTTCATGAGTCTGAGGACTTCAATCCCGTCCATCTCGGGCATCCAAATATCCAAAAGAACAACGTCGGGCCTCTCACTCCTAACTAGCTCCAAACCCTCTTTTCCGGATCCCGCCTCATGAACTTTAAATCCCTCGTCACTTAATGCCCCCTTGAGGGAATGCCGAATCGACTCTTCATCATCAATGACGAGTACTGCACGAGATGTCATAAAAAAACTCCTTCAATTCATCAACTCTTCACCGGAGGAACTGCTTCAGTTCGCCGTTTTTCAGGCAACTGCCGGACTGCCGTGGGCAACTCAATTAGAAACTGGGTCCCCTCTCCAGGAGCAGATCGAACACGAATAAAACCGTCGTGATCATTCACAATTCTTTTAGCAATGGCAAGTCCCAAACCCGTGCCACCTGTTTTTGTTGAAAAATAGGGTTCGAAAAGGCGTGCCTTCACCTCTTCAGTCATTCCCAAACCCGTATCGGAGACCTCGACAACGGCCATCTGAAGAGAGTCGTGGTAATGAGTCACAACATCAATTCGCTTCGCTTGCGGCAGATTCGAATCCACCAAGGCAGCAACTGCATTATCCAATAGGTTAATCATCACCCGCTTGATTTGGTCACGATCGAACTCAAAAACAGGTAACCGACTCTCTGAGCGGACTGAAATTTGTATTCCAGGATGGGCCTGCTGATAAAGAGTCACCACCTCACGAAGAGCCGCATTGAGATCATTGGGCGTAGGATTGGACTCAGGAAAACGGGCAAAATTTGAGAATTCATTGACCATCTCTTTCAGCTCATCCGTATGCTTAATAATGGTGTCCGTACATTCCTTGAGGATCTCTCCATCCCTGCCCCGATAGGTTGCAAAACGCCTCTGAAGGCGCTGGGCTGATAGCTTAATGGGAGTCAAAGGGTTCTTAATTTCGTGAGCAATTCTCCGAGCCACTTCTCGCCATGCCATCTCCCTTTGCCCTTTAATGAGATGAGTCATGTCATCGATGACGACGACAACTCCCCAGTTTTGATCTCCTCGCTTCAAGGGCGTGGCTACTGCCGCCAACAGTCGTAAGCGATCCCCTTCTCTGAAATTCCACTGAGTGATTTCAGGCTGAACCGTGGTGCCCTGCCTCGACGCTGCAATGACTCGTTGGATGAGCTGAACGAGCATCTCGGCTGGAGGCTCAAGCACCTCTTGAAAAGGATGATGAAGTGCATTCTCTGGTGGTATGGCTAAAAGATTGGAGACTGATTGATTAAAAGTTGTGATTTCGCCCAGGTTATCGATTGCAATGACACCTGTACTGATGTTTGCAAGAACTGCCTCGAGCTGAAGTCTCCGCTTTTCAAGATCAGCACTCGCCTGGACTAGACTAGCTCGATTTTCTCGCAAATCCTGGGTCATTTTATTAAAGGAATCCACGAGCACGGCAATCTCATCATGACCTGAAGAGAGAATAATGACGTCTAGATTACCCGAACCTACAGCATGAGCTCCCTCAACCAATCGAGCAACCGGTACCGTAAGTTCACGAGCCATATATAAGCCCACCCAAATTACCACGAATAAAAGCACCAAAGTAATCATGATAAGAATAAGGAAATAGGTGGTCTTCATTGGGTATTTTAGTGGATTAGCTTCTTTATAATCATCAAAGACGCTAGCAATCTCATCCACCTTATTTACCAGACTCACCGGAACGTAAAAATTCACCACGACAACTCCCACTATAGGTTGAGAAGTTGACGCACCCAAATGAACTGGCACTAAACAACGAATGAGTTCGCCTGATCCGACGTGGTGGATCACTGGGAGACGATCCCCTGCGAACGCCCGATCCAGTAAATCTAAGGCAAGCCTAGGGTAGTTTAATTTGGCCTCGAATCGGGTTGGCTTTTGCGACAGAATTCTCTCATCATTAGCATCCCAATAGAACTCGACTGCATCAAGAGCTAGCAATTCCCGCTGTCCATCCAGATAATCTCGGACCCAAGAAGCCAACTTGAACTGAGAAGGTGAGCGCTCTAACCTCTTGCCAATCCCGTTCGCTAGGTGCTCCGCAAAATGCATCGCCGTGTGTTCGGTATTGCGGTAGTAAGTGTTCGTAATTTCAAGGGAAGCTTGAAGAGTATTTTGAATTTTGAGAGAAAACCACTTATCAAAACTTGAATTGATATAAAGAGCTGAAATAATGAACAAAACCATCGTCGGGATGATCGAAAAGGCTAAAAAAGCGATCACCAACTTGGTTTTAAGCTTTGCGCCTAACACTTTCCTTCGCCGCTCGATGAATAGCTTACCGATGTTTCTAAACACCAGCCAAACGAGCGCGATCAGGATGATCAAATTCACGTTGAGCAGGCCAAAAAAGAAAATAGATGTCACAAAAGGCAGGGAGCTCGAGACTTGAGTCAGCCGAAACTCGGCCAACATAAGCGTCAAGAAGAGGAGCGTCAAAACGACAATAGCAAGCCCCTCTCGCTTTCGCTTCTTTTTCTCCTTGAGATCGAGAGGTGGAACTTCAGATCTTTCAGTTTTCTGAATCAATTCTTGATTTTCCATAGAAACAGATGAAATTAGGACCTATCACTATTCAGTGCCCTGGGTAAAGGAATACACCTCGATCCGGTTCTGGCCGTTCGATTTAGCAGACTTAAGCGCTTGCATGGTGATGTGCAACAGGTCACTCATTCTGGGAATCGTCTGCTCAGCAGAAAGCCCTGCCACTCCAATCGTAGCCGTCAAATTGAAAACGGCACTTTGACACCGAAACGGCTCGGATTGGACCACATCCCTCACTCGTTCAGCCACAAACTCTGCCCCAGTCAAATCTGTCTCATGAAGGAGAACAAAAAACTCATCAGCCCCAACTCGGGCTACAATGTCGATCGTTCGTAAACACTTCTTTAAACGTAGGGCAACTTCCTGAAGTGCATAACTTCCAACGCCAAAACCGTAACTTTGATTCACGTCCGAGAAATTATCCAAATTCAAAAGAAAAGCTGAAATCCCAGTTTTCAACCTCCTCGCCCGAGCGACTTCTTCTTCGGCTCTTTTATAAGCAGACCTCATACTGGCCAATCCGGTCAATTCGTCAGTAGACACCACATCATCAATTCGATGATGGGCTCGCTTAAGGGCATCCTGACTTTCTTTTAGCTTAAGGAGTGATTTGATCCGAACAAGCGCTCCTAAGTGAGAAATGGGTTTCTGTAACCAATCATCGACCCCAACCTCCGAGCCACGATCCACATCAACGGCAGTCAAATTTCCAGATAAAACGCCTATCGGAACAAATTCTTCCTGAGAGAGTAGCCTGAGCTTCGGAACTAGCTCGAATACCCCCTCTTTCAGGAAATCTGCGTCAACTAGTATTAAATGAGGCTTCCATGCTCTGAGCTGATGCAAAGCCGACTCAAAATCATTTGAGCCGTGCACAGAAAGTCCAACCTCAGACATGAGTTGAGCAATGACCTCGAAACTTTCTCGATTCCCATCAACAATAAGGATACGCTTCATCGTTCTCCCCCAATTTCACTGTTAGCTATCAGATCTCATCAATCTTACCATATCCCCTTTCTGAACTTAAAGATGGATTCCCGGCACAAGATCAGTGTTCTGAGGGAGCCCTTCTGCATGAATTTAGATATAAATCCGATTTAAAAACCTAATTAATTCTATTTTTCATCGAAATAGTCGGATCAAAAAATTTAAAAAATTTGATCCGATGAAAAAAATCAAATGCATTTAGTTCTTTTCTTGATATAAGAAGTATTCTAGGTAACATCAAACTGAGCATTAGTTTTTTGAATGCATAAAATGATGTCTTAACGGAGGAAATAGAAATGGCTACCAAAAAGAAAACAACTAAGAAGAAAGCTACTGTTAAAAAGAAGACTGCAAAGAAGAAGACTACTAAGAAAAAGTAAGTCCTGCTTTTTTAGCTAGACTAATCAAGGCCCTGGGCTTTCAGCCCGGGGCCTTTGACTTTATGGGGGGCATTTAGCCGGAATTGCGCGTAAAACTCTGCATAAAGAACCCATCACAAGGGCCTGGTCCGAAAAAACCACCCTCTTGAGCAGCAAACTCAGGGTGCTTCACTAAGAAATCTCGAACAATATCTCTCGTTTCAGCCAAACGAAACGTACAAACTCCAAAAACCAATCGTCCACCCGGCGCTACCAAGCGCGAATAAACAGAGAGGAGCCTAGCTTGCACTTGAGGCATCCTTTCCAACACTTCTTTGGATTGCCTCCACTTGATATCGGGATTTCTCCTGAGAACTCCCCATCCGCTACATGGTGCGTCCACCAGGACAATATCGGCTGTGTTCTTAAACTTTTCGACATGAGCTTCTTCGGCTCCCTCAGTAACTGGAGCGACATGGATATTTCTTAACTGAGTTTTTGACGCCCTTCTTTTCAACGCCTGAAGTTTTTTAACTGAGATATCGTAAGCAAAAACCTTACCTTTACCTCCGAGTGCATCAGCTATCGCAAGACTTTTGCCCCCAGCACCGGCGCAAGCATCTACTACGGTAAGAGACGACTTAAAGCGGGGTAAAGAATCAAAACGCAGCTGAGAAACACCCACGGACATGGGCTTCTCACTTAAAACGCTTCCGAATCGCTCGGGCCAAAGCGCAAAAAGTGCCATCCACTGAGACCCCTCGTCTTGAATTTCAAAAGCCCCTTTTTGATACAACTCCGACTTGAGCACTGGAGCATATCCAGATAGCCTAACTCCTAATGGAGCAAAGCTGGATGGCTCAATTCGAACTGCAATCTGCGCATCACTCTTTAGGCCCTGAATCAAATCTTCTACGCCAAACTCACGATTAGCTCTCAAACTCAAAGGAGCGGGCCGCCCTAACGTGTCAACAAGATGACGGACGCAGTCGATCCCCCAAGAACTCTCCCACTCTTTCAACATCTCTTCGGGAAAATCTCCTCGCACGGGATCAACCGAGGGATTCCCCTGCGTCATCAATTCATACATCCGCTCCATCATTAAAGGAGCAGGCCGCCACTGGCCTAAATTCTGAGGATTAAGACTCCAGGGCTCTCCTGATGGAACGCCCACCCCGAGTGCCTCAGCCTGCGATACGGGTCGCATCAAGATCGATGGCAGCAACTGTGCCAAAATGCTTTTCGTCTGAGGAGGTAGCTTTGAAAGAGCAGAATCCAAATGAACCGAAGAGGTCCAAAGGCTTTCCCAGAGCTTGGAGAAGCCCTGAACGATAGCTTCCCTTTTTGCTTTTGAATTGGGCTTAAACTGAGGAACGGCCTCCTCTTCGTATTGATCTCTAGTACCAAACTCCTTCCTGGAATATCGCTCTGTACTTTTGCCTCTGATTTTTGACGCTTTCTGCGATCTCATATTTAGACCCTTTCTTTGACCCAAGAACTTTACAATATCATGCGAATCATAATAAAATGAATTCATGATGAACTTTGCCCTGTCGGAAGAGCAGACCCAACTTCAAGAACTAGCCAGAAAATTCGCCAAGGAAGAAATCATTCCAAAAGCCGCACATCACGACGAGACTGGCGAGTACCCGCGCGAAATTGCAAAAAAAGCGTGGGAAGTTGGCCTGATGAATACCCATATTCCGCAAGAGTATGGGGGATTAGGCCTTGGAGTCCTAGAGGGCTGCATCATTACCGAAGAGCTGGCGTACGGTTGTACCGGAATTGCGACTGCTATGGAAGCCAATACTTTAGCGGCTGCACCCGTGATCGTCGCCGGTAACGATGAGCAAAAGAAAGAATTCTTGGGCAGACTTTCCTCAGAGGCTCGATTTGCAGCTTACTGCGTAACTGAACCCGGCGCCGGATCAGACGTCAGCGGCATCCGAACTCAGGCTAAAAAGCTGGGTTCTGATTACGTGATCACCGGCTCAAAAATGTGGATCACGAATGGCAGCGTTGCTGATTGGTACTTCGTTCTCGCTTACACAGATCCTTCACAGAAGCATAAAGGCATGAGCGGATTTATCGTTCCAGCGGATACCCCGGGCATCACAGTAGGTAAAAAAGAGTGGAACATGGGGCAACGATCCAGCGACACTCGGGGCATCAGCTTTGACGAGGTTAAAATCCCTGAAAAATACCGACTCGGCAGAGAAGGTGATGGGTTCAAAATTGCAATGAGCGCCTTTGACCACACTCGACCCGCGGTCGCAGCAGGAGCAGTCGGACTCTCTCGTCGAGCCATGGATGAAGCGATTCAATACGCAAAAACCCGAAAAACCTTTGGCCAGCCCATCGCAAACTATCAAGCCATCAGCTTTATGATCGCCGACATGGCACGAGATATCGAAGCGGCTCGGCTTCTCGTTCACAAGGCAGCATGGACGATCGATCAAGGGCAAAGAAATACTAAATTGGCAGCCATGGCTAAAGTTTTTGCTGCTGATACAGCAATGAGGATCACCACAGATGCTGTACAAGTCTTCGGGGGCTACGGCTACTCAAAGGAATATCCAGTTGAAAAACTGATGCGCGACGCAAAAATCTACCAGATTTACGAGGGCACCAGCCAAATCCAACGATTGATCATCTCAAGAGAACTATTTGATTAGAACTCTCCGGCCTTGAGAGAATTAAAAATCCTCAAGTAACTTGAGTACCTGAAAAGCCCTGTCGCGTTACATTGAAGTTCTGATGCGTGCATGCATCCAGTCAAGCGACAGTGCAAGTCGCGAAACTCAGGGAAATGATCCGCTAAGTCCTCCGGCTGAAGCTGAAGAAGACCAAATTCTCGGACGCCGGGAGTATCAATCCACCTCGAGTCCTGTGGCCCATCCAAAAGAACTGCGCCCGTCGTCGTGTGGCGCCCCTTTCCCGTGAGGGAATTCACTTGAGCAACACGTCCAACCTCTTGGTTTAAAAGTACTCGCAAAAGTGAGGTTTTACCCACTCCCGAATGACCACAAAAAGCTACCGTCTTGCCTTCGACTTTACGAAGGAGTTCATCCACACCTGACTTGGCCTTAGAACTTGCCCCCACGACTTCGTAGCCAAATTGAGAATACTGCTCCCAAACTCGCTCTTTTGTTTCGTCTTTCCAAAGATCTGTCTTTGAGGTGCAGATCAAAATGGGAATTTGCTGCAGCTCGGCGGCAATTAAAAATCGATCGACTAATCCGGGGGAAAATTCGGGCTCCTGTACAGATGCAACAATCACCAGTAGATCTAAATTGGCAGCTAAGGCGTGATAATGCTTTTGTCCGTCCCTCCCAGGAGCTGGTCGAACGAGGGAATTTTTCCGGGAGCAAATCCCAGTCAAAACACCAAATTGATCGTCTGATCTCTCCACCAATACTCGATCGCCCACACAAACGGGCGTTCTCTCCCTGACCTGGGTTTTAGATTTATTGATCACTTCAGCCCAGCGATAGCTACAGAGAAGACTCGCATGATCCTCGTCCCAACGCACACGGCACTGATTAGGAAACACTTCCTCTACTGTTGCATTGGCCTGACTCCAGGGTAGATCGAGTCCTCGTGCTTGAACCACTTTTTTAGGTCGCTTTCGACCTTTTCCGCCGAGTTGCTCATTATCCAGCCAGTCGTCTGAATCTCCTTTAAACTTGGGTGCCACTATTCATTTTCCTTATTCAAATCTTCAAACTATCTTTAAAATAAACTCAACCTGATCTGGAGTTGAGGTATATTTTTCTCATGAATACTCAATCTTCTATCGCTCCGCTGACTTCTTTCCCAAAAAGCCAAATTAAGGTGCTACTTCTGGAAAATATTCACCCCCTCGCCAAAGAGGCTTTCCTCAGTGAAGGATTCGACGTCGAGACTTTGAGTGTAGCACTCAAACCCGAAGAACTGAAGGCGAAGATCAAGGACGTCCACGTCCTCGGGATTCGGAGTAAGACTCAAATACCCGCAGAGGTTCTAGCCGAAGCCAAACGTCTTCTGACGCTAGGCTGTTTTTGCATAGGAACCAACCAAGTTGATTTAGATTTCGCCAAGGAAAGAGGGATTCCCGTTTTCAACGCCCCCTTCGGCAACACCCGCAGCGTCGCAGAAATGGTCATTTCGGAGATCATTGCGCTATCCAGACAGCTCTTCCAAAGAAGCTCCGAAGTGCACTCAAAAGTCTGGAAAAAGGTTTCCAATGGCTGCTTTGAGGTTCGCGGCAAGACCTTAGGAATTATTGGTTATGGCCACATTGGTTCACAAGTATCCACTTTAGCTGAAAGTTTGGGAATGCGAGTTCTCTATTACGACATCATTTCCAAGCTTCCACTTGGAAATGCCAAAGGCTGTAATACTCTCCGAGAGCTCTTGAAAGAGAGTGATTTCATTACTCTCCACGTCCCGGCAACTCCTCAAACCCATAAAATGATTGGATCGCCTGAACTTCAAGTGATGAAAAAAGGATCTTATTTAATCAATGCAAGCCGAGGCAACGTAGTTCAGATCCCTGCTTTGGCGGAAACACTTAAATCAGGCCACCTTGCTGGTGCGGCAGTTGATGTTTTCCCTGAAGAACCAGAAGGGAACAACTCTGATTTTTTCACAGAACTGCAGGGAATTTCCAACGTGATTCTCACTCCACATATCGGAGGTGCAACTGAAGAAGCTCAGGCCAACATTGGAACTGAGGTTCCAGCAGCACTGATCCGATTTGTCAACTCAGGGTCTACATCTGGCGCTGTCAACTTCCCTCAAGTCGATCTGGTTCCTACCCAGGAAGGTCATCGAATCCTCAATGTTCATCAAAACATCCCTGGAGTTCTGAGCGAGATCAATGGGATCGTTTCTCGACTCGGGGCCAATATACAGGCTCAAACCCTCGCGACCGATCCAAAAATTGGATACCTCGTTTTGGATACCGATCGAGCACTTTCTCAGGAAGTAAAAAACGCGATCGAGAACCTAGGCGCCTCAATTAAGACACGGATGCTGTACTAGTCGAAAATCTTACCCGGATTGAGCAAACCCTGAGGGTCAAAAACCTTCTTAATTGACCGCATGAGCTGCACTTCCTGATCAGTGCGGCTGAAGTGAAGGAAGTCCTTTTTAACGAGACCGACACCGTGCTCAGCGGAAACACTTCCGTGATACTTCTGAACGAGAGTGAACAAATCAAGATCCGCCTGTTTGCAGATCTGCGCAAAGCGCTCCCTCTCCCAGCCAGAAGGCATCATCGTATTGATATGTAGATTACCGTCACCAATGTGACCAAAAACATAGGTCTTGAGTTCGGGGTGTCGAACAGCAAAGGTTTTATCAAAGTCCTTCAGGAAATCCTTCAGGCTCGCAACTGGCAACGAAATATCATTTTTATGAACGAAACCTAGAGTGCCTAAGCTCTCGCTCACGCCCTCACGAAAAGTCCACAGATCCCTAGCCTCGCGAGGAGATTGAGCCCAAGTACCATCCTGAACTAGACCCTTTTCAAAAAGCTCTGTCAGAAATGGCTCCAGGGTTTCTCTTGGGGTCGAGTGAGACCGCTCAAGCTCAAGAAGGACATAAGCGGGGTGAGTACCCTGGAACGGAGGAGAAACCTTTCTCACCTCTTTTACAGCCTGCAGACAAGCATCAGTTAAGCACTCGAACGCACCAATCTGGAAAGGAGATCTCCTCACTTTTTGAAAAAGCTGAAGAACTGCCGAAAAATCCTCCACACCAAAGAAAAATACGTCCAGATTCTCTGGAACAGGATGCAGCTTGAGGGTCGCTTCGGTGATCACTCCAAGCACGCCTTCGCTCCCAATAAAGAACTGTCTTAAATCCAGCCCAGTATTATTTTTTTCTAAAGCCCCGTTCAATTCGAGAACGTCACCATTCATCAGAACGACCTGAAGCCCCAGGACCCAATTCCGAGTGTGCCCATAACGAATGACCTTCACTCCTCCGGCGTTAGTTGCAATGTTACCGCCGACTTGACTCGAACCTTTCGATGCAAAATCCACTGGCCAAGTCAGGCGAAATGGAGCGCACTTTTCATGTACCGCTTGAGTTACGGCACCGGCCTGAACTTTGATCGTAAGCGCGAGAGGATCAACCTCTCCAATCTCTCTCATACGAGTCAAATTCAAAACTACTTCACCCTGAGTTGCAACAGCTCCTCCGGCAAGTCCAGTTCTTCCGCCCGACGGAACGACACGCACTCGGTATTCAGAACAAAGCTTCAGAAAGCGCGAAACCTCCTGTGTCGATCTTGGAAAAACCACCGCTGAGGGTTTTGGCTCATAAAACTTAGTCCAGTCCCTTCCAAAAGTTTTCAACTCATCGGGATTAGTCGTCAAAAAATCGACAGGAAAATCCGATTTGACTTTCTTTTCAAATTCCTTGGAAAATAGTACTGATCCATTCGTATTCATAGGTTTTCATTCTACCTCAGTTTGATTATAAGGTGCAGCCACTATGATGACCTCAAAAAAATCATTTTTTAGGAGCCCTCTCTTTTGGGGGCTTCACTTTAGTCTTTTCTTTGCCGGAATTTTTTTCTCGATTCGCTACTACCCCAAGGCTTTTCCCGTAATCGACCTCCAAATTAAGATGGACCGAGCCCAGGCGCTTGAGTCCGCCAAGACGCTGGCCCTAAAAAATCATTGGGCTCCTGAAAACTTCCAGCAGGCCGCAAGCTTCGATTCAGATCAGGCCACTCAAACCTTTATTGAACTCGAAGCTGGAGGTAGAAAGCGACTTTCGGAGGTCATTCGCAACAAGCTCTATGCCCCTTACACTTGGACAGTCCGTCACTTCAAGGAAGGCTCCATCGAAGAGGCTCTCGTTACGTTTACCCCAGATGGAGAATTCTATGGATTTCGCCTCTCAATCCCAGAAACCCAACCTGGATCGGCAATATCTCCCGAAGCAGCCTTAAAAATTGCAGAAAGGGCGGCAGCCCAAGAGTGGAACGTGCCGCTCTCGAACTATTCCCTGATCGAAAAGTCCAGTACGACCCAGCCGAGCAAGCGCGTGGACCACCTTTTTGTCTACGAATTAAAAAACCAAAGTTTGGGAGAGGGAAAATTTCGACTCTCGCTGTCAGTTGCGGGCGATCGCCTCCGTGGGATTCGTCACTCAGTCGACGTCCCCGAAGCATTCACTCGCAAATATGGTGAGATGCGATCAGCCAACAACACCATTTCAGCGATTTCTACAGCAGCGATGGTACTCCTCTACCTCGTCGGAGGCTGTGTCTTTGGCATATTTCACTTAGCCCGCAAGCGATGGCTGGTTTGGAAGGCACCTCTCATCGCTGCAGCAATCGTTGCTCTCGGACAAGGACTTGAAAGAATCAATCAGCTCCCTTTGAGTTGGATGCACTATGATACTGCTATCCCGAAAGCAGCATTCCTCATCAAGACCGTGTTGATGGCAAAACTTGTTTTTCTCGGTGA
Source organism: Bacteriovoracaceae bacterium (assembly GCA_947463705.1). Taxonomy (GTDB): domain Bacteria; phylum Bdellovibrionota; class UBA1018; order UBA1018; family UBA1018; genus CAINWE01. The sequence continues at coordinate 23,997 of CANHSO010000014.1, forward strand.
TTTTTTCGTCCTCGCTTTATCATTCATGGCAGCAGAGAGCCTCGGTAGACTCGCATTTCCAAAGCATCCTCAGCTTTGGAAAATTTGGAGTCCTCGTCAGTCTAGCTCGATCGAAGTCTTAGGTAGAACACTGGGAGGCTATCTCGCCGTAGGCCTTTTCTTCGCCTATGTTGTAGCCATCTACCTCATTGGATCTCAAGTTTTTGGATGGTGGAGCCCTTCGGATGTTCTTTTTCAACCGGACGCCCTTGCTAGCTATTTTCCGTGGTTCACTTCTATTTCTCAGTCACTTCATGCCGGTTTCTGGGAGGAATCTTTGTTTCGAGCAGTTCCCATCGCAGGTGCGGCGCTAATCGGTCAACGATTCGGCAAGCGCAGACTTTGGATTGCGCTTGGCTTCATCATTCAAGCTCTGATCTTCGCTTCGGCCCACGCTAATTATCCCGCGCAACCTTCCTATGCTCGAGTAGTCGAGCTCATCATTCCATCCATCTGCTTTGGCTTGATCTACTTAAACTTTGGTCTCCTCCCTGGAATTATCCTTCATTTTACTTTTGACGTCATTTCGTTTGCCATTCCCCTCTTCGCTGCTCACACTCCCAGAATTTGGGCAGATCAGGGCATGGTCATCGGACTCACTGCCGTTCCACTTTTGATCGTTCTATTCGGTAGATGGCGATCAGGTCGTTGGCGACCAATCGATGAATCAGCACTGAATCAGTCATGGACACCCGATGTCCGCCGATCTAAAGCTCAATCAAAAACAAAACCAGCGCAGGCATTTCTTCCAGTCAGTCCGTCAATCTATTGGATCACTGCCGGATTGGGACTTGTTTTACTGAGTATTTGGATTCTAAAACTTCAACCCAAGAGCGACACATGGAGCCTGAACGTAACGCGATCCCAGGCCATTCAGGTTGCCCGAGAGTTTTGGAAAAACCAACTCGCCCCTGACTGGGAACCTCAAGCCCAACTCGTGAACTCGGTGACTCAACAGGATGAATTCGTCTGGCAAACCAACGGCCCTGAGACCTACCACCAACTAACCGGCACCTACCTCGCTCCCCCCTATTGGTCGGTTCGATTTGTTCGATTTAACGTAAACGTCGAAGAACGTGCAGAAATCTACCAAGTCCTCGTTGGAGAAAACCAAAAAATTCTAGGATCCAGTCATGTCCTTCCCGAGAACCGAGAACTCAAAAGCCTGAAGGAAGACCAAGCTCGCATCCTGGTGCTCTCCAAACTCAATCAGGAATACCAGCTCAAGCCACCCCGCATTCAAGAAGTATCAAGCACTGTCATCAAACAACCTAAACGGTTGGACTGGTATTTCACCTTTCGCGACCGCGACACTCCTCTGAAGGAAGGTGAGCCCCGCATCACTGTCTACGTCACAGGCGATCAAGTCTCGGCATCTACTCGACATGTTTTTATCCCCGAAGAGTGGATCCGTCATGAGCGGAGCAACAAAACCTCTGTTCGCCTTCTCAACAGCGCCTATTCGGTTGTCTTAGCAATTTTGGCTTTGACCATTCTAGGCTACTGTTTAATTCAATGGACGAAGCTAAATTTTGACGTACACTTTTTTAGAAAAGTCTATTTGGGGTTTCTCGTCCTGGCACTGATCTCCTTTCTCAACTCTCTACCCGCCAGCCTTGCCAACCTTTCCACAGTCGAGCCCAGGTTGAATCAACTGGCAACACTGGTGATCTTTGGATTGATCAAGGTCGCCTTCACAGCGGCATTCCCTGCAATTTTGGCTGGCTACCTGAGTCAGGCCCGACGCAAAATCCCAAGACCAGGAGCAGCCACCGGGATCGCAATGGTTGCCGCTTTTTGCTTGGGAATTGTCATCACCGTAGGTCTCTCCTTGGCTCAATCGCTCCTACCGAAAGACTCACCCACCATCCCTAGCTTTCAGGCACTGTCCGATTACTCCGTGATTCTTACGAGTTTGGATGTGTTTGAGCGGTACTGTAATCTCTCACTCTTGCTCATCTTTGTACTTCACGGTTTAGATCGACTTACTCAATCCTGGACGCAACGCAAATGGCTAGGATTCCTTGCCATCATTTTCCTTTGCTTCTGCATAAGCGGGGCGCAGTCAAAGAGCTTTCCGGAGTGGATTCTCTTCGGCTCTGCCAGCTCTATTTTATTTTCATTGGCCATTTATTTCCCACTCAGGGAACACCCAGACCTCATGATCCTGACGCTCGGCGCCTACGGAGTGATTTCTCAAATTCGCCAAATCTTACTCTGGCCTTACCCGCAGGTTGGCGTCATGGCTGGTGTTTCCATTTTGTTGGTGGGCTTCCTACCCGTCCTCTGGTATCTACTTAAATTATGGAGGCCCAAAAGGACCTAGCCATCGTTATTAAATCCATTCAGTTTGCAGAGCGTCACCGAATCGTCACTGCGATCACGCAGAACCATGGCATCATCACTGCCATGGCTAAA
>CANHSO010000015.1 GCA_947463705.1 Bacteriovoracaceae bacterium
AAGGGCGGGTTTAGACTATTGGAAATTCGTAGATCTTCACGTCCATTCCGATTTTGACGCCTTTCTCATCTGGCTCAAAAAAAATGACCCCGAGTGCCCATTTTATTTGATTGAAGACGGACCTCGATCAGAGCGCCTCGTCTATGACGTTTCACTCCCCCGTCGCGCGGCTTTTATTTTCGGCAAAGAGACCACTGGCATTTCTGCTGAGATTCAGGACAAATATCAGGACCGCCTTTTGAAACTTCCCATGTTCTCAAAAAACATCCGAAGCCTCAACTTAGCGAATACCATCTCCATCGTTCTTTACGAAGCCATCCGACAGAATTTCAAATCGGACTAACAGACTGATTCATCAATCCAATCAGACCATTGGTTTCTTGACGTCTAAATCCCAAAAGTCAGAAATATCTTTCAATATACTCCCAGAAACGAGCTCGGAGACTTGGTTCTGGTACCAGTCCTCGGGCATGGCCTGGGCATAACTGCGCTGAAGGAATCGATTATCCATCAAGACTATAATTCCACGATCAGTCTCCGAACGAATGACACGACCGGCAGCTTGAATCGCCTTAGACATTGCAGGAAAGGTATAGGCATAGTCGAAACCAGCCTTGTAATTTTCTTCATAGTACTTTTTCATCTCTTCTCGTTCTAGGTCAAAAATAGGAAGAGGTGGCCCCACGATAAAAGCACCAATGAGCATGTCGCCAGGATAGTCAATTCCCTCGGAAAATACTCCGCCTTGCACAGCAAAGACTAGGGTCGGTTTTGCAGCAGAACGAAGAACCTCAAGTAGCCCTTCGACATCTGAAGATTTCATTTCTCGCTCCTGCCGATAAACATTAAAGCCGTCAGGAATGTCAAAAAGATCCAGAACTCGAGTCAAAAAATCGAAACTTGGGAAAAAGGCAAAATAATTACCAGGCCTGACCGCTGCAACTCTTTGGATGACTTCTGAAATCTTTGGATAATTGGCCTCTCGACTCGAGAATTTTGTAGAGATTTGCGGAATGATCAAAACTTTGCGATGAGCTACATCAAAAGGAGATTGAAACTCCAACGTCTGAGTCTTTTCAGGACTCAGTCCCGACAGCCTGAGATAGTACTGGAACGGCTTAATCGTGGCGGAAAATGCGACCACATTTTGAAAACTATCATAACAAGACTTCAGGCGATCAGACGGGTCGCAACACGTGACTTTTACCGTCCCACCAGCAGGAGCAAGAGACTCCAGAAGCATTGGGGCACTCCTACTTTTTTGTGGCTGGTAGGTCGTAAAAAACTGTTTTTGCTTAGGATCTGCGAGCGACTCAAGCGAAGCAGTAAACTCGGACCAATAAAAGGACAGCCGCAAAATGACATCCTTCGGAGGAATCTCAACTCCTGAATCCAGATACCGCGAGAGCAGGCTCTTCAGCTGCAGATCCTGATCAAAAAAGGGCTCAACATCGAGATCAATCTTAGAGCTTGTTTTTGCTGCAGACGGTCCCGACTCAGAAATAATTTCGATACAGCGATCAATCGCCTCATCAACCTCATTTCTAAATCGCTTAGGAAGCTCACCAAGATCCTCTCGCATCTTCTCAAAAGCCGTGGTCGAGAGCGAGGGTGAATAATAGTCCATGGCTCGTGCAGGCAGGTTATGAGCCTCATCAATCACTAGATTTGGCTTACCCTCTACGGCGTAAAAGCTCGCCAAATGGTCGGCCAACGTACTGCGAGGGGAAAAGACGTAATTATAATCGCAAATCACAACATCCGGTTCTTGCAGCGCCTGAAACTGGAGCTCAAAGGGGCAGACCTGGTGCTTCTCTCCTAAGTCTAAAAAAGTTTTAGACGTGAGTTTTTTCTTTTTTGAAAGAACCTCAAGAAGATGATTCTCGTGAACTTTCGTGTAGTGATCTTTTGCATATTCGCAGTAATCAGGATTACACAGCGGTTCATTTTTAAAGCAAAGTTTACTCTTAGCTGTAATTGTCAGGGACTTAACTTTCGATCCCTGGTTTTGAAATCGGGTCACCGCATCCTCTGCCACCGCATGCTGACTGTTCTTGGGTGTGACATAGACCACACTCTGTCCCCGCGAAAGAGACTCCTTCAATGAGGGATACAGAACCCCAACGGTTTTACCCAAACCTGTAGGAGCCTGAATCATCATCCGCTCCTGTTTTTCCATTCCAGCAACGATTGCCTCAATCAACTCAGTCTGTCCTCGTCGGGGCTTTTCGAACGGGAAAGAAAATTTTCTGGAGAGGGAAACACGTCTTTCGCGTCGTTTCTCGGCTAGCATCGCATCTTTCGCTAGCTCATCTAGGCGGAGGTCAAGCCAAGCTTCATACTCTTTTACATCGAGATCAAGCTCCAGATCCTCAGAGTCGCGGTTTCTAGTGGAAACCAAATGAAACGAGAGTTCGGGAATCACTTGATTTTGCAACCAATAGAAATAGCCGTAGGTTTTCAACTGGAGGCAATACGGATGATTCGGAAAATTCTTTAACCGCACCAAGAGATCGCGCGCTTGAGAAGCTGTCTTGATTTCTTCGATCTTGGGTTTTTTTCCCTCGAATAAACCGTCCATGCGTCCACGAATCAGAAATCGAAAACCGCCCCGCTCCAGCTCCGCAGAGATTTGGACTTCCGCGCGATAGTTAGAATTAGCTTGAATCCGTTTGGTCTGAACCGAGAGATGAATCTCCTGCCCCTCCTGGGCAGCGCGACTGTATCCCGAGAGCGTCTCGATACTTCCGGTTCTCGGAACAGGAACTGCAAAATCCCGAATCGAAATCGGAATGAGCTTTGGTGAATCCTCCATTATCCGTCTCCCCTCTGACCCAGTTGATCAAAAAGTGGAAGTACACCTTGCTCAGACTCCTGGGGAACTTCGACGTTTTCACAAGCCAAAGCTAAAATAGGATGAGCATCGATGCCCCGCTTGCGGAGATGTCTAACAAAAGCACCCAAACCGCGATGAAGGACAAATACGCTCCTCGCTCCCGTTTCATCGACAGTTCGATTCAGTGTAGGCCAATCGGCGTGATCTGAAATGACAAAACCTTGGTCAAACCTTCTCTCACCACTCGCATTCCAGCCGCGTTCAGAGCCCAGCATCCAACCTGAGGCAAATGCCGTTTCAAAATTCCCTAATTTCTCGGTCCACTCCGAGGACAAAATCGAGGGAGGAGCGAGAATGAGTTCGCCTTGGAGCAGTTCTCTTGGATCTAAGGCCTCTAAATCCCGTGTGGGAGCCAAAACTCGGCCCTCATCCCGATAGCACTGCGTCAATTCGCTCGCCGCCCGGTGAATCAAAATCGGACGTTTCGCATGGGGAGCGAGTTCGGACAAAATGCGTTGTAGTTTTCCCAGTGAATAACCAAAGAGCAGACTATTCTTTCCTTTTCTCTGGTTACCGAACCACCAAGACGCGATCTGCTCGCCATAGTCCTGACCCATTGGCCAAACGTACTTGGGCGTCCCAAATGTCGCCTCGGTCACCCAAGTATCACATTTCACCACTTCAAATGGTTCACAACTTGGGTCAGAGTCTCGCTTAAAATCGCCAGAAATACCCCAAACCTCGTCTCCCCGTTGAATCCTGACCTGCGAAGAACCTAGGATATGACCCGCCGGATGCAAACTCACTTGAACATCACCCAGAGAGAAGCTCTCACGATAAGGTACCCCACGGACCGAAATCCGCTTCCCCAGGCGTACTTTGAGCAAACCTACCCCACTCTCCGCACAAATATAGCTTTCGCAACCCCGCCTTGCGTGATCACTATGAGCGTGCGTAATCACCGCCCGGTGAACAGGTCGGAGCGGATCGATATAAAAATCTCCTGATGGGCAATAGAGGCCCCGATCTGTCCAAACTACAAGTGGGGTTAAACCTGGTAACATCCAGCCACCCTACCTGAGATTCTCGAAAAAATGAACCACCAGCGCTGCTATCAAATCATCGAAAATGATTGACAGCGAACTCACGCAACACTAATACCCAGTAAGACTGTTCAGAAAACTGTGGGAGGTTGGATCATGAAGGCGTTTAATTTTATGGGTGCGCTCGCACTCTCAGGCACATTTTTTTTAGGAATGAATTCGAATGCTCATGCTGCTTTTGAGCCCATCCTAGATCCCACAGCAATTGACTCTACCGTCGATCCTTGCAGTGATTTTTACTCGTACGCCTGCGGAGGATGGTTGAGCCGTACCGAACTCCCTGGCGACCGACCTTCTTGGACTCGCAGTTTTTCTACGATTAATGAACAAAATTTAAACGAACTCAGGGCCATCCTGGACAATTACGCAAATGGTGACTTCAGCCTTCCCAGTCACTACTCTAAAAAGCTAGGTGCATTTTATGCAGCTTGCATGAATACAACCCCGATTGAAGCTGCGCAGAAAACCATTCTCAGTTCTGAGCTGGAACCCGTGGAAAGTTTCAAAAAAGAGGAACTCACCGCCCTCATCGCAAAATTACGACTCAGGGGGCGCCCCATTTTCTTCAGCGTAGGTTCTTCGTCTGACCTCAAAGACTCGACCCGTCAAATTGCCGAAATCGATCAAGGAGGCTACAGCCTCCCCAGTAAAGACTACTATTTCGACACTGACAAAGCTTCAATACGGGAGAAATTTGTCGAACACGTAGCCCGAATGTTTGAGCTGGCTGGAATTCCAAAAAATCAGACTGAAAAATCTGCACAGAGTGTCCTCGCATTTGAAACCGCCCTCACGAAAAATGCGCTTTCACCCGTCGACCGACGAGATCCTCAAAAGCTTTACCACATTCTTTCCAAGGGCCGAATCAAGGAACTTGCTCCGGTCATTCAATGGGATTCTTATTTTGATCAAATCGGTGCACCCTCATTTGAAAATCTCAATGTCGCCGTCCCTGATTTTTTCTCGGGACTCAACGCTCTTTTAAACACGGCTCCCAAAGAACAAATTCAAGCCTATCTCAAATGGCGAGTCATTCACTCCATCGCTCCTGATCTTGGACACTTGTTCGTCGAGGAGAACTTCAATTTTTTTGGCAAGACACTCTCCGGTCAAAAACAGATCAAGCCACGCTGGAAAACCTGTGTTGAAGCCACAGACCAATCCTTCGAAGATGCATTAGGCGAAGCATTTGTCCGGAAGACTTTTGGCGATGAGGGAAAAACCCAAACTCTTGCACTCGTCAAGTCGATCCAAAATGTTTTTGGGAAAAATCTTGCCTCAGTCTCCTGGATGGACCCTCCTACCCGTGAGCAGGCCATCAAGAAGCTGCAAGCTATACAAAATAAAATCGGTTTTCCAGAAAAGTGGACTGACTTCTCAGCAATTGAAATTCAGCCCGACTCTCACATCCAAAACCGAAGCAATCTCAACCAGTTCTGGTTTCAAAAGGACCTGAATAAAATCGGAAAACCCGTCGATCGCTCAGAATGGGGCATGTCACCGCCCACCGTAAATGCCTACTACGATCCTCAGAAAAACGAAATCGCCTTCCCAGCCGGGATCCTACAACCCCCCTTTTATCAGGCCAATGCCAGCTTGGCTTCAAACTACGGAGCCATCGGGATGGTCATTGGCCATGAACTCACCCACGGCTTTGATGACCAAGGCCGCCAATTCGATGAACTAGGAAATCTCAAGGACTGGTGGACACAGGAAGTCAGCCAAATTTTTGATCAGAAGGCCGAATGCTTAGTGAAGCAATACTCCTCGTATGTGGTCATCGATGACATTCACCTCAACGGCAAACTCACCCTAGGGGAAAACATTGCTGATCTGGGGGGTCTCAAAATCGCTTATACGGCCTATCGCCTAGCGTCAGATCTAGCAAAGGACACCCGCAAGCAAGAGATTCAAACCTTTACCGCGGACCAGCAATTCTTCCTCTCTTTTGCTCAATCTTGGTGCACCAAACGCACCCCTGAGATCGAGAAGCGCTATGCAGCGACCGACCCGCACTCGTCGCCAAGGTACCGAGTCAACGGGGTAGTCACGAACTTGACTGAGTTTGAACGAGCTTTTAGCTGCACGCCAGGCGCACCACTCGCCCCTCTGAATCGCTGCTCGATCTGGTAAAAAGTGGATAAAATTCAGTTAATAATACTTAACAGAATCAAATTTATTAGCTAAAAATAAGTTCAATACCTGCCTATTGAACCAAAAGGAATTTTCTTATGAAAATGATCCAACTGATTTACGCCAGCACACTTTCTGGAGATGTCAGTTTTTCTGAGATCAACCGGATTCAGACCCTTGCTCAGCGGAAAAACCATCAATTTAACATCAGCGGACTCCTCGTTTACGGGAGACGCTACTTTTTGCAATGCATTGAAGGCCCTGTAAAAGACATCAATCAACTGTACTCAAACATTGAAAAAGACTCCCGACATCGAGACCTCAAACTTTTAGAAACTAGAGAAGTAACGAGCCGAAGTTTTGAAAACTGGTCGATGCATCTGATCATGCTTACCGAGCAAATGGATCATCTCATTTTAAAGTACTGTAATAGTCCTCACTTTGAACCCCATAAAATTTCCTCTAAAAATGCGCTAGGCCTCTTGAAAGAACTCAACGAGAATTATAGCACCCAGCATCAAATCACCCTAAGCGAAAATCACAAGGTCGATTAGTGATTTGATTCTTCTCTCAAGATCACTCCAACGGTACGATCGGACAGTCGAAGGCTGGGACTCGTAAAAAACTCTCCTGGATTCACACCTGCGACACTTTGATTGACCTGCCAGTTCGAGCCCTCTTTTAAAACGAGATTACTAGAGGTCAATATCTGCTTAATGCAATAATTTAAAAACTCCCGACCGGCTCGACTCAACTTACTTCACATAGAGTTTAATTTTTGTTAAGAGGGCGTCCAGCTCAAAGGGTTTCCCAACCCACGATGTTGCATGAATTTCTTGAGCTCGCTGTCTGGCATCTGCAGCAGCGGTCATCACTAGAATCGGAGCCAAATGATCATAACGACTCAAAAACTCGGCTGCAAATTCCCAACCGTTCATAACCGGCATTCTCATATCTAAAAGAATTAAGTTTGGAATTCCAAGTGACTTTAAAATTTCAAGAGCTTCTTGGCCATTTGCGGCCGCTTGGACTTCATACCCCTCAGCTTCAAGAAATTCTCGAAGAGTGAGAACGATATCTTTCTCATCCTCAATCACTAAAATTTTTTTAAGATTATTTTTAAGAATCATGTAGCCACTCTCTAGTCCTTCACCAAATCCGGAAGTTCGAAAAAAAAGGTACTTCCATGTCCAATCTGACTTTTCACACCAATCCTCCCACAGTGAAGATCTATGATTCCTTTACAGATAAAAAGCCCAAGACCGAGTCCAGCGTAGCGATCTTCGTCCCTCGTTCCCCCTCTCTCAAATGCCCCGAATAACCGCTTTTGACGCTCTTCTGGGATTCCGCCGCCATGGTCTAGGACTGAAACTCGAACCCAACCATCTTTGGCTTCCACAGAAATCGCGATTTGAGTATTCTCTGGTGTGTATTTCGCCGCATTATCGATCAAATTTGAGATTACCTCATAAATCCTAATTGGATCGACTCTCACCCGGATTGACGGATGCTGGGCGGACAGGACTATGGACCGCTCAGGAAACTGCAATCCAAAACTGGCCTGACACTCAGAAACCAGACGAACTAGGTCTGTCACCTCTTTTTTAATAACTAGAACTCCGCGCTCCAACCGAGATACCTCCAAAAGATCAACAACCAAGCGAGAGAGTCGATCGACTTGGGACTTAAGTCGATCTAGGACTTCCTCGCTCACTTGCCTCCCTTCACGCAGCTGTCGCTGAGTGAGCTGCAATAAAAGTGAAAATGCCGTCACCGGTGTTCGAAGTTCGTGAGCGGCGATGTCCAGAAATCGAGCCTTAGCCAGTGCGGCGCTCTCAGCTAAGTCACGAGCAGTCCGCAATTCCTCGATCAAAAGTTTTTCTTCAGTAACGTCCCGATTCAAACCGAACATCTGAATTGGCGTGCCCCGCTGATCGCGAACCACCAGCCCAGTCGCATGAATGATCCTTACCGCCCCAGCTGGCTGCAAAACCTTAAACTCAAGGTTATAGTCCTTCTCACCTCGCAGCGCCGCCTGGATTGCATCATTGGCTCGAGAACGATCATCTGGGTGAACTCCTGAACTCCAGGCATCGTAATTTTCCGCGAAGTCTTCACGTCTCAATCCATAGAACTCTAGCATCTGATCGTCCCAGTGAATCTGATTTCTTTGAATTTCCCACTCCCAAATACCCACCTTTGCAGCTTTCGCGGCAAACTTCAGCCGCTTACTGCTTTCTTCTTTTGCCAAAGATTGCGCAAGTTGCTGGGTTCGCCGCACATGCGCTTGGAAAATCCAGGAAATCCAAAGGCCAATGAAGAGAAAAATCGAGAGAGTGAGCCAATCTCTCGATTTTTCTAAATTGAGTGAGAAGTGAGTTGGGAAAAAAAAGTAAGCGGCAAATAAAACCCCAAGACTGAGTTTCTTGACGACAAGAAGGAAGCGACTCAAATACCCGATCGGCAGCATTGAAGGCATGATCTAATACTCAAGCAATTTTCGCGCGTAGATGTCGGTCAGATCATCATCAAGCGGCAAACTCGCACTAACACTTAGCACAAAAGTACCCACTAATTTATTTATAAAATATTTTAATATATTAAATAAAAATAGGCATATTGAATTAATATTAATAATTCAATATCTTATTCATGATATTATTTTAATCAATTAAAAAACAGAATCTTGTGATGATAAATACACTGTGCTATTCCCTTGATTGCATTAGGGTTTTAATTTTGGATTTTTAGAACCTGTACTATAACCAGTCACAAGGAGACACCATGAAGAACTGGATCCGTCGAATGAGTGTGGTTTCGCTTTTTGCTCTCTCTACTTTTACATTTTCAAGCATCACTGGGCCTAGCCAAGCTCAAGCTGCCATTGGCTCCGTGGCTTGGCCTCTGTTTCCTCTTATGATCGTTGGTGCAGCTTTAGAAGTGACCGGAGCTGCAACCGCAGTTACTGCTCTTGTCGAAGATGCCCAGGGATTCCATTATCGAGCCCGAGGCCTCTGGGGCAGCTCCCTGGCCCAAATACTTCTTGGGATTGTTTTTCTAGATGACCAGAACGAAATGGGAGATTTTCAAAAAGTCTCCCCTGAGCAAGGTCAGCGCTATGGCTTAACTCAGCAGGAACTCCAAGCTTATAATGACTCGGTTGAAAACGGCGAACTCGAATTGATCATCCAACAGGCTTCGCAGGATCTCAATCAGAATTCGTCTCACGAACAGGCTAAGCAAGTCATGAAGAACTTACTGAGTCAACTCCCAGAAGATGCGCACCGCGGCTTTAACAAAATCGCTCAACATATTGTTGCACGAAGATAAGAGCTAGGCTCAAATTTCCATGGAGGACTCACCCAGAGTCCTCCATGATCCAATCCTGCGAGATCGCCATGTTCAAATGGATAAAAACTTTAGTAAGGACCATTACAGTTCTAAGTTTTTTTTGGACTCTGAATGCCCAGGCCGATCACCAAAAAGTTGTTCTCCTCACTTCATTGGATACCCAAAGTATCCGGTCGCTTTTCCGAAAAACTTATTTTCAGACCTACGTTCAAAATCTGGAGGAGCTTTTTGTCAGGAAGTTCACCGGCACTCAGTATGTAATTGAAATTGTACATCGAGCGGACCAATTTCATCTCTGGAGCGCCCTCCATGATCCCAAGAATGTTGCTATTTTCTGGCTCTCACACGCAAGCTCTTCAGGAGGATCGACGGCATCATCGCAACTCCTCAGTAATCAGAGAATTCTCGATTCTCAAGGTTTTGACGTCACACCTATTTTTAATAAAATTCACCCCAATCTACGTTTTCTCGCTGTGATCGGCTGTTTTTCACAGAGTATCTTGAACCAACTCCCTCACCTTTCTCAAGACCCGAAACACTCAGACCATCCCTATCTTCGGTTATTCACGTTTAATCACAAGGTAGATGCTAGAATCGGCTTAAAGAAAGCCATTCAGGAGTCAAAGAGAGTTTTAGATATTCCAGAGATTCGGCTCGGTTACAGCTCACCGTGTCCTCGTGTGCCGGGATACCGAATCCGGATCTCACGAGGCTTCAACCCTTCTCTCGTCGACTCTCGACGACTTGCTGGCCGCGTCATAAGTGGATCAGATCCCATTGACGTATTCCCAAGCCCTCGACAAAATGAACCTAATCCATCCCTAGTCCAAGTACACGACGTTTTCGCTCCAGCACAAGGCGAAGACTTACCTAGTTTCAGAATCGATCTAGGTGAAAATAATGCTCTCTACTCTGACAAAAAAGCGCTATCTGCGCTAGAATTGGGTGACCTCGAAATCGTCTTAAAAAATCTCGGGCAAAGTTTTTCTTTCTGGAACCGTTGGCAGACTCCTGACGGTAAACCCATCGGGGTATTTTCCCACAAGTACAAACTACAAACAGCTCACTTAAAAGGTCTCGATCTTTCTGCGATGCAGGAGCAGGCCTCTGAATTCCGGTGTGAACCCATGCCGAGTTATGATTAATTTGATATCATCTTGATCGCTGGAGACTAGAATAGGAGCTTGAACCCATGCAGGATGCGCAGGTGAATCGCAAGGATCCGGTTTGTGAGATGAACGTTGATCCTAAGACAGCAGTAGGGCCCTATACCTACCAGAATCAAGATTTTTACTTCTGTTGTGAGCACTGTAGAGAGGCATTTATCCAGCACCCTGAGAAATACCTTGCGGGACCCCAGAAAAAAAATGCTCGGCTAGACGCGATCTACATCTGCCCGATGGATCCAGAAGTTCGGCAGATCGGGCCTGGAAGCTGCCCAAAGTGCGGCATGGCATTAGAATCCATTGAGGTTGGCCTGGACCCAGAGGAACAGATCAACCCAGAACTGGTCGACATGACCCGCAGAGGATGGATCGGAATACTTTTTTCAATTCCACTCCTCATTCTCTCCATGTCTGATCTTTGGTCTGGCCACTTCACAGAAGGCTGGATGAACTCTCCCTACTTCAACTGGATCCAGCTCGCTTTAGCCAGTCCCATAGTTCTCTGGGCGGGGTACCCGATTTTTGAGCGTGGGTGGCAATCCTTCAAAAACCGCAGCCTTAATATGTTCTCGCTGATTGCACTCGGAACCTCAATTTCCTATGGCTTTAGCGTCCTAGTGACATTTCTTTCAACTTTTTCTCTCACCTCTCTGCCTGCAGCATTTAAGATGCACTCAGGTCAAGTCGGCGTTTACTTTGAACCCGCAGCAGTCATCATCACTCTCGTGCTTTTAGGACAGGTTATGGAACTCAAAGCTCGCGCCCAAACAAACGCTGCGATTCGCTCCTTGATGAGCTTAGCTCCAAAAACCGCTCGACTAATTCGAGACCATGGGAGCGAGGTTGATGTCTCGATCGAAACGATCCGAGTCGGAGATCGGATTCGAGTGCGCCCCGGCGAGAAAATTCCAGTCGACGGAGTCATTGATTTCGGCCAAAGCGCAGTGGATGAATCCATGATTACGGGCGAATCCCTTCCAACCGAAAAGACTCTAGGTTCGCACGTCAGCGCAGGTACCCTGAATGGGTCAGGCACTTTTTCTTTCAGAGCTGCTCGAGTCGGGTCTGAGACTCTTCTTGCCCAGATTGTTCGCAGCGTGACAGAAGCTCAACGAACACGGGCCCCAATTCAGCGCGTTGCAGATCAAGTCTCCAGATATTTTGTCCCGGCAGTCATTATCGTCTCTCTCATCACATTTGCGGTCTGGAGTCTCTTTGGCCCTGAGCCCCGCATGGCTTATGCCTTGGTGAATGCCGTTGCCGTCTTGATTATAGCATGTCCCTGCGCTCTCGGGTTAGCAACCCCGATGTCAATCCTAGTTGGCACAGGAGAAGGAGCTCGACACGGCATTCTTTTCCGAAACGCCGAGTCCTTAGAAGCTCTAGAGAAAATTGACACGCTGGTGATTGATAAGACGGGCACTCTCACAGAGGGTAAACCTAAACTCATCTCAGTAATCCCTGTCGCTGGCTTTTCGTCCAACCAAGTTCTCCAATTCGCAGCGGCACTTGAAAAAGGAAGTGAACATCCTCTCGCTTCAGCACTGCTTCAGGGAGCCCAAGACCGAGACTTATTCAGCGACGCAGTGATCTCAAGTTTTCGGTCCATCCCGGGCCAAGGAATCATGGGAGAAACTCAGGGACACTCCTTAGCATTGGGCAACCTCGCTCTGATGAAGTCCCTTCAAATTTCAGTTAAGCACTTTGAACGCGATGCAGCCGCTCTTCTGGACGATGGTCAAACCGTGATCTATTTAGCGATCGATACTCAGGAAGCCGGAGTTCTAGGCGTAACTGATCCCATCAAAGCAACAACACAGGAGGCTCTCGCTGCGATCCAAAATGAAGGCATTCAGATCATCATGCTGACGGGAGATCATCCTGCCACTGCTGCAGCCGTAGCTAAAAAGCTTGGAATTCGTGAGTTCAAGGCTGAGGTTCAGCCCCAAGGTAAACTTGAAAAAATTAAAGAACTTCAAGCCCAAGGCCACACCGTTGCAATGGCCGGTGACGGAGTCAATGACGCGCCAGCCCTTGCTCAAGCCCAAGTTGGAATCGCCATGGGAACCGGCACTGATGTCGCCATCCAGAGCGCCGGAGTCGCCCTCGTCAAGGGAGACCTACGTTCCATTGCCCAGGCGGTCGGACTCAGTCGAGCCACCATAAGAAATATTAAGCAAAATCTTTTCTTCGCCCTTGCCTATAATCTTCTTGGCGTTCCCATTGCCGCAGGCGTGCTCTACCCCTTTTTTGGCATTCTACTGAGTCCCATGATTGCAAGCGTCGCGATGAGCCTGAGCTCCATATCGGTGATTGGAAATGCATTAAGGCTAAAATCCCATAACCCAAAAACATTCTCTTGAACGCTTTAAAAATAGCTCAAGAACTACCTCAGGAGCAGCACCAGTCCTCGCCTCAGCTCAACATCATTCACCTGACCTAAGTAGTCGATCGGAGTGTTTCCTAAGGAATCCTTTGCAGAGAGATCAGCCCCATTTTTACGCAACCATCTAACTAGCCTGAGATCTCCTCTTTTTACTGCGATATGGAGAGCCGTGAGGCTATTCTTCCTCTCGCTTAAAATTTTTCGATTGAGATTGCCTCCACGCTCTTTAAAATCCTGGAGCCTCTCAATATCCCCAGCCTCAACCATAGACCGAAAAGGATCTCCCTCCAATAGCTCGGGTGGGCTAATCGTCAAATCAGGTGAGGCGCTCGATCGAGCCTGCACCCGTCGCATATGCAAGGCTGCACCGCCTAGAGCGTACTGACTTTGTAACGATTGAGCAGTGGGTAACAGCTCCGGACTTGCCCTGCCAATTTTTAATAAAACCTCTGTCACCTCCTCCAGTTTTGTTAGATCAATCGGAGATGTGTTCAGATTTCGCCCCGTGGCGCAATCTGAGACGACCTGCTCTAACTCTGCTAAAGGGGAGGAATCCGTGTCAAAACGACGATCACAATGATAAAAACTGACAATTCGCTTGCATGACAGAGGAATCTGACCCAAGTCGGGACTCAGACACTCAGGCTCGCCACCGAATCCCCAGATCGAAAACTCGTCTGCTATCGAACGAAGTAACCAGGGACTCCCTTCGCCCATGTCATTTTTTGAAAATGCAAGTTGTCCGACACTAATAAAACCATGAACTTCAGTCCACTTGCCATCCTGTTCTCGCTGTCTAATTGCAGCAACGTCCCCGGGCTGGGGTAACTCTCCATCTTTGGAACTTCTTAATTTGCAATTCGTGTTTAACAAATGAGTAAACTCACTGCTTCCGGAAAATCTCACCTTTGACAAGACATCCACTTCATAAAGTGCCGCATTCCAACAATTTGGGCCCTCGCATGAAGCACGTCGATTGTAAAGCTCGAATACCTTCCTGGGAATTAATGTCTGAATTTGATATTCATTCAGGCTTGGCGTTTTATCACAATCGATCTCGACAACCCTCACTAATTCGCCTCTCGCAATTTTCCAACTAATGATATCTTTTATCTGTTTCTTTAAGCTGGAACAATCCTGAGCTTTTAAAATCAAAACTTTATTATCATCACGCATTTCGACAAATAATTTATTAACCGGATTAGCCCAAATATCAGCGCATTTAAAAATAGAAAAAATGAAAATTAAAACGTAAAATATTTTCATAAATCTAATAATATAAAATTAAAATAAAAATCTAATTCTATATTTTAATTTAATTATACTAGATCAATTTTTTTAAATTTCTAATATATTCTTCTTTGAAGTTCGAGATCTTCTCCCTAGACGATCTTTAGAAAAACACATTGAACTGAGTGGTCAAGACCAGAGAATTGGATCGCCAAACGACTCATTAACGATCAAAATTTACCGTAAGCTTGCCAAAGCGTCAGACCCCGAACCCCTCTCAAAACAGCCTTATTCTCGACCAGCTGAGAACTCGGATTAGAAAAACCATCCTAGACTAAAAAATGGGAGCATCGTAGTGTCCGACACAAAGATTTGATTCACACCGAACGCAAAATTCAAACCATAGTCAGTTTGCCAGTCAAAACCATAGGAAGCGTAAGCGTAGCTTTGACTTACCAGCAAGCCGGCTGTGCCGGAGTCAGACGTTAAGGTTCCTGAAATATTGAATTTTGCGTAACTCAATCCAACAAAAGGACTAAAATTCCAATCAGGGACAAAAAACCTAGCACCACCACCGTAAGTGGAACCCGCAAGGAACGAGCCGTATCCGGCATTCAGCCTCATGAAGGAAGTTAGGTTATAATGAATATTATACCCAACAAAACTAGGAGCCGGGTCTCCTAGAAGGCTGATCGAGATCCCGAATTTTTTTAGGCTGCGACTACTCGCCTCAGCTGACCCCGCCGAGATCAATGCACTTCCCGCGATCAAGACCAAACTCAATAAACCGATAAAAAGATTCTTCCGCATTTCGTATCTCCTTTGTAAAGTTCCAAACCAAAATAACTATAGGATTGATCGGAATATTACACTTTTACTTGATACAAAAAGTAGATTTTCTTGCCCCACTTCAATCAAGACTAATTCGATCGTCTAGGGTGCGGCTTTCAGCTCCGATTTTTGCGCGAGCTTTTCTAGATGATCTAGTTTTTCTCTCACTTCAAGGGGAATATGGGTTCCAGAACTTCCAGTGTAGCCCTCGTAGGTGCTCTGCTCATACCTTCTATAGCAGACTTCAGCAGTCGGGGAATGAGGAACCTTTTTAATGCAAGCCTCGTAGTAAATTTCGTGGAGATCATCGAGATTCAATGGGCGGAGGACATCATAGCAAACCCCGGCCATAAATAGAGCATCCTGGACGTGGCGACCCTGAGGAGCCTTTTGCATCAACTCATGAAGGACGGCAGTTGCCCTCAAATAAAGGACGTCAGCAGCATGATCCATAGGGTATTTTTGAAGCTCTCGAGCCTGAGCAATGAGTTGCATTGCCTCGACATACAGGCCTTCTTCCGTCAAAGCGCGACGAGGGATTTCCTCCCTCCAGGTAGCAATCGACTCCTTCCACTTTATTGCGTCCTGCCTCAAGAAGAAGGGTGCCTTTTTAGCACCAATCACCCGCTCTACCAAGGATTGAGCTTGATCAGGATCTTTTTTCACGCGAACTGCAATAGAAAGACCCGAGCGAATCGCTTGTTCCCACTCCAGTGGCCGTTGGACTGGCGCGGCAGAGTCATCAACCACTTTAAGAAACGCATCAAACGCACGGTCATACTGGCGAGTCGCGGCGTAAAATCGACCCTGCTCAATGCCACTCAGTGTTTTAGATGTAGGCTCAAGAGGCAGTGAGGCAAAGTTTGGCCCACTCGGATTGCGCGTATGGCAGGCAATACAGTAGCTCCCTACCTGGTTGAGAACGCCACGCGCATAAGCACGATTCCCGTGTTTAAGTGCCAAATAGGCCCTCTTAGTTTCATCTTGGAAGAGACCTGCAACCATTTGAATGGTTGGATCTGAATCTGGTGAAACCCCTTTTTGACCTAAGTCGTGGGCACGATCCATCAGCTTTTTGGCATTTTTTTCGATACGACTTCGATTCTCTGGAGCATTGAACCTTTGCTCACTGCTGGTGTCGGTCGTAATTTCCACCAGAGAGCGATAAAGCTCCTGCATTTTTTCCCGCCATTTTGCCTCATTTTTTGGACTTTTTATCCCATTTTTTTGAGACTCGTCTTTTTTTACGTCATCTGCAACACCGAGCGACTGACCTTCAACCCAAAAAAGAACTGCTAGGACTCCAAATACAAAAATTCCATATAGATTTTTCATCCGCGCTTCTCCGGATAACGAGAATGATTGATCTAGGCGATTCCGTCAATCCCCTTCTATCAATCGAGATCAGTTCTTGATCTTTTTTTAATTAACACTAGATTGAGAATTAGTTATGATCTCACTTTTACTACGATTCTCATGGTTAGGATTTTATTTTTGGAACTTTTTTCTCAACTCAGGAGCCACTATGGCGGATACCCCCTCTTATAAAAAGCCATCGGAGCAGGAACTACGAGCTCGACTCACACCGGAGCAGTATCGATGCACCCAAGAGGAAGGCACCGAAAGACCTTTCTCTAATGCTTATTGGAATTATCACGAAGACGGAGTTTACGTCGATGTTGTCAGTGGAGAAGCTCTTTTTAGCTCTCTGGACAAGTATGACTCTGGGACAGGTTGGCCAAGTTTTTTTAAACCCCTCATCCCAGGCTCCATCAAAGAGGCAGTGGACCTCCAATTGAAGGTGGCTCGAACGGAAATCCGCTCGGCCCAGGCAAACTCTCACCTCGGCCATGTTTTCAACGACGGGCCCAAGCCTACTGGGCTACGGTATTGCGTCAACTCGGCTGCACTTAAGTTTGTCCCGATCAAAGAACTGAGGTCCCAAGGCTATGGCCGATACCTGTTTCTTTTTGCCGACAAAATGAATTGGCAAGTGGCGACTTTTGCGGGCGGCTGTTTCTGGGGACTCGAGCACCTGTTTCGGGACCTACCGGGTGTCATTTCAACGCAAGTAGGTTACTCAGGGGGCAACACCCCGAAGGCCAGTTATGAGCAGGTGAAAACGGGAACAACTGGCCATGCGGAGTCCCTCCAAATCCTTTTTGACCCTAAAAAAATCAAGTACGAGGATCTTCTTGTTAGATTTTTTAAGATTCACGATCCTACCACTCAGAATCGACAGGGAAATGACATTGGGACTCAATATCGTTCGGTCATTTTTTTTCAAAATTCAGAGCAAAAGCGAGCGGCCGAAGAGATCAAAGGCCGAGTCGAGAAATCGGGCCGCTGGGGAAAACCAATCATAACGGAGATCAGGCCGTCTGCTGAGTTTTTCCGAGCAGAGGACTACCATCAAGATTACCTCGTGAAACATCCAAACGGCTACACTTGCCATTACGTTCGGAAAATCGATTTTTAGTCGAGGCGATCCAGACCTGCCCGTTTCAGCCGGCTCGGGAATTGCTCCGAGTTGGCTCATGAATACAGGATTTAAGCAGTTTCTCTTGCGCGGTAATGTCATCGACCTAGCAGTCGCAGTAGTTATTGGCGGAGCTTTTGGCACGGTGGTTTCGGCTTTGGTCAAGGACTTATTAACCCCTCTTCTAGCAGCGATGGGTGGACAGCCCGACTTTTCAGCCCTTGCCTTTACCATCAACGGGAGTCGCTTTGCGTACGGGGACTTTATTAATGCTATCCTGTCATTTTTTATCATTTCAGGCGTCATTTACTTTTTGATCGTGTTGCCCATGAACACCCTAATTGCCCGATCAAAAACCGAGTCGCCTGCTTCGTCTAATTTTCGGCAGTGTCCTGAGTGCCTGAGTAAGATCCCACTCGAGGCGCAGCGATGCTCGTTTTGCACCTCGCAAATCAGCAGGATCTCTAAAGTTAATACAGGCACTTAATTTCTCGGCAATTCTCGTTTCCCTGCGGCAGGCTTCCTATGATACTCAATCGTTTCTCACCTTGAAAATCGATTAAAGGACGCCATGTCGAAGACACCTAGAACGAAACAAAAGAAGCAGATTTCTAAAAAACTCCCTAAAAAAACCAAACTAGCTACTCACTCAACTCACAAAAGGTCCCTGATTGTGTTCGGAATCGGATCATCCGCGGGTGGGCTCGAACCTCTCATTCAGATTTTAAGCCAACTCCCAGGCCGCCTGAATGCAGCCTCAGTGATCATCCAGCACTTAGATCCCACTCATAAGAGCCTCTTATCTGAAATTCTCGCTCGGAGTTGCAAACTGCCAGTTCTGGAAATTGAGGACTCCACTCCCATTCAGGCCGGCGTCATCTACGTATTGCCGCCTCAATTTGACGTAGTGGTCGAACAAAACCAACTTCGCCTGAAGCCACGAACTCGTGAGCAAGGCTTACCTCACCCCATTGATCGATTTCTTCAATCTTTAGGTAACCATCAAAACTATCTGGGCGCCGGGATCATCCTTTCCGGTAATGGCTCTGATGGAGTCATGGGTGCCCGAGACCTCCGAAAAAATGGGGGCGTCGTCTTGGTTCAATCCCCTTCTACGGCTAAGCACCCCAACATGCCTCAAAGTGTGATCACAGCCAACGAAGCCGATTTCGTCCTAGGGCCGAAGCAAATTCAGAAAAAAATGCTCGAACTAGTTAAAAATCCTCACCTCATCCAGACTATGATTTCTAAAAAGTTACCCAAACAGCCTCCCCAAAATTCTGAGTTGGTGCCTGAATTTCTCTTCAGCCTGCTTAGGAGGCAATTTCAGGTCGACTTCTCACACTACAAGCCTACTACCCTGAAACGTCGAATTGAACGTCGGATGGCCCTCCAGAAAAAATACAGCTTAGTCGAATATTTTCAGTATCTTGAGGAAAATCCCCAAGAGGCGACAGCTCTTTTCGATGACCTCCTGATTAAGGTCACTGAATTTTTCCGGGACCCGAAAACATTTCGAGCCCTCCAGAAAAAGGTGCTGCAAAAAATCGTAACCTCTAAATTGCCAGGCTCGCCGATTCGAGTTTGGGTGGCCGGTTGCGCCACAGGTGAAGAAGCCTATTCAGTTGCAATGAGTCTAATCGAGGCACTTGAGGAATCGGGGAAAAAAAATCCAGTTCAACTCTTTGCTACTGATATCAGTGACTCTGCGATTCAAAAAGCGCGAACGGGGGTCTATCCAGACAGTATCCAAAAAAACATTTCAGAGGAGCGTTTAAATCGTTTTTTTACACGAACCGAAAAAGGCTATAAGATTAAAAATGAAATCCGGGAGTTTTGTCTTTTTTCCCGCCACGACATTACGGTTGACCCTCCGTTCGTAAGAATCGACTTGATTTGCTGCCGAAACCTTCTGATCTACTTCGACTCGACACTTCAAAAACGGGTGCTCCCAATTCTCCTCTACGCCCTCAACTCAGGAGGATTTCTCTGGCTTGGACGTTCTGAGTCCGTAGGTCGCCTCTCATCATTTTTTCAGACTGCGGATAAAACGCACCGCTTTTACTTCAGAGACAAAGACCAGGTCATCCCACGACTTGACTTTCCAACCCGTACCTTTTGGTCCGAAAAACCTGAGCTAAAACCCCAGCAAAGACTAAGCCTAGCTCAAAATAAGCCCGAGGTCCAAAGCGATACCGAGGAACTCCTTTTAGCAGAGTATGCACCCCCCGGCGTAGCAATCAACAGCCGATCAGAGATCATCCTCGCCCGGGGTGACACGTCGTTGTACTTACAGCTCCCACGAGGAGCGGTCAGCCTCAATCTTTTTAAAATGGCCAGGCCCGAATTAATCCCTGAACTCCGAATCGCAGTCCAAACGGCACGACGTAAGAATACCCCCGTAAAGAAAAAGGCAATCCTACTTCATGAAGGGTCTATCAAAAAATATATTACAATCTCTGTTTTTCCACTCCCTTCAAAGACAAAGACGACCAAGCAAGATCTCCTCGTCTTATTTGAGCAGACCAGCGAAACTGATAGCGTTGACATCTATAAGCGTGTGGGAGAAAAAGCGTCCAGCAGTCTCGCTCTCCTAAAAAACAGGAAAATTCACGGACTCGAAGAGGAACTAGCTGAAGCAAAACTTTACCAGCAATCTCTCATCGAAGATTTTGAAGCCACACAGGAAGAAATCACGTCAACCAACGAAGAGCTTCAGAGCGCAAACGAAGAACTCCAAAGCACTATCGAAGAATTAGAAACCGCTAAGGAAGAGCTTCAATCCTCCAACGAAGAGCTCGTAACGGTGAACGAAGAACTCCGCAACCGAAACGGCGATCTCATTCAACTCAACAATGACCTTGTTAATCTTCTAGGCAGCGTTGATCTCCCAATCGTAATGTTGGGAGCCGACGGCAGAATTCGCCGATTCACACCCAAAGCTAGCCACTATTTTAACCTGATCTCAGGTGATATCGGGCGATCCATTGGCGACGTGAAACCAAACTTTGAGGGTCCTGAACTTCAGAAACTGGTTTCGGACGTCACCGAAAGCATGACCCTCCAGGAACATGAGATCCGAAGCAAAGAAGGGCGCTGGTTCAGGCTCCAAATTCGACCCTATAAGACGACCGATCATCGAATCGAAGGGGCTGTGATTTCACTGATCGACATCACCCTGCTCAAACAAAGTCTCATCGAAAGCCAAACCGCCCTGCGATATGCAGCATCAGTGACAGACACTTTCCCGCTTCCTCTTGTCGTTTTGGATGAATCGCTTCGGATCCTATTTACAAATCAGGAGTTCCGAAAAACCTTCGATTTTGATCCTCAGTCGGAACTGGGGTCTGACTTTATGTTCGCGATTGACGGACAGGACTCTAACCTTGGCCAACTCAGTGATCAACTCAAGGAAGTGCTCAGCGCCGGGAAACCTCTTTTAAACTACGAAGTGACTCACAATTTCCGAAAAAACGGAGAAAGAACAGTTATTTTCAGCGCTCAGCAGATCCTCTGGCAAGACCATCTCCCCAAGGCCATTTTGGTCTCCATGGAAAACATTACGGCTCGACGCAATCTAGAAAAAGACCTCCAAAGTTCTCAAGAGCGATTTCGCATTCTGATTGAGTCAGCTCACGACGCAATTTTAATTATTAACGAAACTGGAAAAATCGAATTTGCAAATAAACAAGCTCACCACTGGTTTGGATATGAGCCCGATGAGTTAACGAACAAAGACTTCGAGTCTTTGATTCCACATCGATTTCGAGCTAACTATCTCCACCACAGGACCCTCTATTTTCAGAATCCAGTGCCACGAACCATGAGTGATCGAAAAAACCTCTGTGTCATGAGAAAAGACGGGAGCGAGTTTCCAGTAGAAATCTCTCTGAGTCCCATCCACTTCAGAAACGAAGTCCACGTGGCCGCCATCGTCCACGATGTCACGGAAACCCGGCGTCTAACTGAAGAGAGAATGAGGCTGTTTGAACAAGAAAAACGAGCCCATGCAGACGCTGAAATAGCTAGAGCGGAGGCGGTTCGTGCCAACGAAGCCAAGGATGTTTTTCTTGCAATCCTGTCTCATGAGCTTCGCACTCCCCTCACATCAATTCTTGTTTGGGCTCAGCTGCTAAAAAGAGGTCAAAACGAAGCAGAAAAGCTCCGAAGAGGGCTCGATACAATCGAAACCTGCGCTCAAGTCCAAGGACAGCTCATCAACGATCTTCTAGACGTCTCACGAATTCAGTCGGGTAAGCTCTCATTAACCATCAACTCAATCAACCCACATCAATTGGCACGTTCTGCAATTGAGTCAGTCCGCCAGATTGCTTTGTCTAGAAAAATTAACATCGAACTCATCGATCACCTGTCCTCAGAAAAGATTCAAGGCGATCATGGTAGAATTCAACAAATTCTTTGGAATCTTCTGACGAACGCCATTAAATTCTCTTTAGATTCAGGGAAAGTCGAAGTTGTCATTTCAAAGGCCGAAGACAGCGGAATTCCCTATATTACTTTACAAGTGACTGATCATGGACGTGGAATTGATCCAAAGTTTCTTCCTCACCTTTTTACTCGATTTACCCAACAGGACAGCACAACCACTCGACTCCATGGGGGACTTGGAATTGGCCTTGCGCTGGTTCAAGACCTCGCCAAGGCTCACGGAGGTTACGTCACAGCAGAGAGTGCCGGCGCAGGGACAGGGGCCAAATTTACCGTCTTTCTGCCGATGATGGATAATTCACAGGAGCTCCCATACCCGATCAAACCCGCCTCAGAAGCGACTGAACAGATATCACCCGACCTAACGGGGCTGAGGATTTTAATCATCGATGACGAGCCCAGCTCACTTGAGGCATTCGTAGAAATTGTGAAGGCATTCGGAGGCCAACCCATTCCATGCTCATCGGCAAGGGAAGCCTGGACTGTCATTCAAAGCGAAGTCCCTGATGTTCTTGTGAGTGACATTGCCATGCCCATTGAGGATGGTTACGCATTGATTCAGCGAATTCGAAAGCTCAGTCCCCATCAAGGCGGTACTATCCCGGCCATTGCATTAACTGCTTTCGCAGCCAATCATGACATTGAACGAGCTCTAGCTGCTGGCTTCCAAGACCACCTCGCCAAGCCCGTCAATAGCACCGAGCTTGGCAGAGTGATTCTCAAGGTCGCTCACAACAAACTCTGAAAGTCCTAGCCGACTTCAAGAATTTGAAAGTGGTTCGACTGAGTTCGACTCAATTCAGAAGGAAGAACACCTGCGATCACAGTTTCGATTGCTGCAATGATCTCTAATTTCCAATGATCTCTGCGGTAAGCGATAGAGACCTCCCGGGTTGGGACCGGTTCTTCAAAAGTGCGGACCTGATCACGCTTTTCTTGAGTGCCCATTCTGTTCGTCATCAAGTAAGGGAGAAGCGTGTATCCGGAGCCTTTTTTAATCAACTGACGCAATGTATCTAAACTCCCACTCTCAAAATGAATGTTCTTTAATACAGAGGTTGCACCGCGCACCGGCAGCGAACAAAAATCAATCACCTGATTTCTAAAGCAATTTCCGTCTGAGAGCATCCACATCTCTGCGCCATCCAAGTCAGAGGCTTCAATTTCATTTTTCTGAGTCAGTGGGTGCCCTGGCGATAGGTAGAGAACGAAGGACTCATAGTAGAGCGGATGCACCTTCATTCCCTCTTGTCTTAGCGGGCTCGCCAAAATTCCGGCATCCAAGCGATCTTCCTGAAGTTCTTGTAGGATCGAAGCGGTTTTGAGCTCTTCAATAAACAGATCCACTTTTGGATAGAGTCTTGAAAATTCATCAACAAAAAGGGGAATCAAGTCTCCTGAAATCGTAGGAATGATCCCGAGATGAAAATCACCGCTCACCTCCTCAGTACTTTTTTTGGCCAGATGGAGTAATCTTTGATGTTCGCGCATCACTATTTTGGCTTGCTCTAAAAATCCAGCTCCCGCTGGAGTCAGCAGAATTGGTTTTTGAACTCGATCAAAGAGAATCAGTCCTAGTTCATCTTCAAGCTTTTGAATTTGCTGGCTCAAGGTCGGCTGCGTCACTAAACAAGCGGCGGCAGCCTTGCCAAAGTGTCGATATTTCTCAACTGCCAGTACATATTCTAATTGAGTTAGACTAATCATTCTAAGCACTTCCTATATCTAATAGGATAGATCTATCGAATCATAAAAACAATCAATTTTATTAATTTCTGAATCCTTGCGATGCTATTACCAGAGAGTGAGGCCAAAACCCCCTCACCGAAGAAAGAGAGCTATTTATGTTAGGACTTGGCAAGAAGTTTCCACAGTTTAAACTCAAAGCTACGGTCTCAAACGATCCCAAAACTGCATTCATCGACGTATCCCCAGAATCCTATCAAGGAAAGTGGCTGGTTGTGTTCTTTTACCCAAAAGACTTTACCTTTGTATGCCCAACCGAGATCAAAGGCTTTGCCGATCTGAATGGCAAATTCAAGGATCGCGATGCCCAAGTTCTTTCCGTCAGCACGGACACTGAATTTGTGCATTTGGCCTGGAGACAAAACCACAAGGATCTCAACTCGCTTCCATTTCCCATGGTCGCCGACGTAAAGCGAGAACTCTCGTCAGCTCTCGGCATTATTGACGAAAATGAGGGTGTAGCACAACGCGTGACCTACATCGTGGACCCGGATGGAATCATTCGATTTGTCTACGCTACCGACATGAATGTCGGACGAAATCCAGCAGAAGTTTTGCGGATCTTGGACGGACTCCAAACCGATGAACTCTGCCCCTGCAATTGGGAAAAGGGCAAAGATACGATCAAAATTTAATCACTATAAGAACTTAATTTCTCTCTTATGGAGAAATCAGAAAGGAACTTTTGTGAACTTATCTCAACTTATCGAAATGATCCCCGAGTCCGGTCGAGACATTCGGCTCAACCTCGACTCAATTTTAAAATCACCCGAAATCTCGGGGCTCACTGGAAGCCAGCGAGCCGGCATCGCTCTTGCCTGCGCCTATGCTGTGCAAAATTCAAAAATCACGAACAGCATCAAAGAAGAGTACTCAGCACTTCTCACAGCAGAAATTATGCAAGCAGCAGAAGGTGCGGCAGCACTGATGGCGATGAACAATGTCTACTACCGTTTTCTCCATCTGGCCGAAGACCCTGAGCTCCGTAAACTTCCTGCTCGACTGCGGATGAACCTCATCGGAAAACCCGGCATCCCAAAAGTTGATTTTGAACTCATGTGCCTAGCAATCTCTGCTCTGACTGGGTGTGGCTCGTGCATTCAGTCCCACATCCAGGAAATTAAAAATGCAGGACTCGGCATTGAAGGCATTCAAAATTCGGCACGAATTGCGGCAGTCATAAATGCGGCAGATCGAGCTCTTTCGTTCGGTTAAATCTGACCACTTAATTATTTGGCTTTTCTTTTTTATTTTAATATGAATATAATTCATGCACCTGTCATCAAGATCTGCAAAAACTGTTGGTCGGAGATGGTATCAGCATCTCCGACCCCCAGACCGCTCAGGCTCTTTCAGCGGTTTTCATTGCAATGGATCATAGACCGCTCGATCAAGCGAGCTAGATCGCCCATTCGAGTTCGTTTAATTCTCGAACAGACCGGCATCGAACTCCCAATTTGACGTCCGACACCTTAAACTCCCTGGACTCAGAACCTCTTGATGAGTCATGATCTTCGCTGTGTTGATCCCTCGCTCTCGCGTTGGTTCTTGCCAGCCCGACCACCGAGACAGTTCGAATTGCCGTCTCTCAGAGAAGAAGCGCTTTTGACACTTTTTCTGACCCTGATGTTTTTGGGTACATCGAGAGTCTTCCTCAGATGAAACAAGAAATAAACATTCACCCAAAGCTAGAAGTGGAAAAATGATCGTCTCTCCACTTCCAATCTCGTGAGAGATTCTTTCGAATCCCTCACTTGATATTCCTATACTACTTCAAGTTCAATGCCAATCCCACCCTTGAGCCAGATGAGCCAAAAAAGCTCTTAGGACTCATTACGCTGCTTTTTCAGACTTAGTTTCTTTCTTATGCAACAGCATTTTGCCTTCTTTGATTGGAATTTGCTTAGCTTCGGATACTTCAACCTTAGGTAAGGCGATTTGCAAAACACCCTCTTCAAAGCTTGCTTCGGCTTGATCAAAGTTCATATGACTGGGCAACGTAAAAGTACGGGTAAAAGCACCATAAAATCGTTCTTGAGAAATCTGGCCCTTCACTTCCTCTTTCTTTTCTTTTTTTCGCTCACCTGAAACAATCACTCGATTGTCACGGCATTCAATTTTAATTTCATCTTTTTTGACGCCCGGCAGATCGAAAGACAGCAAAAAGTGAGTATCTGTCTCATTC
>CANHSO010000016.1 GCA_947463705.1 Bacteriovoracaceae bacterium
ACTAGGGTTAGCTGCCTGCGAACGAGGCAAAACAGTACTCTTCACTACGGTGACTGAGTTCCTGGAGCATCAAGTGATTGCTCGAGGCGCTGGAACTTACTTGAGATTCCGAGAGAAAATGGTCCGACCTGACCTCTTGATCCTGGATGCGCTAGTCGATCGACTGGAGCCCCCTGGAATTGTACTCAATCTAGCCGGTGAGAGCTATAGGAAGCATCTTAGGAAAAATAAATTGGTGGAAAACTCAGATCAAAAAAAGTAACAACGTCGCCGGCGCTCCGAAACGGTTCCGCTAAAGTGAAATCAGACGGTTCCCAAGATTGAAATTCTACACTTAGGCATTTACTTTATTAACCTGCCTGCTAGGGTTTATGGGTGTATGAGCAGCCTGAAGCCGAACCGTATCGTTGCCATTGATGTTCTGCGAGGATCGGCATTGCTCGGGATCCTCATCATGAATATTCAGGCGTTCGCACTTCCGATCTCAGCCTACTTTAACCCGCTTGTTTACGGCGGTTTTGAGGGGTGCGATCAAATCGCCTGGTATGTCACCCGGCTGTTTTTTGATGTAAAATTTCTCAGTATCTTTTCCATGCTCTTTGGTGCCTCACTCGTCTTGGCTGGGGTCGGTGGTCAAGGCAAAAAAAGACTGGCTTGGCTCATCGTTTTTGGTCTGCTCCACGGCTACTTGATTTTCGTAGGTGACATTCTCTTCACTTATGCAGTGGTTGGCTTTCTGATATTCCCTGCGCGCTTATGGTCGAGCCATCGGCAGCTTCGTGCGGGGTTAGGGCTCTTGATGTTCGCGCCACTCACACTACTCCTGCTGGGGTTAACCTATGAGGGCTTACCCGACTCTTGGCGGCTGGAACTCGCGCGCACGGTGACAGATATCGATTTGGCGCGCGAGCTTGCAGTGTTTCGTTCAGATTATATTACCCAGCTGCCTCTGCGAGCAGAACTCAGCTTTTCGAATCAAGTGATTGGAACTGCGCTTGAGGCCGGCTGGCAAGCTGCAGGATGTATGTTGTTGGGCATGGCTGCGGTTCAGTCCAGATTTTTCGAGAATCCGAAGCAATACGCTCGAATGGCAACCGGATTTTTCCTCGTTGGCTTACTCATCACTGCGGGTGGCATTTGGGTCAATATAACTGCGAGATTCGCGCCCCGCGCGTGGCTAATTGGACAGGCTTTGCACATGGTGGGCGCGGCAGGGGTAGCTTTCGGGTGGGTGATCCTCCTCATCTGGCTTTCGCAAACGTCAATCTTACGGACTCCTTTTTGGTACATTGGGAAATTGGGCCAGGTCGCGTTTAGTGCTTATATCATGCAATCCATCGTGGGTCTTTTCGTATTCGGGGGGCATGGACTGGGTCAGTACGGTTATTGGGGGCGCTCGAAGCTCCTGGTCGCGCCCTTTGTGCTTTGGTTCATACAAATTTTTCTCGCCCATGCGTGGACCTCTCGGTTTCGAGTGGGGCCTCTAGAGGCTTTATGGCGGAGGTTATATGGGGCTGGGAATTCTTGCAGTTACAGAACCTAAATTGGCTTCATCCCTCTGACTCTAACCCCTTCCCCTTGGCTCTGAAAAAAGACACCTGAATCTTTTTATCTTCGCTTCTTTGGACCGCCAAACAGCAACCGCTTAGCCGCAACATCTGAGGCCTCAATGCAAAAGCATTCTGGATGGTCCGACGTGAGTCGCGAGGGTACCCCACCCATCTCCGCGAACATGCTCTCTAGGGTCCCAAGAGTGCTTCTGGTGTCATTGCTTCAGACGAGTCGCACTATCCTGTGAGACCTCCTCTACGGCTCTCCCTTAGAAGATTTGGCTCCAGGACTCGACTAAAAACAGGTGCGGTCAAAAGGTGGGACTGAAGTGGCTAAAAGTGCGGTCGTTTGGCTGGGACGGGACAATTTTACAGAAAACTTTTTAAAGTACCTATCATTATAGTTTAATTAGTTTTCTTTTCTGTTTGTTTTTTTTAGCTATTTTTTAAAATAATTCCGTCGATTTTTTGGTCAGTTGTTAGGTCCTTAATCATCGTGACAATGCGTTAATTTTTGAAAG
This sequence comes from Bacteriovoracaceae bacterium, assembly GCA_947463705.1. Taxonomy (GTDB): domain Bacteria; phylum Bdellovibrionota; class UBA1018; order UBA1018; family UBA1018; genus CAINWE01. The sequence goes on from CANHSO010000016.1 coordinate 2,072, forward strand.
ACTTAAATTTTTTTATTTAATTATAATAATTATAAGTACTTACGTTTTTGGTCTTGATTATTTTTTCTTTGGTTTTCTGGTATCGGGTTTGCAATAGGTCTGTCTCGACACATGGTGTCAGTAGTTAGTTGTTGTTGTGCTGTGGTTATTAAAGTTGTTGAGGAAGTTGTTATGAAAAAAGTACTGTTGTTTGTTGTGGCGTTGCTTTCTATTTCGCAAGGTGCATTGGCAGGAAATCAATCACTGGTTCCATCTACTGGAGAAGTAGATACTTGGAGAAATGGGGCTGTTTCTGGTTCCGCTACGCGATGTGACGAAGTTGGGGCAAAGGTCTTGGTCGCTGAGAAGAATTCGGCTCAAGTAGCTCCTCGGTCGTCCGCTCGTGGCTCTTTGAGTTCGTCAGCCCGCTAGTCTTTGTCAGTATCTGAAGAACTGAGCTCACGGATGAGCGTTCTCAGTCTTTGTCGCTCTGAGGGCAGAGATTCTTCAATCCGAACTTTTGCTTGTGGTAGAGACGATATCTCAAGTCTGCTTTGGAATCCCTTTCGTGCGTCACGCGTGAGGCCTTTGGCCCACTGTTGTACATCCGTTGTGAAATTGCTTTTTTCTATTGGAGTCATCGTTATTCTAACGATCTCTGAAAGGCTCCTGCCATTCCATTGTACCCAGTTGCCGAGGGTCAAAGTGATGAATGAAATTAAGCTCCACTTAACGATGAATTTAATTAGGCTAAGCATTTCCAGCTTCTCTCTGGTGACTTAGAGTGATTAACACTTGAAAGGCGATGGTCTCGAGGTCGATTAGGTGATGGTATTCGTAGAGTTGTGAAAAGTCTATTGGCTGGGGCGTCTTGGTAATTTCATTGGATTGAATACAGACTGGAGGGGTGATCATCCAGTCTGTATTGGAATTCTGCTCTAGAGTTGAAGCCACGCGGGCAGCGATAATATTGCCCATTTCTGAGTAGATTGATAAATCAAGGGTTGAGTCGAGCAGTAAGGTCATGAAAATCTTAGTATCTCCTTCGATTATGTAGAGAATTTCGGTCTTGCCTGTTTGATCTGTTATTCTGCCTGGTGATTGTTGAAGAACGACTTGGCCGAGCGAATAAAAATTAAAGCTCTGAGGAAGGATTTTCCTGAACTCGTTCGTGCGAAGTAGGGTCGAGTCATTTATGGGGAGTAGACCTGAGTTACTCAGAGATGACTGTACGATAGATTTGTTTTTGCTATTCATAAACTCCTAAGTACTCCGTGGTTTGGAGTTGATTAGATGGTCGCCGAACAAGATTCGCTCAGCAGTTCTGAGAACATCTTGAGCAGCAAAAGGTTTTAAAAGGTAATCGCGGACTCCTGCATTAATTGCTTCCATGACTAGGTTTTCTTGGCTCATGGCGGTGATCATCATTATTTTGGCGTGTGGGTCGCTTTTTATGATTTGACGCGCGGCCTCAATTCCGCTCATTTTTGGCATGACTAAATCTAGAGTGACCAAATCCGGTTTGAGCTTATTGAATAGGTCAATTGCTTCTTTACCGTCCGCGGCTTCACCAATGACCTCATAATGGGCCTCGGTAAAGATCTCAGTTAGGGTTTTTCTTACGAAAGCGATATCGTCCACTACCAGGATCGTCTTGATCATATCTCCTATTGTACAAACGATTTTCTAAAAGACTAATGGAATTTAGTCCCTTAGTCTACGACCTGGGTATCTCCCTGATCCTCTCGACGAGGACGAGCTCAATGTGTCGTTCGGTGGCTCGCTGAATAGTGAACTTGTAAGAACCGGTTGGCGTGTCAAAAAAAAGCTCGTCCCTTGGTTCTGGGATCCTCCCAAACTGTTGGAGCAAGAATCCACTCAGAGTTTCGTAATTACCTTCAGGGAGATCAACTTTTAGGGTCTCGTTGATTTGCTGGATTTCCATTTTGGCTTGTACGCTCCAGCTTTGCTCTGAAAGTTCCTTGTAGGAAAGGGACTCGAAATCAAATTCGTCGCTAATCTCACCGACGATTTCCTCGACGATGTCTTCGAACGTTAGAATTCCGACTGCTCCTCCGTGTTCATCGACGACGATAACCATTTCGCTATCTTCAGATCTCATGTCACTCAATAGATCCTCTAGGGATTGGGTCTCGGCTGCATAATGGGCGGGAGAAATATAGAGTTTGATCGATTCGCTGAGGTCGCTGGTTCCCAAGAGATCAGAGTTTTCAAGAATACCTATGATATTGTCAATTCTATTTGAATAAACAGGCATTCGAGAGTGGCGGTGTTTTTCGAAACTGATCAAGGCATCCTGTATATTGGCTTGATCTGAAATGGCATCCACTTGAACGAGAGGAAGAAGAGCATTTTTAGCTTCAGTGTCCTTAAAATCGAAAATGCGCTTGATCATTGTTTTTTCGACTGACTTAATTTCACTTTCGTTCGGACTGTAGGAGAGCAAAGCCCTGATACTGTCTCGTGTCGTTTTCTGTTTTCCTGCGAGGACTTCTTCAAGTGGACCAATGAGCTTGGAGAGTCGGGTGGTGTAGTAGGCTATGAGCTTGGTCAGGGGAAATAGGACCCAATAGGTCCATGAGACTGGATAGGCAACCCAAGGGGCGATCTTCTTTGAGTTGCGTTGATAGAGAGTTTTTGGAATTAACTCTCCAAATAGGACCACCCACGGCGATGTGAGGAGAACTGCAAAAAGATTAGGGTAAGCGACCTGTCGATCCAATAAAAAAATGGATACTAATGTTGAAATTGTGATGACGCAAAGACTCGTGACTAAAAGAGTGGTGGAAAATACTCTCTCTGGGCGACTTGCTAGTGAAAGGGCAAGTTCTGCTCCACGATCACCTAATTTGCTTTGCTTCTTGAGATTAACTTTGTCTGCTGAGAGAAGTGCAATCTCAGATCCTGAGAAAAAACCCTCTATTAGCAAAAGGGGTAGAACCATGAAGAACAACTGAAGAGGCGTTAAATTCATATTTTATTCCTCGTGTGTTTTACTGGCTTCTGGTTTTTATAAGGGTAGACAATATTGGTATCTTTGTTTGCTGTTCGAAATGATTCTGTCGCAAAAAGATCTTCAAAAACTACCTCGAGTAGATCGCTCATCGTGACGACGCCAATGACGTCTCCCTCTGCTTCCTTTACTAACGCCATGTGGATTTTTTGTCTTTTGAACTTTCTAAAGAGTACATTTAATCTTAGGCTGGGACGTACAAAAAAAGGCCTTCGCATCAAGTCAGCAACAGTTTTTACTGAGAAACTTGGGTCAAGTTTTGCTCTGAGTAAGTCTTTTGAGTAGAGAATTCCTACAATTTCTCTTCTGTCTCCGCTCACTACGGGTATTCGTGAGTATTTACGATCACGAAATGCAGCGAGAGCCTCTTGAAATGATGCATGAGCAGGAATAGTTAAGACTTGAGAGAGTGGGGTTGTTACTTCTGAGACAGCTGTATCGTCAAGTTCGAATACATTTTTGATTAATTCAAACTCGCTTTGGCCGATAGCCCCTTCTTTGTGACCTTCTTCGACCATGAGGAGAAAGTCGGACTCCTTCAGGATGAGATCTTTTTCTGGATTGCTATGGGTTCCCCTTCGAGTTTTTTTGAGTGAGCCTGATAGAACTCTCAAGATCAACTGAACGAACCCTCGAACCGGTCTGAAGGCTTCGTAAAGAAAGTTGAGTGGTCCGACGGTTAATACCGCTATATATCGATTCAGTCGGGCGGCAATGACCTTGGGGGTGATCTCACATAAGACCAGAATAATGGGCGAACTGATGAGGATTCCTAGGAGGGTTTTCACCCCCCATGAAGGAAGACGACCTGCCAAGAATGGGCGCAAGATCTCAGTCTGAAATACGGCCTCCGTGATCATGGAAGAAAGAGCGATATTAATGATTTCATTGATAATGAGAATTGTGATCAGTAGGCCAGTCGGGTCAGCTAGGAGCTTCTTTATAGTTCGATGGGTGTTCCTGAATTCGTCTTTGATCGATTTTACCTGGAATCTTGAAAGGCTGAATAGAGCGATTTCTGATGCGGACAGATAAGCAGAAAATGCTACCAGTAGGAGGCAAACGAGCAGCTCAAGCGAGTTCATACCTTGGTCTTCGCACGATTAGCTCGAGTCATCAAGTAGAGAGGGCTGAACCTAAAGGTTCAGCCCTCATTTATTTTGTATAGTTTAAGCAGCTCGATCAAATCCAGAGCGATGCGAAATCGCCTTTTTTCTCGCTACTTTGGATTTTTCTTCCCGCGATGGATTGGTCGATCCTTTGATCTTGAGCTTTGGAAGGCGAGCGGTCAGAACGACATTGAGGACATCGTCAATCGTTCTCGCCGTGATAAAGGTCAGTTGATCTCGGAATTCTTCTGGGATTTCTTCGAGGTCCTTTTTATTCTTTTCAGGAATTACGATAGTCTTGATTCCATGTCTCATCGCTGCCAAGGCCTTTTCTTTGAGTCCGCCGATCGGTAAAACCCTACCCGTAAGGGTGATTTCGCCGGTCATTGCGACGTCTCTTCGAAGTGGAATCCCTGTCAGGCGGGAGATCATTGCCGAAGCCACTGTGATCCCTGCTGAAGGTCCATCCTTAGGGATTGCTCCCGCTGGAAAGTGAATGTGCATATCGATGTTAGAGAAGATATCTTCGTTGATCTCAAAGTCCTTAGCCCGAGAGCGAATGAGTCCTAGGGCAGCCTGACCAGATTCCTTCATGACTTCTCCGAGCTGACCGGTGAGGGTCACGCCGCCTTTTCCCTTCATGGTCGTTACTTCGACGTAAAGGATCTCTCCACCTACTGAGGTCCAGGCAAGACCAGTTGCAATCCCGACTTCATCCTTCTCCTGCTCGTCCTCTCGAGTGTGAGGTGCTGGGCCGAGGAACTTGAAAATCTGTTCTGGCGTGATGATCGTTTTTTCGGTCTTGCCCTCAGCAACCCATCGTGCCGTTTTCCTGCAAACGGTTCCCATACAGCGCTCTAGATTTCTAAGTCCTGCTTCTCGGGTGTACTGGGACACAACGGTTTTGACGGCATCGTCCTCAATTTGGATTTGGTTCGGTGTGATTCCATTCTCGTGGATTTGCTTTGGAATGATGTATTTCTTCGAGATGAAGAATTTTTCTTCCTCTGTGTATCCGGAGAGCTGGATGACCTCCATCCGATCTCTGAGGGCGGACGGAATCGTGTCGAGCACGTTACAAGTTGCAATAAACATCACATTAGACAAATCGAAGGGAACATTCAAGTAGTGATCTCGGAAAGAATTGTTCTGCTCGGGGTCCAATACCTCGAGTAGTGCTGCTGAAGGGTCACCTCTGAAGTCACTCCCCAGTTTGTCGATCTCGTCGAGAACAAAAACTGGATTGTTGCTTGAGGCTTGCTTTAGGCCTTGGATAATTCGACCTGGCAATGCGCCCACATAGGTTCTCCGATGTCCTCGAATCTCGGCCTCGTCTTTTACTCCTCCAAGGGAGATGCGAACAAATTCTCGTCCCAGTGCTCGAGCAATCGATTTTCCTAAAGACGTCTTTCCGACCCCTGGAGGGCCTGAAAAGCAAAGGAGAGGACCTTTCATCTTGTCTTTGAGTTTTCTTACAGCGAGGTATTCAATAATTCTTTCTTTAATTTTTGAGAGATTGTAGTGGTCCTCGTCCAGAATTGCTTTTGCTCGTTTCAGATCAAGATTGTCATGGGTTTGCTTACTCCATGGGGTTTCGGTTAGCCAATCGATGTAGGTTCGGAGCATTGAAGCCTCAGATGCATCGGGATGCATTCTCTCAAGTCGTCCTAACTGCTTAAGGGATTCTTGTTCGACTTCCTGAGGCATTTTACAGTTCAGGATTTTTTCCCTTAATTCACCGATTTCCTCGCCCTTGATATCTGTGTCGCCCAGCTCAGTCTTGATGGCTCGGATTTGTTCTCTGAGGAAATATTCCTTTTGAGACTTAGTCATCTCATCTTTCGCTTGAGATCGAATCTTGGCTTGGATCGAGAGAACCTCGATTTCTTTGGTTAGAATCTCGTGAACTTTTCTTAATCGAAGGGTCGCATCCGTAGTTTCTAAAATTGCTTGGGCGTCACTGACCTTTAGGCCGAGGTTGGATGCTACGAGGTCTGCAAGTCGACCTGGATCGGTAATGTCGTCTAAGACCATCAAGATGTCAGGGGTTAGAACCTTGCCGAGAGAGATGACTCGTTCGAGTTGTTCTCGGACATTTCGCATCATTGCCTCGACTTCAGCGATATCACCGAAGTTCGTTTCACTGATCTTGTTGATCTTGACTTCAAAGAAAGGTTGAGTTTGCGTAAAATTCTGGATGTTAGCCTTGCAGAGGCCTTGTGTCAAAATTTTGATCCGTCCATCCGGGAGCTTTCGCATACGCATGATCATAGCGACCGTGCCGGTGCGATAGATAGCGTCTGGAGCTGGATGTTCGTCTGTGATTTCCTTTTGAGATGATAAAAGGATCAATCGGTCAGGTCGAGCTAGGCTTTCTTCGACACTTCGGATCGAAGAATCCCTTCCGACGAACAGGGGAATAATCATATACGGGAAAACTACAATGTCCCTTACGGGCAACATAGGAAGAGTTTCTGGGATCTCCACCTGTTCACCGTCATAGTTTGTTACCATCTTGCCTCCTAATTGTTGCCCAAAACCAATTTCAATTTCTGTTTAATGGTTCGGTCAAATGGAGGGGGGTCTTTAGATAAAACTTTTTAAAGACCCTTCAAGAAGTTATGACATTAAGCGTAAATTTTCTCTCGGTGCTCCTGGCGCTCTTTGCAGGAAATGCAAAGAGTAGAAACTGGGCGAGCTTCGAGGCGTCGTGGCTCGATGGGTTCTTCGCAGTCTTCACAAGTACCAAAAGTCCCTTCGTCCATTCTTGCGAGGGCCTCGTCGATCTTGCTGAGGAGTTGCCTCTCTCGATCACGTAGCTTGAAGACTAGATTTTGGTTGATTTCGCTAGCTGCTAAATCCGTTTCATCAGGTAAATCATCAGGAGACAAAGCAAGTTCGTTTTTTAGAGCATTTTTCGAATTGTTTAAAATTCGTTGCTTTTCTTCCTGAAGTAGCTTTTTGTATTTTGCTACAAGTTTCGCGTCCATTTTTTCTCCCCCCGTTTAAGAGTGATCCCCTCACTCAGAATCCGTTTTATTTTAACCTGATCCTACAGTTTGACAACGGGTTTTATTCGGAATTGAAAGAAATATCAACTGAAAGAATTGTCAGTCAATGCGAACTATCACCTAGGCAGCTACGACAGTTGAAGTGGGACTTGAGTAAGCTGTTATTTTCCGGTAGGCCAGGGGGATGAGTGCGAAAAACGAAATTAAATCCGTTTCAGACATGGGAGTTCTAATTTTGGCTGCGGGAATGGGCAAGCGGATGCGTTCGAGTTTGCCCAAAGTTCTGCATGATTTAGCGGGAAAACCGCTCCTATTTCATGTTCTCAATCAAGTTCGAAGTGTTTGTCCTCGTGCCTCGGTTGGTCTTGTTGTGGGGAACGGGAGAGAGCAGGTCGAAGCTTACGTTCGCTCTGAGCCTTTTTTTTCAGAGCTTGAGATCACTTTTATTCATCAAGCTGAGCAAAAAGGGACTGGGCATGCCGCTCGTTGTGCTTTGGATGCTCAGTGGGGAGTTGAGAGGCTTAAAAAAAAGCAACCTGTTTTGGTTCTCCCGGGTGACCTTCCATTGATTTCTGACTCGTTGGTGCGAGCGGTGGGAGCGCCTTTAGAGTCTAATTCGGTCCTTCGAGTTTTGACGTGTTCCCTCGTCGATCCTAGCGGTTATGGCAGGATCGTGAGAAGCTCTGATGGAATATCAGTACAGAGAATTGTAGAGGAAAAAGATGCAAGCGCCGAAGAAAGGCGGATTGCAGAAGTGGCGACGTCGATCTACCTCTTTGATTCAGATTTTTTGAGTCGATCTCTCCAGCAGCTGACTCCTAATAATGCTCAGGGCGAGTACTATTTGACCGACCTTGTGGCGATGGCTTCTCGAGGTGGGTTTGGAGTCTCTGCTTTAGAGTGGGCTGATGCGGATCTACTCAGGGGCGTGAATGATCCCTGGGAGTTGGCACAGGCTCGCCAAATTTTTAATGAGAAATGTATAAAAAAATGGGCCATTCAAGGTGTGCAGTTTCTTGATCCCAGGTCCGTGAGGATTGAGTGCCTCGTGACACTGGGTGCCGAAGTGACGATCGACGGAGGAGTTGTTTTGCAAGGGACTACTCAGATCGGCGATCGATCTACCATTGGACCTCATGCCGTTCTGAAAAACGTCAAAATATTGGCTGACGTAACGATCAAAGCAGGAACTGTGGCTGAAGATTCTGCCATTCACTCTTTTGCTCAAGTTGGGCCTAATTCCCACCTTCGACCTGGTTCTGAGGTGGGGGCGCACTCAAAAATTGGAAATTTTGTAGAACTCAAGAAAACGAAAGTGGGGTCTTCGACCAGTATTGCCCATTTATCGTATTTAGGAGATGCTGTTGTCGGTGACCGAGTCAATATTGGTTGCGGATTCGTAACTTGCAACTTCGATGGACGAATCATTGAAGGACAGAGAAAGCATAAGACGGTCATTGAAGATGACGTCTTTCTGGGGAGCGCCTGTCAAGCAGTAGCTCCCATCACCATCGGAAAAGGTGCCTATATTGCATCTGGCTCCACGATTACCCAGAATGTTGAGCCTGGGTCATTGGCAATTGCGCGAGCAAGACAGGTGAATAAGCCTGATTATGCAAAGAAACTGAGGGATTAATCATGTGCGGAATCATGGGTTATGTAGGGAGTCGATCCGCTCCCAGGGTTCTTTTGGATGGGCTTAAGCGCCTTGAATATCGGGGTTATGATTCATCCGGAATTGCTCTGGTTTTAGATCGCAAACTCGAGATCCGAAAGTCGGAAGGTCGGCTCGAAAACGTTGAAAAACTCGTTCAAGACGATCCTAAAAAGTTACAGAAGTCCACCTGTGGGATTGGACATACCCGTTGGGCGACCCATGGTAAACCAACGACTCAAAATGCTCATCCTCACCAAACTGGGCATGTCGTGTTGGTGCATAATGGCATCATTGAGAATTACAGCGAAATCAAAAATGATCTGATGACTCGCGGTCATCTCCCTAAGTCTGAAACCGATAGTGAGCTCTTCGGCTTTTTGGTCTTGGAAGCCATGGAGGAAGGCCGTGATCTCGTTCACGCTGTGCGTGAGAGCTTTGTAAAAATTCGTGGGCAGTGCAGCATCGTGGTGATGTCGGAAAAGGAGCCGGGACTGGTGGTGGGCGTTCGCAATGGTTCGCCTCTCGTTGTGGCCCTCGATCCTGAGGGAGGCACTCTTTTTGCGAGTGACTCGCAGCCTTTGCTGCCGTTTACTCAGGATGTCATTTTTCTAGAGCACGGAGACGTTGCTGTAGCAACTGCTCAGGGCTTGAAGATTTTAGATCTCGATACGGGAAATCCTGTTCAACGTGAAGCAACCCATCTCGAGTGGTCTCTGGAGCAAATCGATAAATCAGGTTTTCCTCATTATATGCTTAAGGAAATCCACGAACAACCCGGAGCTTTAATCGATACTTTGAATGGCCTAGTAGACCGAAACGGCCCAGAACCGTTCACCTTGGCTGCTCAGCCTGGCGTTGACATCCTTAAGGATGCAAAAGAGCTCGTCTTGCTTGCCTGCGGGACTTCTTGGCACGCTGCCTTATTGGGTAAATACTGGCTAGAGTCTTGGGCTAAGATCCCTGTGAGCGTTGATCTGGCTAGTGAGTTTCGTTACCGCAACCCTGTGATTCGACCTGGTACAGTTGTTATCGGAATTTCTCAGTCCGGCGAGACCGCCGACACTCTCGCTGTTCTGCGAGAATTGAGGGTTAAAAAGATTCCATGTCTAGGCATATCTAATGTTCGTCGAAGTAGTATCTCTCGGGATGCCGATGCGGTTTTTTACACTTCAGCCGGGCCCGAGATTGGTGTGGCAGCTACTAAAACGTTTGTTTCTCAGCTCCTTACTCTTTTGCTTTTTGCGGGCTATCTCGCTCGAGAGAGGAAGACTCGATCCACCTCAGAGCTGAATCGTTTGTTCGAAGACGTGGTTAAGTTGCCGCATGTGATTGCTGAGGGGCTTGAGCCTGATTCAGAAATGGTGAGACGAATTGATGCCACGGTGAATGCTCTAACTCCAAAGTCTACTCCAATGTCCGGTGTGCGCGGATTTTTCTTTATGGGTCGTGGGCATTCCTTTCCTATTGCGCTTGAAGGGGCGCTCAAGCTTAAGGAAATTGCTTATGATCACGCTGAGGGCTACGCTGCGGGGGAGCTCAAGCATGGACCTATTGCAATGCTTGATTCAGAAATGGTTGTCGTCGTTCTTGCTCCAAAGGACAGTTGGCGCGAGAAAACGGGGTCAAACCTGGAGGAAGTCAAGGCTCGAGGAGCCAAGGTCATCGGAGTGGGCGACGCGGATGATCATCAATTGAGTCGACTTTGTGACTATTGGATTCCGCTCCCTCGGGAAAGTCAGAAAATCGATCCGGATTTATTACCGTTCGTTCTCTCTCCGGTTGTGCAGCTTTTGAGTTATCGTCGGGCCGTACTGAAAGGAACCGATGTGGATAAACCGCGTAACTTGGCTAAAAGTGTTACGGTAGAGTAATGATCCAGGCCATTGGCATTGGGATCATTACGGCTATTTTGATTTCACTCCCTGCTGCTTTCAGGGCTTATTTGCAGGGAACTTGGCTTGCTTCTCCAGGTTGGATTTTGCTTGTCGGCGTTTTGGCGATGCTTTTACAAAAGTGGATTCTAGATCGCCGATTTCGAGATTCTCAATACCACGGGCTTGCAGACCTTTTAATTTATGTCCATAAGCCAGTGGCTCAAGGGACTTCATTGAGCTGGGCCGTTCATGGGCTGATTTCGTTTTTGCTCTCGTTGGTCGGTGGATTGGTTGGCGCTGAGGGCGCGGCTATCGAATGGATGCAGGCTATTCAGATGCGGGTCGACGCATTTTCGGTGAAATGGTTTGAACAAAAAAGGCGAACTCACGTAGGATCGATCCTGGCGGCCTCTGTGGGAGCTGCATTTGGGGCACCCTTTTCTGGCCTTTTGCTCACGTTTGAGCTGGGGATCGGCGGACGGAGTTTGACTGCAGCCATGAGCGCACTGACTGCTTTTCTAGGAGCTCGTTGGCTGACTTCTCGATTTTTGCTTCCTCAGGTCGGATTTCATGGAGTACTTCCCCATTTCAATTTTTTGAATTGGACGGACTGGGTAGGCTTGCTCTTGGTCGGAGTCGTGGGTGGCGCTATGGGAGCGTTTCTTATTTTTGTGATCCGATATACGCACGAAAGCTTAAACACTCTTTTTAAGTTCAATGTGGGCTTTAGGCTTTTTGGTGCTGCTGTTCTTTTGTTTTTTGTGCGCTGGGTGAGTGTAGGTTTTGGAGTGGCTCCTGAAATTATCATGGAGCATGCTTTGTGGTCGAAACTCAGTTTGTCTCAAATGAGTTTTGTTCTCATTACTCAGTTTCTGATTGTTTCCCTTTTAGTAGGAGGAGTAGGAACGATCGGCTGGATTTGGCCTGTAGTCAGTTTAGGGGCGGTGATGGGGTGTACCGTCTTTCAGGTACTGCCTCAGGAGGTTTTAAATCTCGCCCCAGCTGCAGGCCTAGCCGGAGCCTCCGCGCTTTGGGCTGTGGTTTTAAATGCTCCGCTCTCTGGAGCTATCTTGGCGCTTGAGCTCACTCAAGAGTTTCAGTTCGTTTTACCGGTCTGGTGTATTGCTTGGCTGGCAATCCGAGTACGGAATCTGCTCAGGGTGAGCCCCTTGTTGGAGTACGACTTGGTGGCGCGCGGACACGGGCTTTATCTCGGCCGCTCCACGAGTGTGATGAATTCTATTTTCGTTAAAAACGCTATGGTGACCGATTATACCTCGGTTCACGAACATGAGACCGAAGCAGAAGTCCATGCTCGGGCGTCCCAGTCGCATTATCCATTTTTACCGGTTGTGAGTCGTGATGGACGTTTTTTGGGTCTACTGACGACGGACCTGATTTTATTTGAAACCTCACTTGAGCCCGAGGAGCGCAGTACTCATCGAAAAGTGATGGAGGCCAAAGACCTTGCTTATCGGTTTGGAGTTAAAACCCCAACTGTGCACTTGACGGACTCATTGAAATCCGTAGTACACTGGTTGGATGAGTTTCCCTGCCTCCCTGTGCTGGGTGCGGATCACAAGCTTGTGGGGCTGCTGCTTGTTTCTCATGTTCGTTTAGCATACGAACGCGAAGTGGGTAGAAGATCGTTCGATTTTGTGCCAAAAGAGAAAAATGGATGATTTTGGAAATTCGTGGGCTTCATCTCTCAATGCGCAGTCGTCTGTAGAGAAATTGACCAATCAGCTCAATGATCGGCAGAAAGAAGCAGTCCTCCACACAGAGGGCCCTCAAATTGTTTTGGCCGGAGCCGGTTCGGGTAAAACAAAAATGCTCACGTCCAGAATCGCCTATTTGATTGACGTCTTGAAGGTCCCTGCTTATCAAGTCCTCGCTGTGACATTTACCAATAAAGCTGCTGGCGAGATGCGAGAACGAGTCGAAAAAAACCTCCGATCCTCAGGCAGTGGACACTTGGGTGAGCCCGAGATCGGTACTTTTCACTCCGTTTGTGTGCGCCTTTTGAGACGTGAATTAGTGAGAACGCCCTTCACTCAACCTTTTACAATTTACGATGACTCGGATCAGCTCAGTCTGATCAAGTCTGCTATGTCGGCCCTTCAGATCGATGACAAAACTTTTAACCCCAAGGCCATTCAAGGGGCGATCAACCGCGCCAAGTGTGACGCCGTAGAGCCCAGTGAAGCAAAGGCAGGGGCGACGGATCTTTTTTCTCGTCAAGTGGCTCGTGTCTACGAACACTACCAGAAATCGCTCTTTGCGAATCAGGCGCTGGATTTTGGTGAGATCATCTGCATGACCTATCGCCTTTTGCGAGACCATTCTGATGTCCGAGAAAAATACCAGAAACGCTTTCGATATATCCACGTAGATGAGTATCAAGATACCAACCGGGCTCAATATCTTCTCCTTTCGGTCTTGGCTTCTAAGGAGTGGGGGAGTCATCAAAACATCTGCGTCGTTGGGGATGAGGATCAGTCGATCTATAAGTGGCGCGGAGCTGACATTCGTAATATTCTCGATTTTGAGAAAGAGTATCCGGGCTGTCACGTGGTGAAGCTCGAGCAAAACTACCGTTCCACTAAAACCATTCTCGCCGCGGCCGGGAGTGTGATTCGCAATAACCGCTCGCGAAAAGATAAAACTCTTTGGACCGAAAACGAAGAGGGCCAGAAAATCATCCGGGCTCAACTGGCTGATGAGCGGGCTGAGGCTGAAATGACTGTGGCCGAAATTAAGCGACTCCTAGGCGAAAACAATCGCGCCTATAACGATTTCTCGATTTTTTACAGAACCAACGCCCAGAGCCGTCAATTCGAAGATGTTCTGCGCCGTGAGAAAATTCCTTATCAAGTCGTAGGGGGGCTGCGGTTCTACGATCGCAAAGAAATCAAGGATATCCTCTGCTACTTGAAGTGTATTGTGAACCCCTCCGATTCTATTAGCTTAAAGCGGATTATCAATGTCCCCGGTCGGGGGATTGGTAAGACCACTTTGGAAAAATTGGATCAGTTTTACCTCGATTTAAATCGAGCTGAGCCAGTGACTTATTGGGAGGTGCTGCAAAGAGCATCTACCGATCCGAAGTTGACCTCAGCTGGGACTGCCAAGAAAATTAGTGGGTTTGTTCAGATTCTTAGAAAGCTCATGGAGCTTCAGCCGACTCTCCTGATTTCCGAGCTCTATCACCATATTCTGGATGAGATTGGGTACGTCCGTCAGCTCCGGGAAGAGGCTACGGAAGAATCCATGGCTCGAATTGAAAACTTGGAGGAATTCGATACGATCCTTCAAGAGTTCGAAGAGGATCAGGTCGAAAACCTCAACGAAGCTCAAAAAGACGAGAAAAAGAAAGAACTTCTCAGTCTTTTTATCGAGCAATCCACTCTGGCTTCCGACATCGATCAACTTGAAGCCTCGGCAAGCTCAGTCAAACTCATGACCTTGCACTCGTCCAAGGGACTCGAGTTTCCCGTCGTTTTCCTAGTAGGTATGGAGGACGGGCTTTTTCCATCGGTGAGAAACTGGGGCGAAGAATCCGATGAAGATATCGAAGAAGAACGCCGCCTCTGTTACGTCGGTATGACCCGAGCCCGAGAAGTCCTCTACTTGATGGGCGCCGTCATTCGCCGCATTTGGGGCGATGTCAGTTACCAAGAACCCTCGCGATTTTTTCAAGAAATCCCGGACGAGTACCTCGAAGTCAAAGATTTCTCCTACGGCAATCGAGTCCAGGAGTTTAGAGTCGGCTCATCACGACAATTTGGTTATTCTCAAGTTTCGACCCCAAAAACATACTCAGACCCTGAGGGCTGGGTGGGGCGCGAAATGACTCATCCCGAGTATGGTCGCGGCAGGGTTGTAGAGTCTGAGGGAACCGGCACGGATCAGAAGGTCACAATTTCATTTCATCGTGGCCCGCAAAAGAAGTTCCTTCTCCGGTATGTTGCCGGCTATTTTGGATAGGACTCACTTCACCGAGACTAGCTCTCATCAATTGGTTCTGGCCTTAAGATATTTTTCTTGTCCCTGATAAACTCATCTACGCTGATGAATTCGTAGCCATCGTCGATCATGCCTTGAATGAGCCTTTTCAGTGCAGCGATGTTTTTTTCTTTTGAGCCTTGATCCAATAAGTAAGGGTGAAAGAAAAAGGATCCCCAAATATCTCGAATCACTCGATTCCTGTGGGCGCGCTTTAAAAGGGTTTCAGCATTGACTCCGTCAGGGCCTGCGAGTGATGTGGGATAGCCCAGGTTTTCCGGCAGAACTCGCTGTCCAAAGATATCACCATAAATTTCAAACGGGAAACTCTGAGATCCTTTTTCCGTGAGAACGCCGGAGACCTTAAAGTCACGAAAAGCGGCCTTTCGCTCGTTCGATCCGGCTAGGCCAGAATTGGCATACTCAAGCTCCGATGAGAATGATGTCGGGTAGTTCGTCGATGTGAAGGGCATGAGCTTGACTCCACCGATGTTCCAGGAAAAAACTTTTCCAAAAATCAAATAGTCCAACGGAGAGGCACTATAATGAGGAACCTCCCAAACTTGCGGAGCGAACCCCGCTCGAGTTAAGGCACCCCAACCTTGATCAAGACGATCGAGCAACCAAGAGGGACTATCTAAAACCACCGGCATTCCATCCCGAGCATTCCAAAATTCAAAGTCATCACCGGAAGCTCCAGTGCGACTGTTTTTTTCAGATTCATACTGGTGTGTGACTCCATGCCAGATCAACGAGCCTCCTGTCCGCTTCACCTCCTTGAGCGTCTCAATTAATTTAGGTCTGTGGTCCAAAGGCATCCATGCCTCGGGACAAAGTCCTGAAGCATGCATGGGATCCGCCCAGATCGAGATGGTTGCGATGTTTAATGGAATATGAAAGTCGTTCGCGATGGCTACGATATCAGTGAGGTTTTGGACCTTGACGCAGGGATGAACGTCCTCGACTCTCAGAATAGCTGGTTTCTTCTTGTCTTCTCTCTGAGCTGGAACTCCTAAAACATCAAAAATCAGATCACTAAAAACGAGGTATCGATCATCTGGGTGTACATCGCTGAAGGGATTATCTGCGACGTAAAAGAAATTTTCTCTCCGAACTGCATAGGGCATTCGTTCGCCCGAATAGCTTTGGCTCGCCTCAGCTAGAGCTGTACCTTCTTCATTCACTTTTTCTAAGATGCTCATCTTGGTGGAGGCGTAGAGGTGTCCATCTCGATACTCAGCGTATTTTCTGAAAATTTCGCCTTTGTAAGTAACATTTCTAAAGAAGCTTGGGACCCCTTCAGGATCGAGATTTTTTAGATCGACCCCAGCAACGCCTCGAAAGTGAAAGCCACTGAGTCTCGGAAGTCGATTGCCCAGTTGTTGAATTGAATTACCGATCCACATGAATCGACCTTCTCGTTTTTCTAGTGATTCGAGGAAGTCTTCGGGGATTTTCGCAGTGCTCGAACTCCCAATGTAGAACGATGCTCTACATTGGCCGAGCTGGCCGGACTTGTATTTTTCGATGGGTGAAGTGATCGTCCGAAAATTAGGGAAATGGGCTAACAGGTTTTGCAATTGAAGCGCGTATTTTTTTTCGTCGTAATAAATCCTAACGCACTCTGATGCCTGCGCAGCTCTACTATAAAATGATGCAAAAAAAACTAAAAATAGGACTAAGATTCGAATCGTTTTGATCAAAATGCACACCCCCATCATCCAGTAATGACGCCTGCACTTGAAGCGAGTTTTATGCCGAGTCTTCAGAGTCCTAAAAGCTAACGAATCGTGATCTCACCAGATTCATTTGCAGTTCGTCTTCTGACTGATATATGGATGAGCCATGGTAGACGTAAATGAATCTCTGACTAAGCAAGTGGCTGCTTTATCCCGTTTAGAGCTGTCTGAAACCGAAATGGTGACGTTCAGTTCACAGTTGAGTCAAATCATCAAATACGTGGAAAAGCTGCAGGAAGTCGATGTTGCTGGGGTTGAGCCGATGAGTCACCCCTTCGAGTTGCCGACCCCGCTGCGACCTGACGTGGTTTTGGCCTCGCCTAAGGATGCTGAAGGCAAGCCCAAGGTGCTCCAGTCAGCCCCTGAGGTCCTTTACGACGGGTACAAAGTCCCCCCAATTCTATAACTTGAGGGCTCATGGGTTCCGGACCCGTTTCTCATCTCTTTTTTGAGGTATTCAAACTATGGCAAATCTGAGTTCGTTTCGCACCATTCGTGACATTCACTCCGCATTTGAGAGCAAGAAACTCTCTCCAGTTGAGTTGACCCAAGAGTACTTAGCCGCGGCTAAAAAAAGCCAGACTGGCGCCTATCTTACCTTTTGCGATGATCTTGCTTTGAAGCAAGCCCGCACAGCTGAAGATCTGATTCTTAAGCACGGTGGTGTTCCTCGTGATGAATTCCCGCTGTGTGGCATCCCGCTGGGGATCAAAGACAATTTGACGATGGACGGGGTGAAAACGACCTGTGCTTCAAAAATGCTGGAGACCTATGTGGCACCTTACACAGCCACTTGTGTCAGTCGTCTGGAGAAGGCTGGGGCTGTCACCTTGGGCAAACTCAATTTAGATGAATTTGCGATGGGCGGTTCAAACGAAAACTCAGCTTTTGGACCGGTCCGTCATCCTACTCATCCTGATCGTGTTCCAGGCGGATCGAGTGGTGGATCAGCTGCTGCCGTGAAAGCGGACCTGTGCTTTGCTTCTCTAGGGAGTGATACAGGGGGATCGATTCGCCTTCCCGCAAGTTATTGTGGGGTGGTTGGAATTAAGCCGACCTATGGTCGGGTAAGTCGATTTGGTCTGGTTGCTTTTGCGTCATCCCTAGATCAGGTGGGTCCCTTCGCCCGGAGTGTCGAGGACGCGGCTCTCTTAATGGACGTGATGTCGGGCTATGACCCATTGGATTCGACCTCGATCCATCAAGAAAAATTAAATACAGTGGCGGCAACACGGTTACCCACCGATTGGTCAAAAGTACGAATTGGCGTGCCCCAAGAATACTTCGTAGGGGGCCTTGCTCCAGCGGTCGATCGATCCATTCAAAGCTCTTTAAAATGGTTTGAAAAACAGGGAGCAAAGCTTGTTCCGATCTCTCTCCCTCATACTCAATACGCTGTTGCAGTTTATTATATTGTTGCAGTCTCTGAAGCATCCAGCAATTTAGCAAGATTTGACGGGATTCGATTTGGGCAAAGACCCGCTGCCTCGGATCAGGCCAAAGATCTGAATGACTTCTATATGAAGTCCCGATCTCTGTTTGGCTCTGAGGTTAAGCGTCGTATTATCTTGGGAACCTTCGCGCTTTCAAGTGGATATTCAGAAGCCTACTTTAAGCGGGCATGCCAGGTGAGACGAAAAATTGTCGATGATTTTACCCAGGCTTTTGAGAAAGTAGATTTGATCGTGGGGCCAGTTTCCCCGACAACCGCGTTTAAGCTAGGTGAAAAAAACAGCGATCCTTTGAAAATGTACCTGAACGACATTTTCACGATCCCTGCGAACTTAGCAGGACTTCCAGCTCTCAGCGTGCCCTGCGGGACAGACGAGGAGGGATTGCCTATTGGTCTTCACCTCATGGCAGCACCGTTTCAAGAAAATCGGCTGATCTCTGCGGCCCACGCATTTCAAAATGGATTTGAGTCCTGAAAGGTCTAAGGTTTAAAAATGCATCCAGAATTTGAAGCAGTCATTGGCTTAGAAGTTCACTGTCAGTTATCCACAGAGAGTAAAATTTTCTGTGGGTGCCGTGCCCGTATTCCTGCAGAGCAGAGTGTGGGTGAAATCGCCGCCAACTCTAGCACTTGTCCGATCTGTGCGGGGCATCCTGGAACCTTGCCCGTTTTGAATCAGAAAGTGGTCGAGTTTGCGATTCAAGCCGGTTTGGCGACTAATAGTCAGATTCATCTCAAAAATCGATTTGCCCGGAAAAATTACTTTTATCCCGACTTGCCTAAGGGGTATCAAATCACCCAGTTCGAACTCCCGATTTGTGAAAACGGTTGGCTCAATATCGAGACCAGCACCGGCTCAAAAAAGGTGCCGATTCAGCGAATTCATATGGAGGAGGATGCTGGGAAAAACGTTCACATGGCCGACTTCTCCTTGGTGAACCTGAATCGTGCAGGTGTCCCTTTGATTGAAATTGTGAGTGGTCCTGATATGAAAACCTCCGAAGAAGCAGGTGCTTACCTCCGCGCGTTATATGCTGTGGTGACGTATCTCGGAATCTGTGATGGTAATCTTCAAGAAGGTAACTTTCGATGTGACGCTAATGTGAGCGTGATGCCTAAGGGTTCAACTCGTTTCGGTACTCGAGCTGAGATTAAAAACGTCAACTCGTTCCGATTTGTTGAGAAGGCCATTGAATTCGAGATCGCCCGCCAAATCGAGGTGATTCGTTCTGGGGGGCGAGTGATTCAAGAAACTCGGACCTATGACTCGGATAAAGACATTACGATCTCCATGCGATCCAAAGAAGAAGCGCAGGATTATCGGTATTTTACAGAACCAGATCTGATTCCATTGATCATCGACCAAGCTTGGGTGGACCAAATTAAGTCCAGACTCCCCGAGTTGCCGGAACAAAAAAAGAGCAGACTGATTTCTGATTTAGGCCTTTCTGCTTACGATGCTGGCGTTTTGACAGGGTCTAAGTCTCTAGCTGAGTTTTTTGATCAGGTGGTTCAAAAACTCGGATCTTCAGCTTTAGCCAAACCAGCTGCAAACTGGGTGACGGGTGAGATTTCTCGGCTCATTAATGAACAAGGAATTGAGATCCACCAGAGCAAAATACGGCCAGAACATATTGCAGATCTGGTTCGTCTGGTTCATGATCAAGTCTTATCAAGCACGGGTGCTAAAAAGGTCCTTGAGTTGGTTTGGGTTTCAGGTGAGTCGGTTCACTTGATCGTCGATCGCGAAGGCCTAACCCAGGTGAGTGATGTCAGCGCTCTGGAGCCAGTCATTCAAAAGGTGATTGATTCTAATGCTAAGCAGGCAGCTGACTTTAGATCTGGCAAAGATAAGTTACTGGGATTCTTTGTCGGCCAAGTGATGAAAGAAACTGGCGGCAAGGCAAATCCGGCTCTCCTTGGAGAGTTGATTAGAAAAAAACTCTTGGGCTAGGTGAGGTCCGAGACCAAAAAGAGGGGCGGAAATGAAAAAGTGGCTGATTCGGTTTGGGATTTTCTTGGGTCTCTTAGTCACGCTGATCGTAGTCACACCCTTTTTTGTTCAAGTCGATCGCTACCGCCCTCAACTTGAACAGGCCGTGAATCAGAGAATCCGAGGACAGCTCCAACTTGGAAAGCTTTCTCTGTCGCTCTGGGGACATATTTGGGTGGAAGTGGGCGGCATGAAGTTGGTGGACTCTTCTAAAAAAGAGATCCTCAGCGTCAATCATGCCTATTTTCAGCTCCCATTTTCTTCGATCTTTTCTGGTTCACCCGATCTTATTTTTAAGATGGATCAGCCTGAGATTCATCTTGCTCGTGATCCACAAGGTAAATTCAATGTCATGAGTCTGGTGCCGGCTGCCGAGGGAGTCCCGGCTTCTGCGCCTACTGCCCCCGCTAATTCACCAGCTAAAACTGCTGATGCGACTCAGTCAGTCGCACTTCCTGCGCTTGCGCTTCAATCCCGTTTGGGGATCGAGCTGAAGAATGCTCTTCTGACTTACGATGATCGAAAGAGCGATCTTAAGACTGAAATCAGAGATTTCAACCTCAAGCTAGAAGATCTCTCCATGAGTCATCCTGTGAAGCTGACGGTTTGGACTGATCTCAACACGAAGATGGGCAAAACCTTATCCCTTCAGGGTCCGATTCGCCTGGACGGAAAAGCACAGCCCTTGTTTGAAGGATCGACTTTTAGAAGCTTAACCCTCGAGGCGGCCCTCACGGCGGATGATTTGGAGATTCAAGTTCCAGACGCCTTCCAAAAGAAGAAAGGGGTTCCTGCGAGGGGTAACTTGGCTTTGACTGTTCTTCCTGATGAAGTTCAGATTCAAGCCTTCAAGGCTCAGTTTGTTAACGCAGAGCTCACAACAAAGGGGACCGTGAAGGGTTTAGGTGCGGTCACTGGACCTCAGTTGGATTTCATTATTGCGACGAACGAAATTCAGTTCAAACCTTGGGTAGAGCTCGTTCCTGCTTTGGCTCAATTCGATCTCGGGGGGGCGGCTCAACTCAGTGCCCAATTTAAAGGGACGAGCGAAAAGCCAACTTATGAGGCGAGCTTCACCGTTAAAGACTTAAGCGCTAAGGCTCCTATGCTCAAGGTCCAACCGCGCTGGAACGGCAAAGTTCATGTGAAAACAGATCAAATCGACTCGATTCTAGTAACGATGGCTGCTCCTGGGAGTCAGGTCGAGTTGACGGGCAGAGTTGTGGGCTTTAAAAAGCCCCATGTCAGCCTAAGTCTGAATGCCGAGCAAATTGATGTAGATCAATTAGTCGATCTAAGTGCTTCCTCAACTTCTGCTCCGGTCGCGAGTGCGGCGAAAGGGGGAGTTTCTCAGGGAGACAAGTCTTCAGCCAAGCAGGTGCCTGCTGTGAACTACGATGCTCAAGTGGCTGAACTTCGCAAGATTCCGATGGTTGGCGACATCGATGGTCGGTTCTCGATTCAAATTGGAAAATTCAAGGCTAAGCAAATCCAGATTTCTCAAATTGCCTGCAAGCTCGGTTTCAAGAGCTGGGTTGCTTCGATGGATCAATGTGGTTTGAGGATTTTCCAAGGTGACATTCAATCAAAGCTCTCCTTAAACTTGGGTGCAGCAATGCCCTCGTACCAAGGCTTTTTGGATGTTAAAGGATTGGATTTTGCCCAGGCAGGCGAAGCTGGCAGCCCTATGTTCAAAAATACCATGAAGGGTCGCGGTCATTTTAGAATGGACCTTCAAGGGATGAGCTTCAACGTGGAAGCTGCGAAGTCAAACCTGAAAGCCAAAGGAAATCTCAAGGTTCAGCCTGCGGAGTTTTCAACCCTCGATATCATGAAAATGGTGAAAGCTGCGGTTGATCAGGCCATGGTGAAAATTGGAGATAAAGTTCCCCAGCTCAAAGGTAAAGGGATGGGAAATCTGCCCTCGCATTCAGGCGGTTTTGATGAAGTGACCTCCGATTTCTCAATTGAAAATGCCAAGTTCTCTGCTCCAAATTTCGTAGCTAAGGGTCAGCAGGGGAGAAATTTCGATCTGAAAGGCAAGACTGTCGTAGGCCTCAAGGACTACAGCTTGGATGCATTCTGGGAGCTCACGGACACCTACAATTTGACTCATTTGAGAGACATCTCAATTGATCAGGCTGGAGTTAAGATTGCCCCTGTATTTGCCGACGGCTCGGCACCCGTTCACTTTCCCCTGCACGTGGGCTGTACTTTGACCAATCCTTGTTATTCTTCGACTGAGATTCCAGAGGCACTCACCAAGGTCGCTTTGAGCAATATTGGCAAAGCTGTTTCTGGCAAAGCGAAGAGCGAACTCATTAAGAGGGCTGGGCAACTGCTCAACAACGCTCCTCCCGGAGTTTCAGATGCGATCCAGAATAAGTTCAAAGGTTTATTTCGATAGGCTGCGTATTTGGGGAATAGTTTAGTTCAATCTAAGGAGAGTGATGTAATGAAATTCAATAAAAGCTCGATCGTTTTGATTTTGGCAGGCAGTCTTATTTTTGGAGCCTGCTCAAGTGAAAAGGCAAAAAACCAAGCGAAAGAATCTGCCGCTCGCTATTGGCAGGATAAGGCCTATCCAGGCAAAGCCTCAGATGTCCAAGTGGTTGAGGCAGAGGCGATTGACGGGGGACAATTTCGTGTCCGTGGGATTGTTGATGGAGAGTCTCGCGTTGGCGTTTTTAGCCCAAAGTCTGAAACGTTCTCTGAGGGGTACTACTCCTTGGCTGCCGAGCGGAACAAGAAGATTGCTGAGATTGAGCAAGAGCTAAAATACTGGAAAGAGAAAGCCGACGCTCTTGAAAAAGAAAATTACAAAATGAAAGTTCTGCTCAACATGCAAAAGTCAGGTGCTGACTCAAAAACAAGCTCGGATGCAAAAAATTAATCCATGATCAAAGCTGCAATTGATTTAGGTACGAATACTTGTCTCCTTCTCGTCGTTCGCCAAGAGTCGGAACGCAATGAAACTCCTCAGGTTCTCGCAGACCTTGCGCGTGTGGTCAGATTAGGGGAGGGAGTGGATCAGAAACGCCTTTTTCAGCCTAATGCCATGGAGCGAGTCCTAGGGGCGTTGAGGGAATATGCCGAAGTTCTCCAGAAGCTTGGGGTGCAGCCTCGTCAGGCTATTTGCGTAGCGACGAGCCAAGCGAGAGATGCCCAAAACTCGGCTGCGTTTTTTGAACGAATTCAATCCGAAATTGGATTTTGTTTTCAAACCATCAGTGGCGATCAAGAGGCTCGGTTCACTTTTTTGGGTGGACTCTTACCTGGAATGGATGCCGTGTCTTCCGCAATTCTCGATATCGGAGGCGGAAGCACAGAGCTGATGAATGGCATGGCCGCCAAGAGTCTTGATATTGGCTCAGTCCGGTTTACAGAGCGATTTTTTCCGGGAATTGCCGGCTCGGAACATCCTGTGCGAGATGAGGATTTCTGGGCCTGTCAGGATGCGATTGATACATCCTTGGCTGATCTCCAGCCTATTCGTGCTCAGCTTCCTCAAAATGCTAGACTGGTGGGCGTTGCGGGTACGGTGACGACTCTCGCTGCCTGGTATTTAGATCTGGAAAAGTTTGATTCGCAGAAGGTCGATGGACTTGTGCTGACCCGTGGAGATGTTCATCGTCTTGTCGAGGAGCTCAAGTGGCGCACGAG
>CANHSO010000017.1 GCA_947463705.1 Bacteriovoracaceae bacterium
ACAGACTCAGAGGACCGAGAGCGCTACCGCCAATACCAAGAAACAGGCAATCGCTAAAGGTATTCTTACGGAGAATAGACTCAGCGAGTTCTTCGGATTCTTTCAGTTGTGAGAGCTCCAGATTCACGGGGCAGTCAAAAAAGCCGACATCTCCGCTATGAAAGCGCGATTTGAGCTTGGACCAAGCCTCTTTGAGAGACTCGGCATCTGGCTCACGCTTAATCAACACATGAGACCAATCCACCGTAATGGGTGCACTTCCCAAACGAGATGCTGTAACTGCCATAAAATCCACCCTCTCTTGTTTTGCTAAGCCTTTTGCTCCAGCAAGTTTTTACCAATAATCAGACGCTGAATCTGGTTAGTTCCTTCGACAATTTGAAGCACTTTTGCCTCTCTCATATAGCGCTCCACTGGAAAGTCTTGAGTGTAGCCCGAACCACCTAAAACTTGGACTGCATCAGTGGTCACCCTCATCGCCATGTCAGTTGCAAAGAGCTTTGCCATCGCAGCTTCCTGGGAAAAAGGCAAGCCCTGGTCGTGGAGTTGAGCAGCACGATGAACCAGAAGACGAGCAGCTTCCCATTGGGTAGCCATATCTGCAAGCAGGAACGACACACCTTGAAACTCTCCAATCGGTTTGCCAAACTGGATTCGCTGCTGAGCGTAATGAATGGCAACATCCATCGCGGCTCGAGAAATCCCTAAGGCGGCAGCAGCGATGGTGATTCGACCACTATCTAGCGCAGTCATTGCAACTTTGAATCCCTCACCCTCGGCCCCGACTAAATTCTCAGCAGGCAAGCGAACGTTGTCCAGGACGAGCTCCATCGTGTGAGAAACATGGCAGCCCATTTTCTTTTCTCGCTTACCGAGCTGAAAACCAGGCGTGCCTTTTTCTAAAATAAAAGTCGAAATCCCTTTGGGGCCAGCTCCCCCGGTTCGGGCCATCACTAAAATGACGTCCGCAAAATCACCCTGGGTCACCCAATGCTTAGTCCCCTGCAAAACATAAAATTCCCCATCGCGACGAGCTGTTGTCCGCAAGCTAGCTGCGTCCGACCCAGATCCTGCCTCGGATAAGCTAAACGCTCCAATCGCGCGACCTTCAGCCAGGGGACGAATCCATTTTTCCTTCTGCTTTGGGCTCCCAAACTGACTAAGGATCACCTGAGGAAGGCCTGTTACAGCAAGACTAATGGCGTAACCTGCACTGACCCGGGCTACCTCCTCCAAGGCGACGGCGTAATCTTGGTACCCCAACCCTGCCCCGCCATACTCCTCAACCACCGGGACCCCTGTGAGCCCGAGCTCACCCAGAGCCCGAATCCACTCGGGACGAAATCTCTCATCCCTTTCGTCCTGGTCGATGTGAGGGAGCATTTCCTTGGTAGCAAACTTGCGCGCCAAGTCTCTCAGATGGCTTTGGGTCTCTGTTTCGTAGCAGGTCATACCCTCAACCTTAGTTCAAGGATTTGGGAAAGAATAGACCCGTACCCAAAAAAAGAGTATGAACGGGGGCGTGACTTCCCAAGGCCGTATTAAAAGACTCCCCCCCGCCGTGGCAGAGCGTATTGCTGCCGGCGAGGTGATTGAACGACCCGCCAGCGTGGTTAAAGAACTCGTAGAGAACTCCCTCGACGCCGGGGCAACGGAAATTTCCGTCCGCCTCGATGACGGGGGGAAAAACTTGATTGAGGTGATCGACAATGGGCGCGGCATGACGCCGAGTGATCTAGCCCTCAGTATTGAGCGCCACGCCACCAGCAAACTCACCTCCCTAGAAGACCTAGACCGCATTGCAACCCTCGGATTTCGAGGGGAGGCCCTTCCGAGTGTCTCCGCCGTTTCGGAAGTCAGTATCATCTCGCGCACGCCTGAGGGGGACGGAGCTTATGAACTCGTCGCAGGAGATGTCGCTGATCGAGGACTGACTCCCCCAAGCGCTAAGCGAGTGACTTTTGGTCATTTCTGCAACTCGCCCCACGGGACGAGGATCCAAGCCCGCGGCCTGTTCTCTCAAGTCCCTGCTCGGCTTAAGTTTTTAAAATCTCAGGCAGCCGAAGTGTCTCAGGTCCGCGAGTGGGTCGAGCGCCTTGCTCTTGCCTACCCTCACGTAGGTTTTCAGGTTTTCAGTGGCGAGCGCCGTTTAGTAAACTTAAGGCCGCAATCCGAACTCGAGAGAGTCGGAGAAGTGCTCGGAGAAGGCGAAGAATTTCCAGTTGTTGTTGCAGAAAGTGACCAGGATGGATTTCGTGATCGTGGGCTCAAGATGCGCCTCTATTGGCTCCAAGGATTAAGCTCGCCCCAAAATCGACGACTCGTCCAGATTGTTAACTCGCGCTCCTTGCGCGACAGGTTCCTCCAGCAAGCCCTGATGGCCCCATTCCGGCAAAGCCTCCTACCCGGTCAATTCCCGGCGCTGGCACTCTTCATTGAAATCAACCCAGCAGCTATCGACGTGAACGTGCATCCAACCAAAGCTGAAGTTCGGTTTTTAGAAAAAGGCAAAATATTTACCAGTTTAGACTACCTCGTCAAAGGAATGATTGCTCAGAAAGGAGCGCCAGCTCGGGTGCCCCTCAAGGCCACTCCTGATCTCATTTCTTCGCCTGCTCTCTCTACGGACGACACCCCCAGCCAAGCTATAGACCCAATCGCACGGGCTTTCCCAACCCACTTAGCGAACAACCCAGCCCCATTTCGGTCGTCATTTGCGCCGCGATCGAGCGAGCCAGTCCCAACGGATACTCCTGCCTCGTCATGGGCCGTCGCTGCATCCCAGTTTCGCATTGAACCTCCCCAAGAACTGACACCGCGAGATCAGCCCGAGCCCAGTTTCCAACCGCTCGCACTTGAATTTCCGCAACCCACGATTCCTCAAGCTCTTCTCGGCCAACCGAGCACCATCTTGTTTCATACCTATCTTGTTTATGAAGATGGAAATGAACTCGTCCTCATTGATCAACACGCTGCACACGAGCGCATTCGATACGAAAAGTTAAAAAATCGAATCAAAAATACGTCTGAAAGCACTCCACGAACCGCACAAGCACTGCTGATCCCTGAGACCGTAAAACTCAGAGAGACCGAAGGAGTTTTGGCTCAGACTCGATTGCCCATCCTAGAGAAGTTAGGATTCGAAGTGGAGATTTTTGGAGAAGATACGCTCTTGTTTCGCTCCATCCCGACTGAGTGGGGTCATCGCAACTTAAAAGTTCGTCTCAAAAACTTGATCGAAAAGCTCCTTGAGATGGAGTTTTCGGATCCAGGTTTGCTGATGGATGAAACCCTTTTTGAGTCCCTCGCCAGCGAGGCCTGTCACTCATCGGTCAGAGCAGGTGACTCTCTCACTCTGATCGAAGCGCAGCAACTCACTCGAGATCTTTTCCACTGCGAGCACCCCTGGAACTGTCCTCATGGGCGCCCCACGGTTGTTCGTGTCCCCATGAGAAAGCTGGAAGAGTGGTTTCAACGGAAGCTATGAGCATCCAAAATAAACCCATCGGAATCTTAACGGGCCCTACCGCTACGGGTAAGTCCTCTCTTGCTTTGAAGTGGGCCCGACTTCATCCAGAGATCGAGATCATTAACGCAGACAGTCTCCTGGTGTATCGACATTTTAATATTGGGACGGCTAAGCCTACCTCTGAAGAGCTCAATGAAGTTCGTCATCATCTGATCGACGTTCGCGAGCCGAATGAAACCTTTACTGCTGGCGAGTTTCTCCGTGCAGCAGAAGCGACGATCGCAAACATCCAGGAACGAGGAAAACTCCCACTCATCGTCGGAGGGACAGGCTTTTATTTGCAAGCTCTCCTTTTTGGAATTTGGGACGCTCCGGCTGCCGACCCCGCGATTCGGGCCCAGCTGGAGACCCTTGATCTTGCAGCTCTCTACGCAAAACTCCAAGAGAAGGATCCGAAATCTGCGCAACGCATCGGCTCTACCGATCGCTATCGACTGATCCGTGCACTCGAACTCATTGAGCTCTCCGGGCAAACTCCCACTGAACTCCAAGCACAAACACCTAAAGAACCTGATCCGAGATTTCGGCTTTGGATTTTGGACCGATCCAACCCAGAATTGCATCAGCGAATCCAAGAACGAACTGCGCTCATGGTGCAAAGTCGATGGATCGATGAAGTGAAGTGGATTCAAACCCAGTTTCCAGGATGCCGCCCCTTGCAATCGGTCGGTTATGCGCAGGTCGTCCGACACCTGACTGGGGAGAAGCCCCAAGGCAGAGAAGTTCGAGCTGGACTCGATGGATTACGGGATGAGGTCGAACTCGCAACTCGACAACTCGTCAAAAAACAAAGAACGTGGTTTAAAAACCAAAGTCAGAAAGTCCCTCATTCGCGGTGGTTTGAGCTTGAAAAAGACGGGGCGCTGTTAGATGAAACCTTCACAAAGGAAATTTTAAATGGAACCCTTTAGCTTCCCGACTCGTCGAATTGTAGTCGTCTCTGACGGCACTGGTGAAACTGCCGCTCAAATGGCTAAAGCCGCAATGGTGCAGTTTAGTGACCGAAATATTTACTACACCCGCTACAAGAACGTGAGAAACGAAGCGCAGATTGAAGCCATTTGCGAAGATGCTGCCACTCATCGCGACCTATTAGTCTACACCATTGTGTCGCCTAGCCTGCGCGCATTTTTATCCAATAAAGCCCGTGAAAAATCGATCCCCTGCGTCGATCTGCTGGGCCCTTTGCTCGTGGGATTAGGAAATTATTTTGGATACGAACCTAAATCCATCGCCGGACTCCTCCACGATGTGAACGAAAACTACTTTGAACGAATCGCCGCCATGGAGTATACCATCGCCCATGATGACGGACGAGACCTCACCGGCCTCGAAAAAGCAGATGTCATTATTTTGGGAATTTCTCGAACTTCAAAAACTCCACTCTCGATGTACCTCTCTCATCAGGGCTGGAAAGTAGCCAATATCCCGCTCATTCAAGGGTTTGACTTGCCCTCGGAACTCCTGGATGTCGACCAAAGACGCATCATCGGTCTGACCATCGATGCTCAAAATCTCGCTGCAATCCGACGCGCGCGCCTTCAAAAGCTCGGACACCATCAAGGCGGTGAATATGCCGACCCAGAAAAAGTGAATCAAGAAATTGAATATGCTAACGCGATTTTTAAGAAAAATAAGCGCTGGCCCGTGTTTAACGTCACTGGCAAAGCTCTAGAAGAAACCGCATCAGAAATTATCAAACTGATGGCTTCGAGACGCCTCTCCCCAGCTCAATCGCGCGAAGGGGTTTCATAGAGGGCAGAGTAGCCAAGGCAATCCCGACTGTTCTCGCTCAACCGTTACCACCGCAGCGTAGGATAACTTCCAGTAGGCATTTGCCAGGTCTGATCAAAATCCCAACCAGCAAAGGTCTCCTGGTCTTGCATCTGGCTCGTCGTTTGTCCTCCGCTTAAACCAGTCAAGTCGCTGTCAAAAAAAGAGTTGACTAAAGTCGACGAGCCTCCGGCGTCCACCACAAGACCGGCTTTGTTAATACCTGAGTCAGCGACGATTGGAGCCGCCACGTAGCAGTGGTTGGGGGTTAGACCAGAGGAAATATTTTTGCCAACCAATCCTCCGATCCACTTACCGCTGCTAATTATGCCTGCTCCCCCGACAGCGCTATTGGAAATCGCATACCCCATGATCCCGCTTGTCTCACCAACTAGACCGCCGATCGCCTCTGAGGCCCCGTCAAAGCCTGTAACTGTACCAAAAGCAAAAGATTTTTGAATCTTAGAACCATCCAATAGTCCAACTAGGCCACCAACTAACTGATTTCCTGACACGAATGCCTCAGATCGGACCCCACTGATATCAGAATCCAAGTCGGCCGCCCCCACTAGCCCCCCAACCCTTGAACTTGCAGAGACCTCCCCGTCGATCCTGACTTGGGTGATTGTGGTATCTGAGATCTTCCCAATGAGTCCTCCCACATCATTTTGGCCCTGAATATTCAAACCTGATGCGCTCACATTTTGAATCATTGCCTGCTGTGCAGTGCCCGCAAGAGCACCTACAAAGCTAGAACTCACGCTGTTGAGGAAAAAATTCTTTAAAGAGAGGTTTTGTACGATCGCTCCTTGACCCAATCCGTAGAATAGCCCCACAGAATATCCGGATCCCAAACTTGGACTCCAATTCGAAATCGAATACCCATTTCCCTCGAATTTCCCAGTAAAGGGAAGCCCAGTCGCTATTCCGATAGGCACCATAACTGCATCACCGGACAAAGATAAATCCGACTCGAGCTGATAGGTAGCTGCGAGATCGTTACTCACTTCATACAGGTGACCGAGAGCGCAAATTAAAAAAGGACTCTCTGAAGTTCCGACTCCTCCGCCGAAAGGTTCAGCGGCTGGATCACAAGTCGGAGTTGGAGAAGGTGAGGCACGAAGCAACGGAAACTGACCAGTAGAAATCGTCCAGATGCGACTGAAATCCCACCCGTCAAAAGTCGCCTGAGATCGAAGTTGGATATTAGTTTTAGCGCTCAGTAACGTGCCTGGATAGACACCGATACCAGTTTTTTCTGTGCTGAAATAAGAATTCACGATGGTGGGAGTCGTAGCGTCCGAGGCACCGACTAGCCCCCCCTTTGGCACATTTGGACCGGTGATCGTACCCCCCACATATAACCGGCGTAAAGTGGCTCCATCGTTCGTGACTCCCACAATTCCACCGACTCCTTCTGTATTCAGTGAAGCTCCAGCGTTAATCGAACCTCTGAAGTACGAGTCCGAAAGTATCGGGTGGTTCAAACCTTTACCCACCAGGCCCCCTATCGCTTGAGGCAGCTCGCTCTCAGCAGCTATAGATCCTGAAAACGAACTTGAACTGATCATTCCTGACGACATCAACCCGACCAATCCGCCCACAAAACCTTGAGCACCCCCAGCGACGCCGGTCATAGAAATGTCCCCCTGTACAGAACAATTCAAAATTGAACCCGAATTAACTGCGCCCACCAATAAGCCCGAAGTCCCTGACGAAAGAACGGAAAAGTCGCTCAAAGTGAGATTCTTAATCGTCGCACCTCCATCTAATGCCGAAAACAGGCCGACAGGATGCAGCTGTTCAAGATCCTCGTAATTCCAGTTACTGATCGTGTGCCCATTGCCATCAAAAGTTCCTGTGAAGCTCAAACCGTACCCAATGGGAGAAAAATCGACCGACGAAAGATCTAGATTGGCCATCAACTTGTAATGAGCCGACAAATCTTCTTGAACCGATACCAGGTGAGCCTGGGTGCAAATTAAAAAGGGATTACTGATTGTCCCACTCCCTCCTCCCATCGGAGACCTCTCGGAATAGCAAACGCCAGAACTATAAGTGGGTGTTGGTGTTGGTGATGACATTGATAACGACACAGAGGTCGAAGCGTTGCCCGATACACTCAAGACCGCACCCGAAATCTCGACTTTGCATCCCCCCAATGGAATGAGCGCCACCAGAAACAAGAATGAGGCTATTCTCGGAAGGGCACTCTTCAAAATTGAAGATTCATAAACAAAGATCGCCATACTCCTATTTTAAATATGTTGATTTTATTTATCAAGTTTTGATTTCATCGGAACTCATTACAGCTGGGTCAAAACCGACACACCTCGAATGAACCGAGAGGCAACACCAAGAGATGACTCAAAATCAAATTGGTGTTAGCTTGGCAGCAGTTTTTAAAAAGGAGAACGGTAATGGCTCGAGGCTCAAAAGTTTGGTGGAATGGCGCAGTGCTTCCAGTAGAAGAAGCAAAAATCAGTCTTTTTACGCATGCACTCCATTACGGCGTAGGGGCTTTTGAAGGAATTCGAGCTTACCGCCAAAAATCAGGCCAAGGTGCTGTTTTTAGACTCTCTGAACACATTGAACGCCTCTTTGAAAGCTGTAAAATTCTAGATATCAAGATCCCTTTTTCTCCCGATGAATTGGTCCAGGCCTGCCTTCAAACGTGTCGCGCCAATCAGTTTGAAGAGTGTTACATCCGCCCCATCGTGTTTATTGGAGATGGACCGCTGGGCGTAAACCCTGGAACTCAACCTCCGATCGATGTTGCAATCCTGAATTGGGAGTGGGGAAGCTATCTGGGCGATCAGGGTAAGAATGCCGGGACGCGTCTGAAGATCTCTAGTTTTATTCGCCCCCACGTCAACTCTGCGATGACCAAGGGTAAAATCACGGGTCAGTATGTCAATGGAGTGATGGCTAAACGCGAGGCCATTGCCGCGGGTTTTGATGAAGCACTTCTCTTGGACTCGGATGGCTTTCTCACTGAGGGCAGTGGTGAAAACTTATTCATGGTCAAAGATGGACGCATCAAAACGACTGCGCTGACCTCAATTCTCAACGGCATTACCCGAAAAACGGTCATCGAGTACCTCACCTCGAAAAACTATACGATCGATGAAGCTCGGTTCACCCGGGATGAGCTTTGGTGCGCTGACGAAGTCTTTCTCACAGGGACAGCTGCGGAAATCACGCCGGTTCGCGAGATTGATTACCGTCCGATTGGAAAAGGGAGTGACCTGGGCAAGCCCGGCCCCATCACTCAAGAAATCCAAGCGGCTTATCACAGAATTGTGCACGGGGAGTCGCCCGAGTTCTCTCCGAACTGGCTGACGGAGATCTAATCTGAGCTGATTCGATCTCGGGAGGGGTGCGGCGCATTCTGCCTGAGCTGTAAACTGACTTGCTCCATCGCCTGTTTGACGGTCAAACTTTTCATACAGGGATAATAGTGACACGGGGTGCCTAGGCATTTGAAGTCTTGACCACAATAGACTTCAGGAACCAGAATGCTCGCCCGTGAATCATCTGCCAAGTAAGGTCCCCAGCGGATGACGCTTTGTACTCGGATCGGTGGAAAAAATGTCACAACAGGAATGTGAAGGGCCACCGCTAAATGCAAAGGCCCTGTACTGGGAGCCACGACGAGTCGCGCGCAGCTATAAATCCCAGCCAAGAAATCAACTGTATGCCCATCAGTATTTCTGAAGAAAATCAATCGTCCGGGAGCATCACCTAAGAAGGGCGATATCGACTTTTCCACCTGATCGAGAAGCGCTCTCTCAGTGGGTCCTCCCGTCACGACCACCTGAAATCCTTCTTGGACTAAGCCCCTGGCTAGCTCACAGTAGTGAGTTTCGGGCCAATTCAAGGCCGAACCTCCCATGCCCGGATGGATGACAATAGTGGAACCACCGTCTACCCGCCATCCCCGGTTTTCCAACCATTCTTTGGCTAGACTCACCTGCTCGTTCGAGAGGTGGACTTGAGTAGGAACAGTTCGAGTACTCACATGAATTCCGATTTTTTTTAGCAGCTCTAAATTATAGTCAGCTTCATGCATTTCTACTTGGGAGCGTCGTTGTCGAATTCCAAGATTATAAAACAAATAGGAATGCACCTTACTCACAGGACCAATTCTGTAGGTAATCCCAGCAAAATAGGTCGCCGCAGCGATTCTCCAATGAGACTGAAGGGTAATCGCAAACTGAAATCTATTTTTTTTCAAATCAGCGACCAGATTCCAAAATCCTTTAAAACCGCGATGTCGGCCATCAGGATCGTAGACCATGACTTCATTCACAGAGGAGAGTCCTCGGAGAACTGGGGCAACAGTCTCTCGAACGAGGAATGTGAGTTTAGCGCGTGGGTACCGTTTTTTAATCACTTCCAAAACCGGGGTCGAAAGAATGACATCCCCTAACCGGTCTGGACGCACGACCAAAACATGAGCAGGGCGGGTGCTTAGAAATTTTCTAAGCTTATGGATCGCCCTAGGGCTAAACTTTTGAGACTGAATCTTGAAAAAGTACGTACTCCTGAGAAATCGTGGAAGCATACCTCTCATG
Organism: Bacteriovoracaceae bacterium; assembly: GCA_947463705.1. Classification (GTDB taxonomy): domain Bacteria; phylum Bdellovibrionota; class UBA1018; order UBA1018; family UBA1018; genus CAINWE01. The sequence continues at coordinate 9,880 of CANHSO010000017.1, forward strand.
CTCTCGCAATTACAGCCGTTCTACAATCATCTTTTCCATAGTAGCAACCACTTGATCGAGAGTGAGTTGACTCGTGTCCAACTCGATCGCGTCTTGGGCTTTCCTCAGAGGCGCTACGGCACGAGTTGAATCACCCCGATCCCGCTCAACAATCTGTGCCTTGACTTCTTCAAAGGATGGGGCGTCAGACCCTGCTGCCTCCAGCTCGATGAGCCGACGCTTAGCCCGCTCATCCACGCTCGCATTGAGGAAAAACTTGACGTCGGCATCAGGAAAAACCACCGTACCGATGTCCCGTCCCTCCAAAATAGCACGACCTTGACACCCGAGGCGTCGCTGAAGCCCAAGTAATGCAGCCCTGACCTCTGGGATCGATGAAACACGTGAGGCCGTCATCGTCACTTGAGGAGTTCTGATCAGATCAGTGAGGTCCCTACCGTTCGCAAAAATTCGATTCGCAGGATTTTTCTCAGGACTTCGTTGAAATTCAAGATGAACTGAGCGGGCCACATCTACTGCAGACGCAACAAGGTCAACTTCAGGTCTCTCTTTTTCCAAGACTAAAAACCCAATCGCTCGATAGAGGGCTCCAGTGTCCACATGAACAAATCCAAGCTGGTCCGCCAGGCGACGAGTCGCAGTACTTTTCCCTGTGCCTGCTGGTCCATCAATCGCAATCACAGGACCCATTTTTGGAACTTTTACGAACGACTTCTCCATCCCTTACCTCTTTGCAAAACCACTCAAAACCTTGAGGGCTCTCTCATTTTCAGCCGGAGTACCCACGGAAATCCTCAGAGCATGCGACAAACCATAGTTCATAACAGGGCGTAAAATCACGCCCTTGGTTAAACATTTTTGATACAAATCAAAACCAGATAGCCCAAAGCCTAATTGAGCGTTGATCAGCACGAAATTTCCCTGACTTTTCCAAAAGGGCACGTCCATTTCAACTAATTTATTCTCCCAGAGACTCATGCCAGTGACATTGAGGCGACGAGATTGCTCGACAAACTCCTGATCTTCGAGAGCCGCTTTTGCACCAATCAATGCCAGGGAATTCAGATTAAACGGCTGACGAACCCTATCGAGTATTGAAATCATTTCAGAACTTGCAATTCCATAACCGACACGGAGGCCCGCCAAGCCGTAAACTTTTGAAAACGTCTTAAGAATCATCAAATTAGGATAAACTTTGAGGAATTCTTTTGGGTTTGGGCAATCGGGTGATGTCCTATATTCGCCATAAGCATCATCTAGGGCAACAATGACAGATCCATCTCGAATCAGCGACATTTCTTTAAAAAAATCCGCCAACTCTCGCCTCGGAATATAAACCCCAGTCGGATTATTAGGGTTGGCTAAGAAAACAATTTTTGCCTTCTCGTTGGATTTTACTTTCTCGATCACCGCGCTCAGATCACATTTCAGCCCCTCATCAACTGGGGCAATGTCTGAGATTACGCCATGAATTTGAGCACAGATCTGATAGGCAATAAAGGCGGCACGATGAGTGACAATCGCGTCACCCACGAGGCAAAAGGTTCGAATCAAAAGATCGATAATTTCGTTTGAACCATTTCCCAAAATCAAATTTTGAGAAAAAACCCCCTCGTGAGCACTCAAACCCGTCTTTAAACCAAATCCACTTCCGTCTGGATAGCGGTGGAGGTCTTTCAGACCCTTACGAATGGCAACTACAGCTCTCGGGCTAGGGCCCAAGGGGTTTTCATTGGAGGCCAATTTCACGACTTTTTTAATCTTGTATTCTCTCCGAGTTTCCTCGATGGGCTTGCCAGGAACATACGGAACCAGGCTTCGAATATAATCTGGGATGTGAAGGGTCATCTTTTTGTTACATCACGAGAAAGGGAACGAAGCAACATCGGAGCTGAGAGCACTTCACTTGCCCCTAAGCGGCTTGAGTGGCGAAAATTTCCACCATTTCCTCAGGAGAGGTCTGAATTTGCAACGCCCCCAGATCAGCGGCAGCCCGAGGCATGCCATAGACCGCACAACTTTCTTCAGACTGACCCAGAGTCAGTGCACCGAGCTCGCGCAGGCGAAGCATTTCTTGTGCACCATCACTCCCCATCCCGGTCAACATAATCGCGATACTCCGGCTAGCAATCATCAGATCATCCATAGAATCGAAGAGTTGACTCACAGAAGGTTTAAACCGGTTCACAGGGGGGCCGTCCTTCGGCACGCCAAAAAACGAAGTCCCGCGCTTCTCCACAGTGAGATGAGTGCCCCCTGCTGCGATATAGGCATGACCCCACACCAGTTCAGACGGAGCTCTCAACTCGACTGTCGGCCGCCCCGTTTGCTGCTGAAGTCGATTTGCAAAGGCTTCAGTGAAATTTCCAGGCATGTGCTGAACGACTACGATGGGAGGACAATCTTTTGGAAACCCTTCAAGAAGCAGTTTAACGATTTCAGTTCCACCCGTAGATGAACCGATAGCAACCAAGTCGAAATCCCTGATCTCAAAATGGGCCTGCTTTTTTCGCCGACGATGCGCCTCACTCTTTTGCGGAGCATCAACTTCAACCGATGGCTCCCTGAGCAATCCGCTCTCACGACGATAGATCGAATTGCCCTCAGTCACCAGTTCAGGAATCATTTGATTCAGTGATTCAGAAAGTCCTAAGATCAAATGCCCGTTGGGATGGAGGTGTCCCGCGAGTTTTTTACAAACCTCTACCATTCGATCGCGTGTAAAGTAGATCATGACGTTTCTCAAAAAAATCACATCAAACAAGACTCTCTCTGGAAGCTGACCTGACACCAAGTTAAACTGCCTGATCTTAATAGATTCGCGAAGCGCTCGCCGCACAAGCTCATCCACCTTCCAATTCGGAGGAGATATCTGTTTGAGCTTCTGCCAGTGATGAGCAAAATGGTCTCCCTCTGGAATTCCAGAAGCCTCTTGAATCGCGCGTTCGCTGAGATCAGTTCCCAGAATTCGAATTTGACTCGGGTCAAGGCCGACTCTCAAACAAAGAAATAGGATGCTATAAATTTCAGGACCAGTAGAGCAAGCCGCTGACCAAATCTGAACCCGTTCTTGATTTCTCAGTTTATTTTGTAAAACCGTCTTAAGCCACCGAAAATGAACCATCTCCCGAAACCACTCGGTTTTGTGAGTCGTTAATGACTCAATACAAATTTTCATCTCTTCAGGATCATTTTTAAGAATTTGCAGGTAGTTTCTAAAATTTCGCGCATCACGTTCGCGGAGACGATTGCCAATCCTAGTTTGAACCAGATTCCACTTCTCTAGAGTGAGGTGAATACCCACTTCACTTTCAAACCACCTTGAAAACTCATCAAATCCTAAGTTCGTTTCCAATACTCCCCCAGTTCAAGCAGCTCGGCTGTTCACCAAAAAATCGGAATAACCATCAGCGAGATCACCTAAATTCAGAACGATACCCGGAGTACCATCCCCTAATAAGGTAGCTGCGACGTAACCCCTTCGACTTTTAATTTCATCGCTCAGTGGCTTTTGTACGATCTTTTGAACTCCAATAATTTCATCGATCAAATAGGCCCGATTCCCATTTTTTCGAGTCAACAGAGCAGGAACATCCTTGGAGTCGAAGTCCCTGGAATGAGTCGTTCTACTGAGGCACCGACGAAGATCAATGACGTCAAATAATTCATTTCGAATCCTGATTGTAGACCGGTTCTTTCCGGTAGTGACCCAGCTAGACCAATCTGCCGAGCGAATCCTGCTAATTTCATCAATATCCGAGTTCGGGATCACAAACCGAGTGCGATCTACCCTCACCACTGCACCATTGAATATGGCAAGGGTCAGAGGGAGTTTAATCCGAATCGTCATACCACGACCCAATCGACTCTCGAGTTCGACTTGACCTTTGAGCCTTTGAATCGACTCTTCTACGACGTTCATTCCCACTCCGCGTCCTGATATTTCACTCACCGTATCTTTTGTCGAAAATCCATTAGAGAAAATCAAACGATAGGACTCAGAATCGCTCATCTGCGATGCCTTTTCAGGGGACACAATTCCTCTTTCAATCGCTTTACGCCTGAGTTTCTCCGGGTCTAGGCCTCTTCCATCATCACTCACTTCGAGCCAAAATTGGCCACCCACTCGCTTCGCTTCTACATGAACTCGACCTAAAGATGATTTACCCAGCTGAACCCTCTGATGAGGGTCTTCTAAACCATGATCCACTGCGTTCCTCACCATGTGAGTCAGCGGATCTGATAATGCTTCGATCATCGTTTTATCGATTTCAGTCGTCTCACCTCCGCACGTAAAATCGACTTCTTTCTTGCACAAATTGGCTGCGTCTCGAACTGCCCTCTCAAGCTTAGTAAAAGTAATTTTCATATTGACCATGGTTAATGAAAGCGCATGATTTTGTAACTCAAGAGTCAATTTATTCATTTGAGCAATCGTCTTAATCAAAAGATCGCGGTGATTTACCAAATCATCTTTGCATTGGTCCAAGACCGACTGAAGGATCACCTGCTCACCGAAGGCTTCGAGTAAAAAATCGAGTTTAGCCTTTGGAACTCGAAAAGATGCGTTTTCAAGACGGGAGGCCTTGACTGGTGAGACTTCTCTGGGGTCTGCATGTTCGGGATGAATCGCTAAATGAGCAGGAGGACTCGAGGCACTTTGAACTCGATTCTCAAGCTCCCTCACTAAGCTCTCATGCTGAAGGGCCTGAGTTGGGTGAACAGAAAGGACCTCAACCGATTTTTTAAGGGTATCTAAGCAATGAAAAAGAAAACTCAAATTTTCTGGAATATTAGGAATTGACTTGTGCTTGATCGCTAAGATGTAATCTTCAACTCCATGAGCTAATGTGGCAATCTCAACGAATCCAACGGCTTTTCCAGAACCCTTTAAGTTGTGGGCAAGTCGAGTCAGCTCTTCAAAGACCTCAATATTTTCTGGATTTTTTTCAAGCTGTAAGGAAAGCCCTTCCACTCGCCCCAGTAAGTCGATGGATTCCTGGAGAAATCCTTCTCGAAGTTCCTTTAAAAACTCCTCATCATCACTCATGGTATCACCCTACAACCCAGCCGCACTTTAAATCTCGTCCCAAGCATCCTCTTTTTGTGCAAGATTTCCTCGCTGACTCACGGGCCTCACCCCCGTGGGAAGACTCCCACTGCGAGCCCTAGAACCCTGGGCACCTCGTCCGTCTTTTTTAAAATGCACGACATTATCGTCTCTTGACTCTGACGCAGATCCAGCGAGAGAGGACTCCACCGCAGACTTTCCGCCCTTGTGTGCAGAAGCAAGAGTCCCGCGCCGTCCAGTGACGACTTGTCTCAAGTCTTCCACAAGCCCGGAGAGTCGACTCACTTGTCCGTTTAAAACCCCACTATTTTCAGAGCAAACTTCGGCCGATGACGCATTCTCCTGCGTTGACTTACTGATGAGTTGGATACTTTGATTAATTTGTTGAATCCCTGAGTTCTGTTCCTTAGATGCCCTGAGAATTTCATGAGCAGCTTTTTGGATCGAATCGAGTTTCTGAGCGGTCTCCTTACAGAGCGATGCACCAGCGTCAACTTTAGTCCGATTCAATTGTGCCACCTCTTGCGCAGTTTTAATACTGTTCTTCACAATTTGAGAAATCTCGGCCGCGCTCTTTCCACTCATTTGAGCAAGGTTTCCCACTTCTTGAGCAACCACAGCAAATCCGCGCCCGTGCTCCCCTGCTCGCTCTGCTTCAACTGAAGCATTGAAAGAGAGAAGCCGAGTTTGAAATACAATCTCATCAATCAATTCAGTCTTTTCGCCAATTTCCTCAATCAACTTGACTAACTGTTCAACGCGACTATTACTATCTGAAATCTGTTGAACCGATCCTTGAAGTTGAGTCATTGACTCGTTGCCAGAGGTCACCAATTCAAGAACATTTTGTGTGCCTTGAACTGTGGAAGACACCATTCCAGAAATTTCCTCAAGGCTAGATGAGACCTCTTCTACCGAACTTGCTTGCTCCTGAGAAGCCGAGGCGAGCTCCTGAGAAATAGCAGCCAAACTATCCGAAGCTGCATTAACCTCTTGCCCAGAAGCTCCCAAGTTCTCAGTAATAGTGCTCAATCCGCGAGAGATTGAGCGTGCCAAATAGATTCCCAAAACCATGCCCATCACCAAACCGAGACCCATTAAAACAAGGGTCAATCGAAGGGCTTGTGCAGAGTTACTTTCGGCAACCATCGATCGGGTCTCAGCCATATCTTTGTGAAAATTAATCAGAGCTACGGCAGCGGTTTTAAATTTTGCCGATGCCTCAGGACCTTGATAAAGAATCTCACTCAAAAGCGCTTGAAAATCATGTTCTTTGTGGGCCTTCAGAACCTTTTGCCCAACTTTTTTAAATTCGGACCAGCTTTCTTCTACTGATTCAAACAGCTTTTCTTCTCCCGGCAAAAAAGAAGTCCCCATAAAAGATTTACTCACCTTTTCGTAAGACTCTATTTCCTCTTTAGCGCGTTTGATTGCAATCTCAGACTGATCCGCCGGCAAGCCTTTCAATCCCAGTGTAAGCAATTGAACTCGTACGCTTCGAAAGTGAAGTAACAACTCCATAGCCATGCGTTGCTTGGGCATATTCTCTTGAATGATAGATTCATACTCTTGAGTGACCCGACTTAAATTAACGTAAGACACATATCCCACTCCAGCAGTCACACCCAAAAGTGCGACACACAAGAAGATTAATTTCCGGGAAAGAGTCATTTTATTCATAGAGACACTCCTGTTCGTTCCAACATTTCAAAAAAATTCAGTCTCATGCCGCGTCTCGCTTCAGAGTGGATTCAATCTCTGGCGATGATGTGACCTGAAGTAATTCATCTAACTTCAAAGCTTTTTCCAAATTCAGTATGGGAGCCAGCGGACGTTGAGAAACCTTGATAATACCCGCGAAGACGGTAGCGCCCTGAAGGGTTTCGGTAGATCGATCCATTTCAGCGTCAGTCACCGAGAGGACCTCAACGATATCATCGACCATGGCGCCGTAAAGCCCCCCTGACCACTCAGTGATCACAACGCAAGGACGTTTGACGGGAGATGAAGTGGAGGTAAAACCAATCGATTTTAAACTCTGCTTGAGATCAATCGCAGATATGATTTTGCCCCTGAGATTGATTAAGCCGGCAAAATACGGAGGCATGTTGGGCAAGTAGGAAAGCTGTGTGAGACCCATCACTTCCCTAACATTGGACAGCGCGATTCCGAAAATTTGATTTTCTAATTTAACGAGAATAAACTTCTTTTTCTTTTCAGATCCCGCAAGAAACCCTTGGGAGTGAGGATGAGGTTCGACCACCTGGCTTGCGGGAGTCAGGCTCGCACCCACCTGCCCAGAGAGGCTTTCAAATAGATCCTCTACTTTTTTGTCATCTGACGGATTACCTGGTTGACTCAAACAAAATCTCCTCGAAAAATTCGATTCCAGGAACTGAACCAGTCCCCTTATAATTTTTCGGGATCTGCAGAGTTTTCTTGAAGAAATAAATCAAAAGCTAGGCAAAATCTCTCCAGCCAGCCTAAGGGTCATTTGATAAGCGTCCTCACCATTCGAGTAAAATTCTTTGCGTACGTGCGTAATATTAAAGTTCATTTGCTGATAGAGCTGAATCGCAGCGGCATTGGACTTACGTACGTCAAGGACTACCTTTTTAATCTCTTTTTTAGCCACAATGGAGACCACTTTTTGGATCATCTGCTTAGCCAACCCGAGTCCACGGTAGTTCAGTCCAGTGGCGATATTGAGAATCTGACATTCATCAAACATCACCCAGGCGACTAAATAACCGGCAACGATGGAATCCGTCTCATCGTCCGTAAACACGAGAAAGTGGCTATAAGGTTTTGTTAATTCGAGTCGAAAATGCTCTTCTGTCCAAGGGTTAGGGTAAACTTGAGTTTCAATTTGAAGTATTGCACTGAGATCTTCAGTGGTTGCAGGACGAAGGCTAAAGCTTTCAGTTTTCATCCCATTCACTTCTCACAGCTCGAGCATTCCGTAAAGCCCCTGCCAAACCTTTGTTTTAAAAGCACTATTCCGTTAAAGCTTGACTAGAGAGGCGAAACAGGCTATTTTGCACCGCATTATATGCACCCTATTTTTACCAGAATGGCGGGGGCAACTGCATTTCTTCTAGTTCTTGCTTCGATTCTGCCCGCGTCTGGAAATATTTATCAGTACGATCTGTCGCCACTTTTATCATCATCATCCGACCCTCGAACTCGACTCATCGAACTCCAAAACAAACTTGAAGGACGATCTCAGTCGTCTGGTCCCATTTCGCTTAAGCGGCTAGAACTTATTTTCTCAAGGCGACTCCAGCCTTTTCCTCGAGCCCGAATCTCTCCATTTTCAAAGCATTTTTTAAGTCTTTGTGAATACCATGGGTTTGATCCGATTTTTATTCTTGCCATTATTGACGTAGAGAGTCGATTTCGGGTTCAAGCCCGATCTGAGGTGGGAGCATTGGGATTGATGCAAATGATGCCCCAAACCGCCCAATTCGTGGTCGATGAGTTGGACCTTCACCTCTCCGGGTTTGAAAAGTGGACTCAGGAAAAAATTGAAGAACAGCTCTTATCAGAAAGTGAATCCGTACTCACAGACCCATTCGTGAACACCGCCCTCGGAATCGCCTACTTAGCCTGGCTCAGAGATCACTATGGAGGGTCACCTTTTAAAACCCTCGCGGCTTACTATGTCGGACCAGCCCGCATGGATACCCTTCTCGCCCGGAAATACTTTAAGCCCGTGCTCACGAAAGAGTATTATGATGCCGTTGAGAAGCGAGTTCCTCGGTTTCGCACAGCCCTCCGTCGAGACCCCATCTCGCTCGAGTGCTTAGTCGATTTAAGAAAAAAAGGCTGTTACCTCGAAATATGATAGGGTGGCAAAACCCATGAAAAATTCAATCCTACTCTTATCCGGCGGACTGGATTCAGCCGCCAATTTAGCACTGGCTTCGGAATGCAAGCGGCCCTTGCTTGCCTTAACTGTCAACTATGGGCAAAGAGCAGCGATTCGAGAAATCGAGTCAGCGCAAAAGCTTTGTCACTTCTACCAAGTCCAACATCAAGTCATTCACATCCCGTGGCTCGGAGCCATCGGTGGGAGCAGCCTCACGGACTCTAGCCAGCGAGTTCCAGGAATTGAAAAAGACCAGCTCGATGACCGCGCTACCACCGAGACCACGGCTAAGGCTGTCTGGGTACCTAACCGCAACGGAGTTTTTATCCATATTGCTGCCGCACTCGCTGAGCGCCAAGGGGCTGAGCAGGTACTCGTAGGATTCAACGCAGAAGAGGCCGCTACCTTTCCAGACAACTCCATAGACTACCTTCGGGCTGTCAACCAAGCCCTTTACTACTCCACCGCGAATCATGTTCAAGTCTTCTCGTACACGGTCGAATGGAATAAAAACCGAATCGTCGCTGAACTCAAGAAGCTCAAAACCAGGTTTCCGTTTGAGTTGATCTGGAGCTGCTATGAGGGTCGCGAACAAGCTTGTCAAAACTGTGAGTCTTGCCAAAGACTCGCCCGCGCACTATCTCACTAACGATAAACTCCTTGAGGCTCAAACCGATTTTCTAGTGCCATCAAACTCTGATCAAAATTCGCTGGTAATTCATAAGAATTCTGCTCTGAAACAATCCTTTTAAAATTTCTAAAAGAATTTATGGGTAAATCGTCCCCGAGGGTTTGTTTGCCCCAAACCAAATCTCGTTCCGTAAACGGGTGAGCAACTCGGATCTCCCGTTTCCACTGACCCTTCAGTTCTGCAGTAAGAATCTCCCACTTATATTCGAGGGTCACGGAATGGGGATCACTCCTAAAGTCCAATGGATGGACTAATCTCCCCGTTTTTATACATTCATCATACAGGTACTTAGCTAAATCGCGAAAGACCCCTAAAATGTGGTGCCCTCGAAACTCAAACGAAGCAGCATTAAGTGCAGAAGGCAAACTAGCGCGATCGTCCCCGCTAGCAGCAACAGCCAACCAACCGATTGTCACCTTTTCTTTCGCCACCAGATCAAGATAGCCCTCTCCTTTCGAATCCAGATCGATGGTTTCAATCCGCTGACGATCCCGAAGGACCCGAAGTCGCCCCAGACGAATGCGACCCTCCGAAGACTTACGTAATTCTTGATTGATTACGACATAGATTTCGCCATATTTTTCAAATTTCACTGGCATACGTAAACCCTGCCAGAGGGAAAAAGGTTCTGTCGACGCCTTAAACCAGAATCGAACGGGACGGTCATAGGGATTTTCGAGCTCCTCTTTTACCAACTCCCACCCGTCCGTAGCTGCCAACCTAGAACGTTCGCGAGAAGTTTTTTCATCGATCGGCAGCGGAGAGGGTGACGGTTGAGGCAGAGGCCCTGTGACCTGAAACTGGACTGTGATCAGCTGAGTTTCTTCACCTTTTAAAGCTAGATCCAGATCCAGGATATGAAGGTGCTCTGGGTCAGCGCTAGTCTCAGGATAATTTTCTAGGTTCTCGAAGAGCCTCGAAAAAGGAATCAAAAAACGGTGATTTTCACGATCTTTGCGCGCCAAGATGTGGTCTCGTCCATGTCTTGAAAAATGATCAATCCCTTCGACCCGATGACTATATTGTACTGATATTACTGACTTCCCAAGAAACTGATCAGGGAGAGAAAAAAACAAATCTTTTCGTAATTTCTCATCGGGGACCAAGAGATCCCGCAACCCAATTTTCGTGTGGATTTGAATCACTGTCTGATTCGCAGTCGTTTCGAGTGGAATGGCACTCGAATCAGCCGCAGCCTCCAATGGACTCGTTTCTGAAACCAGCAAAAGAGGCAGACGCAAATGAGAAGGTTTCTCGACCTCACCCGAGGTGCCTCCTCCACTCATAAAATCTGCTGAATGATCAACCCCGTGAGTCACTTCTTGCTTAATCCTTGAGTGAGGTGGGTCTTCATTTTCCCGAGCGCACCCGACACCCCAAAGAAATAAGCTGATCATTAGAAAATGGATCAATTGCCGCTTCAATCTAGTCACTTTTACATCTCCTAAAAAATCTTCAAAAATCATGTTTTCTCCACACTAAAGTTGACCCGAATATTAAACTGCCTGTGATCCGTGGAGGTCAGCCTCAGATCAAGCCGATGCGTAACGTTCCGGGCATCTTTTGTTCCTGCCCTCAAGATCGCTTGAGACAGCGGGATGTACCAGTGATTCCGAGTCGAATCGAGCTCCGCCGAATGAGGACCTAAAATTTCACGCTTCTCATTCGAAGGTAGAAGAACAGATTGCCGGAACGACGATTGCGTAATTTCCATGCCCGGCACTGCCTTTAACCAGTGAAGAAAGCATTCATTTCCGGAGTTGAGAGGAATCCGCCGAAAAACCACCTCCTGAGCTGAAGTCGATCTAAAAAAGGGGTTGCCGGATCCCCTCTTCGCTCCGATAAGTCCCTCTTGCCGGGGTCCTGCCCAGGCTCCCTCTGAATACCTCTGCTGATTGGTTTGCTTCGACTCGCAAACAATGTGAAACTGAAGGGCGTCCGTGATCAATTCACCAGTAGGAGTGAAACCTCCCTCTGGAGCTGTCTGAGTTTTCGCCTCCTCAGCCTCATTAAATAGATCCTCTCGATCTTCCTCAGAATCTTCTACTTCCGACTCATCTGAGTCAGAACCGGATCGAGGCACTGTAAATGCTGGTTGGCAAGCTACAGAGGCAGTAAAAAGTAAAAGGCAACTTATAATTAAATTATTATTTAAAACCATAATTCTCTCATTTTGAGTGGGTCTATCTCGATGCAAGATCAATGAAGGAAACCCCCTCTCAAGCAAGAGTCGGGCCAGAATCTTTAGCCTCAAATTAGGATAAAAAGCTCAAAGAAGATTTCAAAATTGAAAATGGAGTGTTAGTTTTGAACCAGGAACTGCAGAGAACCCTCTCCGGAAGGAAAAATCTTGGCCTCACCCACGAAACGCCCCCAAAAGGCACACCGAAGCATTTTTGACGTTCTGTACGGATTCATCCCCATTACTGAATGGGAAGAAAAAATTATCAACTCGCCCTACTTTCAACGACTCAGATGGATCAAACAACTCGGGTTCGCCAATTACATCTTTCCGGGTGCTGAGCATAATCGTTTTGCCCACGTGATCGGTGTCATGCACTCAATGGATCAAATGATTCGATCTCTAGGACTTGCGGTTTCCGACTCCGAGCTTTTTGATCCGCGCGCAAAAAGTCCGGCGGCACTCTTTCACAAGAGCATGAGGATCGCTGCACTTCTCCATGATATTGGCACCTTTCCATTTAGTCATGCGATCGAGTACGCCTACATCCGCCATGGGAATGATCAGCGAAGGACTCACAACAAAGCTAAAGACCTCCCCAACTCTCACGAGCATCTCGGATCCTTTATTATCAAGAATACTGACTACGAAGGCGGTATCACCCGAATTCTTAGCGACTATGGATTCGACGTCCAGAAGATCTCCAAGATCATCAAGGGCGACTCGGACGTCCTGATTGCAAATCAGCTCATGCACTCCGACTTGGATGCCGATCGCATGGACTACCTCATGCGAGACGCCTATTATACAGGGATTAAGTATGGTCAATTTGACCGCGATTATATCCTGGCAAATCTCGTTACTTTCGACGTCGGTGATGGGCAGCTTGCGTTTGGGGTGAGAGAAAACGCAGTACATGCAGTTGAGGATTTTTTGATTGCTCGTTTTAGCTGGTATAGCCAGATTATTAAGAATCCAGGCTCAGCAAAATTCGACATCATTTCCTCACATATCGCCCAGGCTTTTTTGGAACAGGATCTCTTGCACCAGTTCCATGATCTCCTCACCATGATCCAAGAGAGGGACGAACGGTTTTTTTGGTGGAACGACATCTACTTTATGACCCAATGTCAGGAAGTCCGATTCAAAAAGTTAATCAAAGACCCTAGAATCTCGGAGCTGACTGAGATGCTCCTGTACCGCCACCCTCCAAAAACAGTGCATCACCCCTTATTTAATCACCGAATTCTAGCCAGCAACGGCAATGAGCAAGAAAAAGAAAAAATGATCCGAAAGATTAACCGTTTTGTTGGCGAACTTCAGGAAGTTCTCAACCAACGAGGTACCGGGTCCGAGTGGCTCCTGGCTGATATTCCAGAAAAAGATGTCGTATTTACGCGCGGAATTGGTCACATTGTCAAAAAAAGATCCACCGACAATCTTTACAAAGAGCGCGATCCAGTGAAAGTCGTCTCGAAAAAGGGAAGCCCTGCGCTTTTGGTCGAGCTGGAGAACACCTTGATGAAACACCTTTCGGGATTCATCAACTTTGTTCCGAGCGTCTATGCGAACGATTCCGCTGTTAAACTTCTGCGCGCCCGAAAAATGATCGACTAAATTCACTAGCGCATCGCTGCTTGAAACGCTTTTTCCGGACGATAGTAGGATGCCTCCATCCAATGAGCCCAAGTGGGCTCAGGAGTGCCATCCCAGGCAGAAAGAGAAAGGGCAACACGAGCGATTTTGTGTCGAGCACGGAGCGAGATTTCCGAGGAAGTCATGGAGGCAGACTTGAGAAAAAGATTCCAAGTCTCAGAATACCGCTGAGTGAGAATCTCTTCGATCTGGGACCCAGAAAGTCGCCCCGGCGGTCCACCCCATTGCTCCACCGCAAGATGGTGAGCAATTTGAACCCGCTCCCTGAGGACTTTCAGCCGAGATCGAGTTTCATCCATAGGATAGGAAACATCAGAAGCCCCTCTCCCCTTCCAAACCAAAACGCAGTCCATTCTATCCAAGACAGGACCCGATAGCCGAGCAATGTAAGCGCTCGATGCAGTGAGTTGACAGCGACAGCGAGCCACTCCTGACGCCGCTCCAATCACTGACGATGACCCATCCAAATCGGTGGGTAGTCCAAACGAGGACGGCCATCCACCGCACGGACAAAGATTGCCCGTTCCAATAAACTGAAATTCGCTCGGAAGCTCAAACGATCCATGAGCCCGTGTGATACTCACCTTTCGTCTCTCGAGAGGCTCTCGCAGAGATTCACGACTATCTCGATTCCACTCGGGAAACTCATCCGCAATGAGAAGACCACCGTGCGCAAGGGAGTATTCTCCCGGACGAATCAATCCAGCAACACACCCTCCAACTAAAGCAGCAGGCCGAGCCTGAGGCCCTACCCAACGGGTGGGCACTGTGTTCGCCTGAGGACTTGCCGCACCTGCTTGTGAGGTCATCTGAGCCAGCTCCAGCAATAAGCTCTGGCGAAGCTGATCTTGGGGCGAAAGATCGGGCTGAAGTCCTACAATCCACTCCACGAGTTGGCTCTTTCCCACCCCTCTCGGACCAAGAATCAGAAAGTGATGTTTTCCAGAAACCACGATACCCACCAAGCGTTCAAGCGCCGGAGTGAGCGGTAAAAGATTCAGAGAAGCATCAACTCGGTCTGGATCTGGCGGAGCACCTGAGTCGACTTCATCTTCGATCTGAACCTCCCCCTCAAAGGGCATCCCCCTTTTCCATGCGTTGAGCTTCTGCCACGCCTCGCGCAGGCTCAAAACAGGGATCAATAGGGGTGCAACTCCCGGCATTTCCCCACTTCGAGCGAGACACTCAAGTGCTCTGCGAGCGGAACTCAGCTCACTCCGACAAAGCATAACAGCCGCTACCCCTTGCTTCCATGAAGCATAAAGGGAGCGGGTCAATTGGCCCGCAGGTTTTACCGCACCATCGAGGCCCAACTCGCCCCACGCGACGATCTGTTTTTCGAGAGCCTCAGTCGCCGACAACACCCCCAGCGCCATGGCAAGATCCATCCCCGTCCCGCGCTTTTTGATATCTGCCGGCGAAAGATTCACCACGACCCGCCCCTTGGGAAAGGGAAGCTGACTTGAATCGATGGCCGCGCGAACTCTTTCTTTAGACTCGGATACCTCAGGCCCAGGGAGCCCTACCAGATGAAAGCTAGGAAGTTGAAAAAATGTGGCTACTTCAATTTTTTGAAGAATCGGCGTGGCCTCCGTGTTCAAGGGTGCATAAATAGACATAGACTCCAGTCATCAGCAAGGGAGGTGCCTGGTTTTGCGCTGCATTATCCATGCAAGCGCCCGCAGTTGGGACGCATCGACCGTTTTTCAAACCACATCGCTCTACCGAACATTGACTCAGCCGGCGTGACGCATTGGGTTGAATACTGAATTGAACCTTCCTCATCCGTTCGACGCACCCGAACACGCCGCTGTTTGAGGAGAGTCAAGGCTTGGACAGAAGGGTGGCCATAGCGATTCCCTTGTCCACAAGAGATCCAAGCTTCTGTAGGTTGAATGAGATTCAAAAATTCTTTCGAAGTTGAATAACGCGAACC
>CANHSO010000018.1 GCA_947463705.1 Bacteriovoracaceae bacterium
AAGATACAAAATTTTTCATAATTGCCCAATTAAAGAGGTTTTCTCACTTCGATTCAATGAATCTAGGCTTCGCTTCAGGAGCCGACCTAGATACATTATTCCAATCACGATGTCAAAGAAATTGACTTCATAAGTCAGATGATCTAAGGGATTAATGATGTTCAAGAACAAAGTGCTCCACATGCTGAATAAAATAGTGATAGTTCTACTTTTTTCTGCGGTAGCCTTTATTAAAGATGCTAATGCAGGGCCTTACGTCCTCATTGATGGAAGCCCAATTGAACTCATTGCGGATCCTCAGTATATCCTGGATCGAGGCAGAGGATGTTTTGGTCAGGTCAGTACCGGGGCATTGCGGAGCCTGCTCGCGAACTACTCTAGCTATGCCACTGTAGAAATAGTAGGCCCGCTCACGGGTCAGATTTCTCATGAAAGATCGGCGCATCTAAATTCTGTTTTAACAAAAGTCGAAGAATTTTTCCTACTCAGTGAGTCTAAGGTCGATTTTGATTTTGATAATAAATTCGAAGACTTGAGTGCTTCATTTTATGGAAACTCTGGGCTACAGCAGGGCCTCGATGAGCTCTTTCGTGCCTTGGTGAGTGATATTGAGACGTGCAGAATCCGCGGGGTGATTCGGACCTCTCAAGGGGATGACTTTTTAAAGTTCTTAACGGTCGACAAATCTGTTCTGGGTAGTTTGTCGAGTGCTTCATCTCCGGAGATGGATGAGCTAGAGAGCGGACTTGAAAGTCGTTGGCCGAGTTTTTCAATGTCCCTCAAACCGGTTGAGACTCCAGATGAAGCGCTTTCGTCTGGGCATCGATCGCCCCAGTCGGCGTTTAAAATAGTGAGGTCTAAGCCAAGGTCGCCGAGGGAGCTTTAGCTCTGCGGAGAGGGTTGCACCGCTTCGAGAAGTTTCACTCTTCAGTGAACAGAGGTTGTCATTTGATCGGGGCGGTGAATTGAGGTGGATTAATCGGGTGTTTTACCTTGCTTTTTTCACTCCGTAATGGCCCCGGACTATGTACTAAAGTGCAGAAAATTGCGAGTTCAATTTTTTTATATTAATTTAATTTATTAATGCTGATTCAGATCTCTCTGAATCATTCCAAGGTCCTTCAAAAATTTGACCTCTTCTTGGATCCGTTCGGGTTGGGTGGGGTCAAAGTCCCAAAGGTGCGAACGAAATGAGCCCTCCTGGTTTAAATACGAGAAACGAATTTTTTGTTCTCGATTTGAAGGAGTATGCCAGGTGAGCAGGTAGTCGCCCCTCTGAGATAAACGAAAGCGATCTTCAATTCGGTCGATTCGAAACTCTGGAGCGATGGTTTTAGAGAGTTCGTAGATTTTTTGACTGGAGATGAATTTTGGAGTCTGAGTAGGGCTGGAAATTGATTCTTTTTTTCTTAAGTAGCGTATCCCATTCAAAAATTGAGTCGAGTTGATTCGATTGAAAGGGTTGGGCTGTAATGCCGAGGCCAGAAGATAGTTCAGTGAATGATAGTGATCTGAAGTGAGCAGATCGATATAGATTGGAAGTTGGAATTGATGGCACCTCAAAAGATCTCTTTTTTCGCTCTGGGAGCCGCCTAACGGGCAGTCTTGGTACCATTGCTTTTCGTGAGGCCGCAAAACCTCGGAAACTAAGGTGGCCATCGAGAAGACGTCAGCCTTTAAGGCAGTCTGAACCTGAACATTGAGGAGCTCATCAAGGGGAACCATTAAATTTTTATGCCAGCCTGAACTCTCTGGAGTGAGGTACGAAAAAAGGACCTCGGGCGCTAAGTGGGGGAGCGTCCCTTGGAAGGGGCGTTTGCGGCGACTCATGATGAGTTCTCGTGGCATGTAGGAAAGATCGAAGTCAGTAAGGACGGCCTCGAGGGGAGTCTGTGTTTCTATAGAAATCAACAGGTTTTCTTTTTTTATGTCTCCATGGCAGATCTCATTTTCATGAAGTGCCCTGAGCCCCTCACAAGCTTGTTCTAGAAGTTTGAGTTGGGTCAGTCGAGAGTATGACTCGAACGATTTAGTATAGACTGAAGAATGAGCCTTTTGCAGGATGGAGTCTCGATCGACGTGGAGTGTTTCAATCAGGCCTCGGGCGTTCGGATATTGAGAGATGACTTTGAAAATTTTCTCTTCATTTTTTAATGCCATTGTAGTGATTTTAGTGTCTTTTTTCGGTAGTCCGAGAGCGAGTCGTTGCCAGTTAGGATAGGAATAGACCTCGTAGAAGATTTTACTCGACCCCATGCCAATGGGTCGATCTCGAGTTTGAATGAGAAGGCGTTTTAGAGCGGAGTGGTAACGGAACGTAATCAGGTGTTGCGATGAGTCTGACGGCCTGCTTATGCTGAAAGGGGAGGGGGCTGTCTTGTCCTGCTTCGTTTTAGGTAGGTTCTCTTCGATGTGTTCAATGAGCTCTAAGAGGGAACGGTTAGTTGCTTGGAAGGGGAGAATTTCAGAAGCGCCTTGAATTGCTCCTAAAAGTCCGGATTTAAATGATCCCGAAATCGTGAGTTCGGGTGAGGTTTTCTTGCGGCTTAGGGTTTCTAAAGCTTCTTGGTAGCCTTGATAGAGATTCCGAAGTTCTTTGCAGTCAGTTTGGGTCTCGCAAAGGAGGTCGGTCTTAGCGATGATTTTTTGCGCTTCGCGGATTTCGTCAGCTACTCGAAACCGCAAATTTTCTAGGTGAGAGTGGTGGCCTTCTCCGTTAATGGAGAGGGGCGCTTGAGTTAGTTCTGGGGCGAGAGGTCCAGGGGGGTGAGCGACGCTGTCGCTCGAAGTCAGAATGAGCCCCAGAAAAATAACGCTCAAAAAACTGTTTTTTTGATTCTTGATTGAGGCTCGTGACTTTGGACGCTTCATATACCCCCCCGGGTGATTCCCTGTTCTTTATCCAGTAAAGCCATCACCCAAAAATGGCAAGCAGCATTCCTGGTTCTAGCTTCTAGAGTGCATTCACAGCGGATTTTTGCTACAAGTCCGGTCATGGTGTCTCGTGCTTAATTACACTCCCTTGGTCTATTCAAAAGCCGGGCCCCAGGGGGGGCGGCTCATTCGGAAGGTGATTCGAACCTTTCGTGAACAAGGGGTTTCTCTCCCTTTAGATTCGCATATCCTGATCGCGGTTTCAGGGGGCGCCGATTCCGTCGGCTTAGCTCATTTAGTCATTCACCTCGGAAGAAAGATGGTACGACCATCACAGGTGACACTCTTACATGTAAATCACCAATGGCGAGGCGAGCAGTCGGACGGAGATGCTCGTTTTGTTGAAGAGTTGGGCAGGAAGTGGGGTGTGCCCGTTGTTGTGAGAAAAACACCTCCACCTCGGGTTGGTTCAGGTGAGTCCTGGGAAAACGAGGCTCGAACGGAGCGAAAGAAGATCTTCGCCCAGGAAAGCGCCCGATTAGGGAGGGCTAGGGTTTTGACCGCTCACCATGCTGACGATCTAGCGGAAACCGTGTTATGGCGAATTCTCACCGGTGCATCCGAAACTCATGGCGGAGGGATTTTGTTTCAAAGTGGCTTTGAGGTTCGCCCTTTTTTGAGTGTAAAAAAGGCCTTAATCACGGACTACTTAGCAGAAGCGGGAGAGAGCTACCGAGTAGACCAGACGAACTTCTCGGATCGATTTCTGCGTTCCCGACTTCGGAAAACAGTAATGCCTGAATTAGAAAAGCTTTTTCCGAAGGCCGTCGACCATTTGGGAAATCTTGCTCTGCGTGCTCAAAAGGACAAGGTCGGACCAGGAGCCCGAAGTCCAGAAGGGGAAGTGCTTCAGTACTTTTTGCTGGCCAGTGGATTGCGTCCAAGGAGAGTTCATCTTGAGATGGTCGAAGAAAAAATGAAGGAGGGGGGTGCTTGTCAGGGGGACATTCATCTGCCTCAGGGTTGGCGGCTCAACCGAGAAAAGGACCGTCAAACCTCAAGGATCCGCTGGGTATTAGAAAAGTCTGAGTAAGTCGTTTTTTTGGGCTTGGACTCGGACGTCCTTTAGTGTTTTCAGTCAGATCTCTTGGGAAGATTTAAGTTTAAATGAAGAACTCTTAGACTAAAAGTCTCACTCCTTGATTTCGCGCCGCCTCCTATGGTAGCGTTTTATTACGAGAGGGTTGGATTACATAAAATGAAGCCATCGCAGAAAACAGTAGCCCTATGGATTGTTCTGATTCTCCTAGTTGCTAGCTTATTTAAGCTGGTGGACAATGGGGGTCGGCAGAGTCGTAACATCAAGTTCAGCGAGTTTGTCCAGTACGTTAAAGACGGCAAAGTTTCTGGCGTAACTTTTAAGTCAGACAATCAGATCGCAGGAACATTTAAAGATCCCGGTCCGGATGGTCGGAAGTTTTTTGAAACGACGGGCGATACGGGGAATTCTAAAGTTTTCGAAATTTTAGAAAAGAATAATCTAATCCCAGATTACGACCGCGCAGAGCGCACCCCTCTTTGGCAACAGGTTTTAATTTCCTGGGCCCCGATGATTCTTCTCGTTGTGCTCGGATTCTTTTTTATGCGTCAAATCCAAATGGGCGGAGGAAAGGCGATGTCCTTTGGTAAGAGTAAGGCGCGACTCTTGAGTGAATCCAATAACCGGATCACGTTTAAAGATGTGGCTGGTGCTGAAGAAGCAAAACAAGAAGTTGAAGAAATTATCGCCTTCTTGAAAGATCCTAAAAAGTTTACCAAATTAGGTGGGCGTATTCCAAAAGGCGTTCTCCTGATGGGCCCCCCAGGAACAGGAAAAACCCTTCTTGCTAAGGCAATCGCAGGGGAAGCTGGGGTACCATTCTTTTCGATTTCGGGTTCAGATTTTGTTGAGATGTTCGTGGGCGTAGGCGCCTCTCGAGTTCGAGATCTTTTTGAGCAGGGCAAAAAGCATGCTCCTTGTATCATTTTTATCGACGAAATTGATGCTGTAGGACGGCATCGCGGCGCAGGCTTAGGTGGGGGTCATGACGAGCGTGAGCAGACCCTGAATCAATTGCTGGTGGAGATGGATGGGTTTGAGTCCAATGAAGGCGTGATTTTAGTTGCTGCCACCAATCGTCCTGATGTTCTCGATCCGGCTCTTCTGAGGCCAGGTCGGTTTGATCGCCGTGTAGTGGTTTCTGCACCTGATATGAAGGGTCGCGAAGCCATTCTTAAAGTTCATACCCGTAAAACCCCTCTTTCTTCTGATGTTGATTTGAGCGTGATTTCTCGGGGTACGCCCGGCTTCTCTGGGGCTGATCTGGAGAACTTGGTGAATGAGGCTGCTCTGTTAGCAGCTCGGGTGAATAAGAAGTTCCTCGAGATGGAAGACTTTGAGCAGGCTAAAGACAAAGTTTTAATGGGTGTAGAACGAAAGAGTATGTTGCTCTCGGATAACGAGAAGAAAACGACTGCTTATCATGAAGCCGGTCATACGCTCGTGGGCAAGTTTATGCCGGGAACTGATCCAATTCACAAAGTGACCATCATTCCTCGTGGTATGGCGCTGGGTGTGACTCAGACTCTCCCGAACGAGGACCGAGTGAACCTATCCCGAGAGAAAGCAGAAAATAATATTGCTTTCCTTATGGGCGGGCGAGTGGCTGAGGAAATTGTATTAAAGCAAAAAACCACTGGAGCAGGCAACGACATCGAGCGGGCAACTGATTTGGCCCGTCGTATGGTTTGCGAGTGGGGAATGAGTGATGTTCTTGGGCCTTTGTCTTTTGGTAAAAAAGAAGAGGCAATCTTCCTAGGGCGAGAAATCGCACAGCATCGGGATTATTCTGAGCAGACTGCTCAAACCATTGATCGTGAAGTCCGAGACATTGTTGAGCGTAACTATCGGCGAGCTCGTGATATTCTTTCCAGTAAAGTCCAGATCCTCCATGATTTGGCTCAAGCCTTGTTGGAATACGAGACTCTGGATGGCGTTGACGTCGAACGAATCGTGAACGGGCTAAAGATTCTTCGTGCCCCTAATTCGAGCTCCGGCCAGACCCCAACCTCAACCGCGCCTGCAGAAGGTCGGACCGATTCAGAAACGGGAGGAGGACCAGCGCCCGCACCCGTGCCTGCTTAATGCATGGGGACCGACGTCGGGGCAAGGTCATGAAGACACGTGGGAGACCTGCTAGCTAATCTTCAATCCAGTTTGCGGTTGATTGACCTACTGGACGTGGGGATCGTGGCTCTCATGGTTTATCGAGTTCTCCTTTTAATTAAGGGAACCCGTGCCATGCAGATGCTAACGGGTTTGGGGATTTTGGGAATTGGTTTTTACCTGTCTTCTATGTTTGAGTTGTTTACGACTCATTCAATATTTTCTCATTTTTTTGATAATCTGTTTTTTATCGTGATCGTTTTGTTTCAGGATGATCTAAGGCGAGCTCTCACTCATGTGGGGAAGAATCCTTTTTTCGCTGGTGCTTCGGCAGAGGAAGAACGCGAAATGGTAGATGATATTGCGCGAGCCGCAGTGCGCCTGGCCAGGGAGAAGATTGGTGCTCTCATTGTCCTGGAGAGGGAAACGGGTCTGAAGAACTTCATCGATACGGGATCTCGGTTAGACTCCAAGGTGAAAGCAGAACTCCTGTATTCGATTTTTGTCCCCATATCTCCGATTCATGATGGAGCTGTGATCATTACGGGGGGCAAGATTGCTGCGGCGGGGTGCTTTTTACCTCTTTCTAAGGACCCTAACATTGATAAACGATACGGAACCCGGCACCGAGCTGCCCTTGGGTTGACCGAAGACTCAGATGCGATCGTAGTCCTTGTTTCTGAGGAGGCGGGTGAGGCGCACCTCGTGAAGTCAGGAAAAATCACGACCAATCTCAACGAGCAAGAACTTCGCGATACCTTGTCAGCGCTTCTCGATATCTCGAGTCACGAAACGAACCTCCCGCGTCGGATGCGGGGTTGGATCAGAAGGACCAGTCGATGAATGGAGGAAGAGTTGGTTTTCAAAAAATTCTTCACGGCATGACCGATAATTTAGGGGCCAAGCTGGTTTCTGTAGTCATTGCAGTGGTTCTTTGGGGCGTGGTGCTGGGGTCCCGAAACGTTGAAGTGACCAAAGAAGTTCCGGTTGAAGTCATGACCTCTCCCGACGTTGTTCCTTCGAACGATATTCCTGAGCGGCTTCTCTTTCGGCTTTCTGGGCCTAAAGCCTTTTTGCGGACTATTTTAGACCGGAGAGAGGATCCAATTCGGATTAATTTAACCGGGGTGAAGCCTTCCGTTTTAACCTATCGATTCTTTTCGGATAGCATCCGAGTTCCCATCGGCGTTAAAGTACTTTCTGTCAATCCTGCCTCGGTTCAAATTAAGCTCGAATACCTCAAACGCAAGGATGTTCCTGTTCATGTTGAGACGCGTGGCGCGCCTCCCGAAGGATTTCGTCTCGCAGGAGTGCAACTTAAGCCTGAAGTAGTTCGCATTAAAGGACCTGAGAGCCGTGTTGATGCGGTGACTGAGATTTCGACTAAGCCGATCGATCTCTCAGAGCTTAAGCGCAGCGTTGAGAAGGAGTTGTCTCTAGATATTATGAAGCTTGGGGTTCAGGTGGACGGTCCCCTGCCCAAAGGTTTTATTCAACTGGATCCAGTATCGGCAAATTTCAAACTGAAGAATGTAGACATTCGGGTTCTTTCTCCCTATAAAGTTCGGATAGAGGAAAAGAGTGTTACCATCTTGGTCAGAGGGTCCCATCAAGAGCTCGATGCTCATCTGGATCAAATCTTCGCTTCGGTCGATCTCAGGTCGAAAAGTAAGGGGAGATATCTCGAGGAAGTGCATGTCAATCTCCCTGCAAAAGTGGGATTGGTGAAAGTGATACCCGATCATGTGATGGTTACTCTCTACTAGTAGAGTGAGGGTTAGCTATGAGGCAAAAGCTTTTTGGTACAGATGGAATTCGGGGTTTAGCCAATCAATTTCCTATGACAGGTGAAATTGCGATGGCGGTTGGTAGAGCGGTCGCGCATGTGCTCTTTTCAAATCCCAAAACCGTGGTGCGGAGTTCAATTCCGGTGGGATTAAAGCCACTCGAGTCTTCTAAGCCCCTTCGTCGGGCAAAAATCGTGATTGGTAAAGATACCCGGCTCTCTGGATATATGCTTGAGCAAGCTCTGGCCTCTGGAGTTTGCTCAATGGGTGCAGATGTGATCTTTATTGGTCCGTTGCCGACTCCTGGTGTGGCATTCGTGACTCAAAGCATGCGGGCTGATGCAGGGGTGATGATCTCAGCATCTCACAATCCTTTTGAAGATAATGGCATCAAGATCTTTACTGCGGACGGGTATAAGCTTCCCGATGAATTAGAAGCAGAGATTGAGCGTATCGTTCTCAGTCAGGATGTTGGCTCAATTCGTCCTACAGGGAACCTTGTAGGTAAGGCTTATCGAATCGATGATGCTCACGGTCGTTATCTAGTTTTTCTTAAGAGTCTATTTCCGAGAGATTTAGATCTGCTTGGAATGAGAATTGTTTTAGACTGCGCCAATGGTGCGGGCTACAAAGTGGCTCCCCTTGTGTTTGAGGAGTTGGGCGCTGAAGTGATTAAGCAGGGAGTTAGCCCTGATGGATTGAATATCAATGAGCAGTGCGGCGCGCTCCATCCGGATGCGATTGCGGGAGCGACAGTCAAGTTTAGAGCAGATGTAGGGATCGCTCTTGATGGAGACGGGGACCGCTGCATGCTTTGCGATGAGAATGGTGAGATCGTCGACGGTGACCAAATTATGGGTCTTTGCGCTATTCAGATGGCTCAAGAAGGGACCTTGAAGGGTAACACAGTTGTTGCTACGCCGATGTCCAATCTAGGTTTAGAGCTGACTCTCAGACAGCATGGGATCGCCATGGTTCGCGCCCAAGTGGGTGATCGCTATGTGGTAGATACCATGCGAAAGAATGGCTTTAATTTCGGTGGAGAACAATCTGGGCATATTGTGTTCCTTGATCAATCGACTACAGGCGATGGAATTGTTGCTGCACTCAAGGTTCTCGAAGCCATGAGAAGAACTGGCAAGCCTCTGTCTGAGTTGAAAAAAGGGATTCAGCTCTTTCCTCAAGCGCGTGAAGACATCCGCGTCTCTAGGCGAGAGGCATTCGAGAATGTTCCTGCCATTGCTCACGAAATCGCAAGTGGTCAATCCCAACTTGGCCAGTCCGGTAGAATTTTTGTTCGTTATTCGGGTACTGAACCCCTGGCTAGGGTCTTGGTTGAGGGTGAGAATCTTGCCCAAATTCAAGAGATCGCACGCAAGATCGCTACCAGCATTCAAGATCATTTGAGCTGAGCTAGTTTTTAAAAAAAGATGAGGAGTACTTATGGGAACACGATTAGGTGTGAATATTGATCATGTAGCAACCCTGCGTCAGCTGAGGGGCACTCCCTATCCCTCTATCGTTGAGGCAGCTCTATCGGCTGAGCTCGGTGGAGCGGATCAAATCACCGTTCATCTCAGGGAAGATCGCAGACACATTCAAGATCAGGACGTTCGTGACTTAAAAGCCACCCTGAAAGTCGCTTTGAATCTTGAAATGGCTGTAACTCCCGAGATGGTTCGATTTGCCTCGAAACTCCGGCCTGATTGGGTATGTCTCGTCCCTGAGAAGCGCCGTGAGCTCACTACTGAGGGTGGCTTGGCAATTGAGAAAAATCGGAAGGGAGTAGGATCGGCGATCGCTACGCTTAAGAAAAAGGGAATTCAGGTGAGCTGCTTCATCGAGCCCTCTTTAGAAGCGGTGGAATTGAGTCATCAACTCGGCGCGGATGCTGTTGAACTTCATACTGGGCAATACTGCTTGGCTGCACAAGGTGCCTTAGGGGCGAGGTCTGCTGCACGAAGAGAAAAGGAATTCGTTCGGATTCAAAAAGCTGGACTAAGAGCTCACGCTTTGGGTATGCACGTGCACGCGGGTCATGGTTTTGACTATGAAAACGTCAAGGAAGTGGTTGGTCTAAAAAATCCCCACGGGACGCCGCTGTTTGAGGAGTACAACATCGGCCACGCAATTGTCTGTCGAGCTGTTTTTGTTGGTCTGGAAAAAGCAGTTGCCGAGATGCGTTCACTTTTGAGTGGCTATTTGAACTGATTGGTTTTTTCATGGTTTCTACTCTTAAAAAAGGATCGGTCCTGATTTGTGCGGGTTTATTTTTTCTGACTCGTGTCGATGCAGCGCCTAAGCGAAAATTTGATGAGGCTGCCTTTGAAATTCCAGCCAAACGACAAAGGCAGACTGAGATTACGGAGTATTTTCAGCCGATCGATCCCGAGGTCGGCGCTTCGATCAATTACTTGGCTATTGATACGCTGGGGGAGATTGCAAGCTATTTAGATCCTATTTCACTTCATCGCTTTTCACTTACGCATAGCGCCGGGCGGGATGCTGCCGAAGTAGTTAAAAAGCACATCCTCAAGAGTGAGTTGGAGAAAATGCGCTGGAGAGAGCTACCTGAGGTCACCCTTGAGCAGGTGGCTTCGCTTAAAAGTGCAGGCTACCCTAGCGAAATTCAGTGGCCACTCAGCGGGTTCTCTCTTTCTTATGATCCTGTCTCTGTTGGGCTTTATCGAGCTGTCATGGGGTCCTATCCAAGTTTGTTTGGAGCATCTTGGATTTCTCTTTCTCAGTTTAAAGCCATTCGACAAGTTGAGGAAACTTATGCCCGCTGGGATTTGTTTCCTGAGTCGCCTGTGATTGATGCAAGTTCTGAAGAGATTCGTGAATTGATTGCCCTGCTCAATAAAAAATCAGGTCGCCGCTTTAGATTGATGACTCCCTCAGAAGAGGAGTACTCGCATCGCTTCAAATGCTTTGGTGCTGATGTGTGGGTCCAAGAGTCATTTTTTGGTCAGGAAGATTTGAACGAATATCAACGTCAGGTTGAGGGAGTCTTTTTGGTAGAGGAACGGTAGCCTGGCTACAGCTCTTTTTTGTTTTTTTCTAATTTCATTCCCTTGAAATTAATAAATCCCGGAGGCCTTGAGTTCTGGAATCTGTTTCGTCTTTACTGTGCGTGAGTGTCACTCGAAAGATTCTGCCAGATTTCAAAACCTCACGTTCAAAGTTTGGCCACGATGAGAGCCACTCAGTAATCGCAATGAGATCGCGCTCCCAGAAGTACGAGGGGATTCCAGCCTCGTCAATTTCAATTTCTGATTTGAGGCGGTAAAAATCCATATGGACGACAGGACCCTGGGGTGTGTCGTATTCGTGCGCTATGGCAAACGTTGGACTTCCTTCAGGGGGCTGTTCTAGTCCCAATCCCGCAAGAAGAGCCCGAGCGAAGGTGGTTTTGCCAACCCCCATAGGACCTTCCAGGAGAACTCGGTCCTTGGGCTTGAGTTCCTGGGCTAATTCCTGCGCAATCTGATTGAGTTGATCCTCAGAGCAGCCGGATCCGGCTTTCCAAAGGGATACTGAGTTCTGCTGATTTGAGGTCTTTAAATGCATTTCCAATATTCTCGATAATGTCAGGTGCAGTCATACTGCGGTGGCCATACGTTCTTGCTGCAAAATCCCCAGCCAAGCTGTGGAGGTAGACGCTCAGAAGGGTTGCCTGGAACGCTTCCATTTTTTGCCCTAAGAGGCCTCCAATCATCCCAGACAGGACATCGCCGCTGCCGGCAGTGGCCATCCCATCATTGGGGTAGTGATTGAGGAAAAGAAGATCATCCGGCGAGTTGATCAGAGTAGCAGCTCCCTTTAAGAGGACAGTGGCATGAGTCATGGAGACCGCCCTCTGAATCGCTTCAATCGGATTTGCGACGACCGCTTCTTTGTCGATGTCCAGGAGGCGAGCCATCTCGCCGGGATGAGGGGTCAGAACTGTCGGCGCCTTGCGATTGATCAGCGAGGCATGGAGCTTGTGGTCTCCGATCAGGTTGAGGGCGTCTGCGTCGATAATGATTGGACCGGTGTAAATGGCTAAAAGCTCTTCTAGAAGACGCCTACCCTCGGGTCTTAGGCCGAGTCCAGGACCGACTACAATGCTGGAGTAGGAGGGCAGTGTATGCTTGTAGCGCTCGTACTCTTCTCCTTCGAGGTGGAGTGGGACTGCCATAGTTTCGTTCGGAATTTTGGCTAGGAGAGTATCAAAACAGTCTTGCCAAGTTGCGACTGTGACGAGGCCTGTTCCCATCTTGTGACAAGCTCGGGCAGCCATTGAGATCGCACCAATTCTCCCAGGGCTTCCACCAATCAGCAACGTATGACCGAATGAATTTTTGTGCCCGTAGCGATCCCGCT
This sequence comes from Bacteriovoracaceae bacterium, assembly GCA_947463705.1. Taxonomy (GTDB): domain Bacteria; phylum Bdellovibrionota; class UBA1018; order UBA1018; family UBA1018; genus CAINWE01. Next base: position 12,232 of record CANHSO010000018.1, read on the forward strand.
CTTTAAGGAGAGCGCTCATTGGGTTTTTCATAAGTAGGTACTTGTCACCTTCCTTTCTGAATCGTGGGGGAAGTGAGATGTCGCAATTCATGAGTTCTCCGCGTCGCCCAGCTCCGGGAGGGAGAAAATGGCCAAGCTTAGGAAATCCGAAGGAGATGGTTAAATTGGCTAAGATCGAAGTCCCTTGGATCGCTCCTGTGTCGCCACTCACTCCGGTCGGAATATCTAAAGCGACCACCTCATGACAGTCTAAGTCATTAATGGCTTCTACGACGTCGTAGAACATTCCCTCTAAGGAGGATTTGAGTCCCGTCCCAAGGATTCCGTCGACGATGGTGAATGGACCAGGCGAGCTTTGGAAAAACTGCTGCAGGTCTGAAATTGCTTCAAGGTGGGTGAGTTTTGCCTTCATTTTACGAAGGATTTGAAAATTTTTGAGAGAAGCTCCGCGATATCCAGCCTCTTCCTGAAAGTGAAAAATTCTGACTCTACGCTCTAAACACAATAAACGACGAGCCACCACAAATGCGTCCCCTGCATTGTTTCCCTTGCCCGCAAAAACTAAAATCTCCGTCTGGCGTCCTGCATAAGGGAATTTTTCAAGAAGTATTTGAGTAGCAGCTCGACCCGCATTTTCCATGAGGATGGACGCTTCGATTCCATATTCACTTTCGGCAATCGAATCCAGTTGTCTCATCTCAGCGCTCGAGCAAATTCTCATCGGGTTCAGCATGATTTTAATTTGATCACAGACGGCCCTGTTTTGGCAACGCGGAAGTGGCAGGAAGCAGTGTATTCAAAAGCGGTAGTGCACTCTTGAGTTCTAAGATAAAACTTTTTTCTGTGACCAGAGCCAAGACTCCTCGAATCGATGCGGGGGTGCCGACTCGTGCAATGTAAAGCCACTCACTTGGCTCAATTCCAAACGCAGCTCGTAGTACATTTCTTGAGCTCGTCTGAAGCGTATTGGTCCCTGGAGGAGAAAGTTCCGTGAATCCTTGCTGTTGTATTCCTGTCCAAACCTCGGGAGTCAGGTTTGGATTCCAGTTGAGTCCGGTCCAGAGATCAGTCTTACTTCCAGGCGCTAAAGTGGCAGAGCTTTTGAAGGAGATTTGTCCCTGCGTGGTATTTTGGGTGGTCACTAAAAACAGCGCGCCCATGAATCCTTTTTCAGTCAGTGCGAGAAGTGCTTGTGCCAACGGGTCTTCGCTGTTCTGAAGTGTGGCTCGGTCCCAGCGAGCGAGAGGCGCAGAAGCCTGACTGGCTCGTCTGATCTTGGGTTGAATCTGAGTATGGGCCTCAGTAGCCGAATGGTTCACGAGTTTGGTTGAATTCGAATCTTTAGAGTCTTTTCCTGCCATTTAGCCACCCCCTCTTTTTTGAGTAAAAACTGGATACTCCGAATTTTCTTTGTGATCTCGCACTTCTAAGTTTAGGGTCCCGAGGGAGGCTTTGTCAAAACGTTACCAAAAAACCGATAGAGTGGGGCTTTAGTAGTTGACGGGTACGATATGACATGGTACCCCTATCAAGATTCTTGAGAGGAAAAGGGAGAAGAACAAATGCGCTTAACTTCAAAGGGACGCTACGCGGTCCGAGCAATCCTAGATCTAACATTCAACTCCAATGGTCGACCTGTTCGGCTGCAGGAAATTTCAGAGCGACAAAAGATCTCTCTTCACTACTTAGAGCAGCTCTTTCGACGCCTTCGTAAGGGTTCTGTAGTGAAAAGTGTTCGTGGTCCTGGTGGGGGGTATGTTCTATCCAAGGGTATGGATGAAATTTCTGTGAAAGATGTTTTGATCAGTGTGGGTGAGAACATCAACCCAGCTCGCGATTTGATCGGAACCGGCGATATCAAAAGTGACACAGTCGAGTTCATTTTGACCAAGACTTACTTTGAAAACCTTGGCTTGATCATGCAAGAGTACTTGACCACGACTTCAGTGGGTGACTTGATTCGTAAAGCGCGTGGTTCCCAAGAGCTCCCTAAAACAGCGGGAAGCTTGCTGGATTTAGGCAATTTCCCTCTTCCGGAAGTTGAGCAGTTAGATGTCAACAAAGGCCGCGATTTATCTTGATGCGAACGCAGGGTCGCCTCTAAAGCCTGCTGCGCGCAAAGCGATTCTCAGTCTTCTTTCAGGAGGGGAGAGTTCAGGTGACCCTCGCTCCTCCTTCCTCATTCCTAATCCCAGTAGTATTCACTCCCATGGTCGACGGATTCATCATGCCGTGGCCGAATCTAGACAAAATATAGCCCGATCTTTGGGTGCTTCGGTCGATCCGGATCAGTTGATATTGACCTCTTCCGGAACTGAGGCAAACCAGTTGTCTGTCCGTTCTGTACTTGAACCTCGACTGAATTCAGGTTTGAAAACTCATTGGATTACGACGACGGTCGAACATGACTCGAATCGTAAACTCATCGAGTGGGTCCGCTCCCGAGGGGGTCGAGTCACCGAGTTACCCGTGGACTGTGAAGGTCGGATCCAGTTGGACGGCCTGGAGAATGACCTTTCCCAAGGGGTATCTCTCCTCAGCACCGTTTGGGTAAATAATGAAACGGGAGTCATTACAGATCTGTCTGCGATTTCGGCACTGACCCAGGAGTGGGGTGTGCCCTGGCACGTGGATGGGGCTCAAGCTTGGGGTAAGTTACCCATCGATCTTTCCGCGCTTGGCGCCCAATATGTGACCTTCTCTGGTCACAAGATTGGAGGGCTGGCGGGATCTGGTGTGCTTTGGGCGGGGCGGGGGCAATCGGTCTCGCCTATGATTTTGGGCAAACAAGAAAAAGGACGCCGCGGCGGGACAGAAAATGCCTTAGGGGTGGTTGCCTTGGGAGCAGCTGCACATGAGCTTGATCCAATAGCCTGGATGAATCGGGTGCAGCCGCTCCGTGATCGGTTGGAAAAGGTCATCTGTGAAAGGATCGCGGGGACTCGGATTAACGGAAGGCTTGCTGATCGAGTCGCAAATACATTGAATTTAAATTTTGACGGTGTGGAGCGGGATGGTCTTGTGATGGCCCTTGACCTAGCAGGGTTTTCCGTGAGTGCCGGGTCGGCCTGTTCTAGTGGAGTTCTAGAGCCTTCTCATGTATTAAAAGCCATGGGAAAAACGGAGTCTCAAGCGTTGGCTGCAATTCGGATTTCTCTAGTGGATGAACTGCCTGATTCATCGCTTGACCCATTCGTGGGAGCTTTAGAACGATCCGTACAAAGAATGAGAGCCGCTGCAGGCTACTCTTTTTGCTAAAAGCTAAAAAAGGAAGTCCAATTGAGTCATTCTGATCAGAAAAAAAGAGTACTAGTTGCCATGAGCGGTGGCGTAGACAGTTCTGTAGCTGCAGCCTTGCTTAAAAATCAGGGGTATGACGTCATTGGTGCATACTTACAGCTCTGGGATCATAGTCAGGCCAATCTTGGCCGATTCGGCGGACGGTGTTGCTCTTGGATTGATCCCAATGACGCTCGTCGTGTTTGTGACAGGTTAGGTGTGCCTTACCACGTGATGAACGCTCAGGATCTATTTAAAGACAAGGTCGTCGATTACCTGATTCACGAATACTTACAGAATCGGACTCCGAATCCGTGTGTACAATGTAATAATCAAATTAAATTTAACTTTCTTTTTCAAAAAGCGGATGAACTCGGATGTGATTTTCTTGCTACCGGGCACTATGCCCAGGTTGTGCAAGACACTACTTCTGGATTTGCATTTTTGAAAAAAGCGGTCGATCTTCAAAGGGATCAGAGTTACTTCCTTTTTGGGCTCACTCAAGATGCGCTTCGCCGCACGATTCTGCCCTTGGGGAATTTGCCTAAAACGATGGTCCGGAAACTGGCCGAAGGATTTGATTTAGCTGTTGTAAATAAGCCAGATAGTCAGGAGATTTGCTTCGTCGACGATGATCAGTGTATTAGTTTTATTGAGAATCGATCTGCTCCATCCTTGCGTCCTGCTGGTTTGATTCGGACTTCGGACGGAAACACGATTGGTGAACATGAAGGCTTGCACCGTTACACAATTGGGAAGAAAAAAGGCCTCCAATTTAAGGAAAAAGAATATCAAAATTTCCTAGTCTTGGGCTTTGATAACAAAAGTCAAACCTTGATTGTCGGACCCGAAGAAAACCTCTATCATCGTCAAGCTTTAGCTTCTGGCGTGAATTGGATCAGTCCAATCAACGAATTGAATACTCTCGTCTGTAAGGCTCGAATTCGACCTGACCATGAGGAGGCATCTTGCCGAGTGACCGTCTTCGAGAATGGACGCGTTCAGGTTCAGTTTGATGAGCCTCAGCGTGCTATGGCTCCAGGTCAAGCGATCGTTTTCTACAACGGGGATGAAATCCTGGGTGGGGGGTTTATTGATTCAACTCTTGAGTCGCTCGAGGCGATCGAAGGACACTCTGTATGAAATCCTATGTGGTCAAAACGCTGGGGTGCAAAGCCAACCTCTACGATAGCCAGCTCATTGAAAAAGGACTTCAGGAAGAGGGCTGGAAGCCATCTAACTCGGACTCAGATCAGAGTGGAGCAGTTGAGCTTTGCATCGTCAACAGCTGCACAGTAACAGACGAGGCGGATCGCCAGTCGAAGAAGTGGGCGGCTCGGCTGGCCAAAGAAAATCCGAATGCCAAGATTCTCGTTACCGGTTGTGGCGCAGAAGTTGATCCTGAGGGGATGGCTCAATCTAAAGGCGTGTCAGCGGTGGTGGGTAATCAAAACAAGGACCAGATGGTCAAGTTAGTGCTTGATTCTGTCGCCTTTTTAAGTTCGGATATCCTTAATCACTCTGTTTTAGGTACTACAAAAACTTATAAGGAACTTCTATCAAAACACCCAATGGACCGAGAATGGCCTGCAATCTCAGATTCCTTTTTGCCGCCACCAGTGCACTTAGAGGGGCATTCTGATAAGACTCGTGCGTTTTTAAAAATTCAAGAGGGGTGTGACGCTTTTTGTACTTATTGCATTATTCCGTATGGACGCGGACCAAGTCGCAGTCTCGCAATTACCGATGCCGTTGTCCAAGTCAAGCACTTGGTCGAGCAGGGGATTCGTGAAATCGTTCTGACCGGGACAAATATTGGCGAGTACGGCTCCGAGTGGGGTAAAGGCCTGCAACTGGCTGAGCTGATTCGAGCGATCTTGGATCAAACGAGTCTCGAACGCCTTCGCGTGAGTTCTTTGGATCCAACCGAGATCACCAATGAAATTCTCACTTTAATGAGTGAAAATTCTAGATTTTGTCCGCATTTTCATGTTTCGCTCCAAAGCCCTAGTTCAAAAATACTGCGCTTGATGAAGCGGGGTTATGGGTTTGAGGACGTGAAAACTTGCCTTGAAAAAATTGCAGAATTGGGGAAACAACTCCCTGATCGGAGGATTCGGGGGGGCGTCTTTGTAGGGATGGATGTCATCACTGGCTTCCCTGGTGAGACGGATGCAGATTACCAATGGACCTACGATGCATTAGCTGAGCTTCCGTGGACCCGTCTTCATGTTTTTCCTTACAGTGAGCGCAAGGGAACGCCTGCTACCCGCCTGCCGGACTCTGTGCCGCAGCAGGTGCGTGTTGAGAGAACAAGAAAACTGAACCGTCTGAGCATGCAGCGCCTGCAAACCCATTATAAGACGATTTTAGCCGAAGTCTCATCTCAAAATGAGAGCCTGCATGGAGTCCTCATGGAAAAAGCCACAGAGGCCCGCTGGCAAGCCGGATTCACTCCAAATTACCTGAGGATTCTCATGCCTTCAGCGTCCGCTGTGCGCAACGAACTCGTCTCGGTGAGTCCTCACGAGGTCATGATTGATTCCAATGGAAATGACGTTGCTCTTATTTCAAAGCTGGAGTCAGCGCTCTCCTGATTTTTTTAAAACTCAGAGCTGTCCCGCAACCACACGGTCGCTTCGTGATTGGTTGTGTTGACCTCTTGTTCAGCTCCTGTAATTCGAATCGTGATGGGATAAGTCCCTTGGGCCGCTGGTACGGTGACATCCCAGGTGACGTCTTGAAAGCCTCCCGGAGGGATTTCGGGGAGAGTATAGGACGTTCGGGCTTCGAAGTAGATTGGATCTACCGACAAATCAGATCGATTCTTATTGAAGAGCAGATGAGCTTCAGGTCCTGCTGATGAGGGGGTGTCTCCGTAGTTTCTAATCCGAGCGTGGACTTCTGCGTGCCATCCTTCTCGATTGAGTGTCTTGGGTCTCCAGGAAATATCTAGAGGATAGATTCCAACATTCGGTTGAATCGTTCGAATTCTGTCTCCGACTGTGAGATTGTCTTTTCCTAGTCGAGAAAGAGCCCGAATTCGATCAGTTAAAATTCGCCAGTTCTCGATCCCTGTGTCTTTGAGTTCATCGAGTGGGATCCTGTTTCCGAGTTTTTCATTGATAAATTCGATGCTTTCAACTAATCCCCCTCCCGTAGCAATGGTGTAGCTTTTGGATGGATCGAGGGGTTCATATTGCGAGTGAGAGTTTAAGATTTGAATCTCTTGGGCTACCGGAATCGCTTCAATCCCCATATAGCGTTGACCGTAAGCGCCCTGAAAGTCCTCAGCTAGATTGGGCGCCTCACCGGGATTGTATTCGGTAGTTGAGGCGAAGAGCGGATCGTATTTTAGTTTCAGTCCGGAAAAATTCATCAAGCCGTAGGAACTCAGCTTTTTTGTTCCAAAAAGAAAATAGAGTATCCACTTGAGGGTATTTCCCTTCATCGGAAATGTTCTCAAGGTCCATGTCTTTTCTGTATTTGGGTTGTAAACTGGAGGGAGAGTATCGAAGATATCAGCAGCTGAGATGGGCCCTGGATGAATGCCATCGTAAATGAATCGGTGACTCTCGATGGCAATGTTGGCTCCGGTGGCCTGACGGTAGGAGTCTGCTACGAAATCTCCCATCATGTTCTCAATGCCCATTCCGCCCATGTCCAGTTCGCTCTCTCCGACGATATCATCAAAAACACGGCCGTACTTTGAGACGACTTGATCGTTGAGTGCCTCGACTTTTTTCAGGGTTTCAGGGTCCTGGGGAACGCTGGAGTCCAGTTGAATGAGTCGATAGTTTTTCAGCTTGAGATGGCCTTGACTTAGCTCGATCTTGACTTCTCCAAGAAACGATCCTCCCATGCCAGTCTCTACAACCCACGCAGGGGAACCCCCTCCGAGTCGATGCACTTCGATGGGCCGAGTGAGTTTCTTGTGATCGTGAGCCCCAATGACCAGATCGATCACATTTTCGCTCGCTAGTTCGTTGGCCAGCCTTAAGATGTATTGATTGACGGTGACGTTATTGTGAGACAGCAAGACGACTCCGTCTGCTTTTCCTTCTCTTTTGAGTTGACTCGCGAGACTGACCGCAGAGGTGAAGGGGTTCGTAATCTTAATGGGCCGAAGGTATTTATCGTACACGAATTCGTATGTTGATATTCCAATATAAGCGATCTTGAATCCTGCGTAATCGACGATTTGATAGGGGAGAATCGTTTCTTCGAATTCCTTTTTTCGTGCATAAGACTCAGGGATCGATAAGTTATAAGAGAGAAACTGAGTTCGAGGTCGAGCAGCTTTAAGGGTGTCGAGCAGTTGGTCAGGACCATTGAGCCAGTCGTGATTTCCTACGACTGCGAAATCATAACCGAGATGATCCATCATTCGAATTGATTCGGTTCCGGTTCCTAAAGTGTAATAAATGGAGCCTTCGGACCAATCTCCTCCATCCACTAAAGTTGTGAACCGATGGTCTCTACGAATCTGGCTAATTGCTGTTTTTAACCGTGCAACACCACCGATCCGAAATGGATAAGTCTTTTCGCGGTACTGCGAATGAAGGTCATTGGTGTGCATGAGGGTGACTTCGATCGAGCCACTCTGCCCCGCCTGACTGATCTGCGGAGGAGCTCCGAAAAATCCAAAAAAAGCAAATAAAAACGAATATTTACTGAATCTACTGATGTAATTGGGCAATCCCGTGAGCACGCACCGACTCATTTGAATATCTCCCTGGCCGAAACTTTAGCCGACGGACGACAATTCCCCAAGAATAAAAAAACAAAATTGGTTGACAGTATTTGACTAGTATTGTAAGACACACCACCAGGAGAGCTTTCATTAAATGAATCTGGATCGACTGCAAGAGCGACTGGGTTATAAGTTTGGCGATCGAAGTGTTTTACTTCAGTCGCTTACCCATAAGTCATTCGGTCACGAATTTTTCCAAGACCGGCCCATCGCCTTAAGAGATAATGAGAGACTTGAATTTCTAGGAGACGCGATCTTAGACGTCGTCGTTTCGGATATTCTTCTTGAAACATTTCCGAGTTCTAATGAAGGACATCTCTCAAAAATGCGCGCTGCTGTGGTGAATGAAAAGACTTTGGCAGTGTTGGCTAAGATGCTTGCCCTCCAGAATTATGTCCGTCTGGGCAAGGGGGAGGCTCAGACCGGTGGTTACGAAAAGGCGTCTATCCTTTCCAGTACCTTTGAGGCAGTGATTGCGGCGATCTATTTAGATGGTGGCTTTCACGCAGTTTACCCAGTCGTCAGACATATTTTCGCTCCTCTATTTGCTGAGGAGCGGGAGCTGATGTCGTTTTATGATCATAAAACGCAGCTTCAGGAAATCGTTCAAGCGCGGTGGAAAGTAACTCCGACTTACCATCTCTTAGAATCCTTTGGCCCCGATCATGCCAAGGTGTTTCAAATCGAAGTCCGGATGAACGGCAAGACCCTAGCCGTCGCGACTGGCTCCTCGAAAAAAGAAGCGGAGCAAAATGCCGCCAGATTTGCGGTCTCCAATTTAGGGTAAAAGAATCTAGGTTTTAAAATGCAAAAAGCAGGAATGATTGCGATCGTCGGGCGGCCCAATTCGGGTAAGTCAACCTTACTCAATACTCTTTTGGGGATGCAGCTCTCGATTGTCACGCCTAAGGCACAAACTACTCGCGAGCGTGTTCTTGGGATTTTGACTGAAGGGGAAGGGCAGATCGTTTTTATCGATACCCCTGGCATCCATCGAGCCCGCGAAGGCGGCCTGAATCAATTTATGGTAGACCAAGCGAGAGAAGCTCTTGAGGCTCCTCATTTGGTTTGGTACCTCGTTGACCCAAACTCGGCTCTTGAGCACGAGCTTCCTGTTCTTGATCTTTTACAACGATCTCCTGCTCCAGTCATTTTGCTCATGAACAAATTGGACCAGGTGGGCAAGCAAGTCCCCGAAATCAGAGCCAAGATGCTCTCTGAGCAGTTACTCAAGGCAATAGGCGAGCGAAAAATTCAGCTCAGTTCATCTCATTTTATTTCTGGTCTTTCAAAAGCTGGAACCGAAGAGCTTCTCAAATCGAGTTGGGACTCTATTCCTGAAGGGCCTTGGTTCTACCCAGATCCTGAGCAGGCATCGGATCGTCCGACTCGCTTTTTCGTTGCTGAGCAAATCCGGAGTCGATTGTTTTATCTCCTAGGTGAGGAAGTTCCTTACTCCTGTGCGGTAGATATTGAGAGTTTTCAGGAAGATACAAAGCCGATTCGAATTGAAGCCGTAATCTACGTTGAGCGAGAATCCCAGAAAGGGATTGTCATTGGTCAAGGTGGTAAAAAAATCAAAGAAATCGGTCAGTCTGCTCGAAAAGAGATTGAGAAGTTTTTAGGTCAGCAGATCTTCTTAGGTCTGCGGGTGAAGGTTTTGAAAGAATGGACCTCAAATCTCGAAAGTCTAAAGAGAATAGGATTAATACCATGATCTCCCCGGTTCGAATTGTAATTATTGGCCGACCTAATGTCGGCAAGAGCACCTTATTTAATCGTCTTTACGGGAGGCGCCGAGCTTTGGTTCATGACGAGCCGGGAGTCACCCGCGATCGCCTTGAGGAAAAAGCTGAGTGGTGGTCGAATGGACGCCGCTTTCCAGTCACTCTTGTAGACACTGGAGGAGTAGGCGGGGATCGATTCGCAGTAGAGATCGAAAAGCAGGTGAAAATCGCTGTTGAGCAGGCGGATTTAGTTTTATTCGTTCTGGATTCGAAAGTTGGAGTGACTCCTTTGGATGAGGACCTGCTGCGAGAGCTGAGTAGATCCGGCGTGATGAAGAAAACTCCTGCGTTTGCTGTCGTGAACAAGGTTGATGCTGAACTTCATGAAGAACGCATTGCTGATTTTTATAGTCTCGGACTCGAACAAATTCATACCATTTCAGCTGAGCATGGCCGCGGCATTGACGATTTGAAGATTGCAATTTTTCAGCTATTTCCAGATCGGCTCATTGAGCAGGTCGAAGTAGAGGAAGAGCAGGAAGTTCAAGACGAGTCAGAGTTGCACGAGGATCTGAAAGCCGACGAGTCCGAAGACGACCCGGAGGTTGATTCTGAGCGTAGGATTCCTCGAATTGCCATTGTTGGAAAGCCAAATGTCGGCAAAAGCACCCTGCTGAATGCAATTTTAGGTGAAAACCGGATGATCACGAGTCCCATCGCTGGAACCACGGTGGACTCAGTGGATTCCTTAGTGGAAATTGAGGGGAAGTCTTACTGCTTTATCGACACAGCCGGAATCCGTAGAAAAAGTAAAACCGAACAAGGGGTAGAAGTCCTCTCCGTGGTTCAAACGCGTAAAGCGCTTGAACAGGCCGATTTAGCAATTCTTGTTTTAGACGGCGAGCAGGGGATTACTGACCAGGATGAAAAAATTGGCGGTCTGATTCAGGAAGTAGGCTGTAGTGTCATTCTGCTGATGAATAAGTGGGATACTCAACGAAAAAATCCTGGATTTACGAAGGAGTTGGCGGCCGAAAAAATCCGTGCGAAAATGGCCTACTTGAACTACGCGCCCGTCCATTTCGCCAGTGCAATCCGGGCTCAAGGATTGGAAGATCTCAACGGTTTGATTGATGAGATCCTTCATCAACGAAGACTCAAAATCCCCACCCACGAATTTACTGAGTGGGTTCGTAAAGAAGCAACCATTCACAACCCTATGAATGCCAAGTTTTTCTTGTGTCATCAGTCCGGACGTAATCCACCGACATTTGTGTGTCATGTGAGTGATCCTGACAAAGTTCACTTTAGTCTCAGAAGGCACTTTGTGAATGCCTTGCGCGAGCGGTGGGGCTATATGGGCAGTCCTGTGAGAATGCTCTTTATTGAGACTAAAAACCGTAAGAACCCATTTAGTAAGAAGAAATAAGACGAATTTTCGTCGGAGCAGTTGAAGCCTATGACCAGTGAGCCCCCAAAAACAGAAGTACCTAAAAACCACTTTCGAGTCACCCTTGTTCTTAATTTTAAAAAGCCTCGCCTAGATCAGGTCCTTTTAGAAGAACTTCGAAAGCAAAATCGTAACTTGACCCTCCGGAATATTTCTCGAACTCAGTTCAAAGAGCTTTTTCAAAAGAGAAAAATTCGAATTAAGGGACAAATTGCCACACCGTCCTCTTCGCTAGCTGCTGGTACGACCTATGTAGATATTCAAGGGTTTGAGAATAGCTAGAGAGATCAACGCTTTTTTTCTCACATTGGGCGTTCCCTACCAAGTAAGAAGCACGTTGGTTGAAACAGTCCAGAAGTTGCCGCTTAGGTTCGGGATACCATTCGATGTCAGATAGGCAGACGAGCCAGAATCATAAAAGGGAACAAAATTGATTTTTCCTTCGATTTCTAGATAAGATTTTTTTGGACTGAGCGTGAATTCGATCCCTGCTCCAGCTGCGGCTCCAACTGAGGTGAGAATCGTTGGAGTGGCTCCAATCGTAGGGGCATATTCGGATTTGCTATAACTTCCAATGCCAGTGATCAGGTACGGTGATGCGAAGCTAAT
>CANHSO010000019.1 GCA_947463705.1 Bacteriovoracaceae bacterium
AGAAGCTGAGATTCTATTTCTGGAACTCTTATCGGTTCTACGCTCATGGGGAGGTCGATGAATGGACCAAGCACATCACCCCTCCCCAATGGTACATCGACCTGGATAAAACGCCTGAAGGGCGCCAAAGAGCGTATCGAGTTTTATTTCGCAAGTACCTTGAGCAAACTACCGTGAGCTGGACTCAGTTTTTAAGCCACTTCATTGGAGATGCACTGTGGGTAAGGAAAATGGAAACCGCTCTGAAAGAGCAATTGTGCGCCAGAGTATTAGCCAGCACTCGCGCTTCTCCTGCCTAAGTAAGCCTACTTCACTGCTCAAATTACGTGCGATTTTCTCAGTTTTGTCCTGGGTAGGGTCGAAGTGTATCTAGAAGTCCATCGGATCGATTCATTTTCTAGAGTATTTTTGCGGAAAAGTCACAATCGAACGTTGGTTGACTCCAAACTTGGAGAGTATGGCAGGCGATTTAGATCTTTACCCAATAATCGCGTCCCAGAGATCCAATTTCACTGCCCGCAATTCGTCTATTCAGCTTAAGTGCCGAATTTAGATGAAAAATTGGCTCCGTCCCCGCCTGCCCCCCGCCTACCCTCCGGACGATCAGTTTTGAATCTGATGCTTTGTGCTATTAAAATGGCTCAAGTTGAGGTCGAGGTCCTGTGTCTGAATTCTGAGCCACCAGATTGCGATGAGGAGCTGAGTGATCGGGTTGAGATAACATCTCGAGAAAAAATTGAATGAAAGTAAGTTGTTCAAAAAAAGGAGAGCAAAAACCCATTTTGCCGAGCTACTTGAGTTCATGGAAAAGGGTCGGTTCTGCTCAAAGATCATGAGGAGTGTTGGAATCGCTAATAAATTCCAGTAGTTCCAAACGAGTGGAGTAAGCACGAGCACCCCAGATAAGTTCAATGCAAGTTGAGTGAGCGGTGGGCGTTTTCTGAGAAGGTATTGGAACCCTAAAAAAATAGCTAAACCAGTCATCCAGACTGGTCCATACAGGGGTTCAATTCCAGGAATACGAGCGATGAGTCCCCTGAGCCCGCTGTTTCCAGGGGCGTTCAATATCACGGCTGACGAATGAGCTAGTGTTTTCAGCCAATCAAAGTTTTCTTGGAGCGTAAACTGCCAACCATGAATCTGTCCTAAAAAGGCGAAATCAAGGAGAACTGTTATGAGAACCGTGAGTGCAATGAGTTTAAATTCTTTTTTAAATAGTAAATAGGCGCCGATGATCCCTGCATAGAGCTTAAATTGAAAGGCCAAGGACCAGAGCGCGGAAAGTGCTAGAAGTTTAAAGTAATGTTTTCCTCGAGATTCACCGTGCGAGATCTTGGAATAAAGCATGAAAAAACAAAAAATTAAGGCATACGGAATAATGTTTACTTGTCCAAAGCGAAGCTCAAGTAGAAATGAGTTTCCGAGAAATAGAAAAATTAGAGCAACACTTCTTAAAGTCGCTGGGAGATTATTGCGGATATGCGGTGAGTAAGCTTGGATGATTTTTATAATTAAATAGGGCCAGCTTACGGCGATCAAGATTGTAAATAAAATCTGGGAGTAGAAAAAGTTAATTTTAGAAAAAGAGATTCCAAAAAGGTAAGCTATCAAAGGGGAGTATTTAAACTGCCAGTGGTCAGTCACGTCATAAACGGTATGGTGCTGGAGCGCTTTGACTCCAGCTTTATAGTAGACCGCAAAGTCGCACAAGCTGAAACCCTGCTGATAGAAAAGCTTGTAAATTTGCTCAATGGGCATTGCGATAAAATAATAAGTGCAAAACAACATGCAAAGGGGCGTGATGAGGCGACTCAGATTTGCCTTTTTAATCATTTTTCGGATTATCATTGAGGATCATTCTTTCTGTCAAATCAAAAGACCGACTCGAAATTCGGATTTACCCGCTCCTCGGGCCCGTGTAGAATGAAAGGGAATGTCTCAAATTCAGTTCTTTCCCTCAGAAAAAGGCTCGTTGCGAAACCGTATTTTGACGTCAGTCGGAGCAATGATTTTACTTTCGCTCTTGGGTTCAGCATTGAGCCTTTATCGAATGACGGAAGTGAATTACCTTCTTGAGGGAATGAATCATGTTTACATTCCACTAGGCAGACTCTTTGCTCAGATTCAGTCAGATGCCGAGGTGTACCAGCGAGAATTAGAACGGGGGCTTGGATCGACCCACTGGAAGGAGCCCCGCTGGAGCCCAAAACCAGTTCCTCAATGGATTCAAAAAGTTTTAGAACATGAACTCAAACGAGCTAAAGCACTGCTCAGAAGTGAATCGGAATGGACCAATCCCGAGTCCCAGGAGCGATGGAATCAGTGGTCAACTCAGATCCTTCAACGGCTAGATGAACTCAATGTTCAAGGCGGCCAGCTTTATCTTGCCATCTCGACTCAGGATGAAGTTCAGGCAAGCGAGCTCTATCCCCGCTGGACTGCCAGCCTGGATGAGTGGAAGCGACAGCTCCAGTGGGGCGTGACTGAGTATGAGCGTTCCTTGCGGTCTAATTTTGCAGCAACTGAGAATCGAGTTGCAGACTTACGGATGAACCTTGAGCTGATCTTAGTGGTTGTCGTGGTTCTTTCGTTATTTTTACTTTGGCTGGGAGAAAAGGCACTTCGCCCCTTAGTGGAGCTTACTCAGTTGGCTCGCGAGATTACAAGACGAGGTTTGAGGAGAGAGGATAAGTCGCTTCTGCCGGAAATACCACTTTCACGAGCGGACGAGGTGAGTCAGCTTTCCCGAGAATTTCATCGCATGGCTACCGCGCTGATAGAACGCGAAATGACGGTAGAAAATCAGCAAAAAAGGCTCCAGGAGCAGAATCGACTTTTGAGGGCTATGGGGGAGTTGAATCAGAATATTCTGAACAGCATTGACTCGGTTCTGATTGTGACAGATCTGCAGGGCAGAGTTACGAAGTGCAATCCAGGAGCACTGCGTTGGCTGGGAGTTGAAGAAGACCAGCTTGTCGGATCTGAAGTCTCAAAGTGGAAACCACTTCAAACAGTCGTGGGAGGCTGTTGGGAGGGTGCTTTGCCTTATCATGGACCTGCGCATCTTGCTTCACCCGTGCGAATTGGCCCGGCGACGGTACAGCGCAGAATTTGGGGCGGCCAGCTGATGCCGTTGCGCGAGGAGACTGGCGAATCGAATGGTGCGATCTGGGTTCTTGAGGATTTGACTGAAGAAGTGGATCTTCAAGAGCGTCTGCGACAGGCGGAGAATTTAGCCGCCGTAGGCAGAATGTCCGCTCAAGTCGCCCACGAAGTGAGAAACCCTTTGCATTCAATTGGTTTAGAGGCAGAAATGGCGGTTGAAATGGCAGCCCAACTCGGTCATTCTGCACTTCAAGGTTCCCTTCGGTCGATCTTGGGCTCGGTGGATCGGCTTCAAAAGATCACAGACAACTATCTTAAATTGACTCGGCTCTCGGGTGGGCATAAAAGTCATTTGAACTTCCTTGAAGTTCTGAATTCAGTTTTGGCAACCTATGGCCCTGTTTGTCAGAATCAGGGAGTCCAAGTGGAAGTTCAGGTAGAACAGGGTGGGGGCCTAGAGATTTGGGCAGATCGTGATTTATTTGAGCAGGTCTTAGGGAATTTGATGAGAAACTCTCTTCAAGCTCTAGAAGAGCACCAAGAGGATGCCGAACCGAAAATGCCAAGAATTCGGTGGACGATCGGAAATACGGAGCGAGGAGATCTTTGGGTTCGTGTCGAAGATAACGGCCCAGGGGTATCTGAAGACGCCAGAGCTAAACTATTTACGCCATTTTTTACCACCCGAGCCCAAGGAACTGGGTTAGGATTATCGTTTGTAAAGCGAGTGATCGAAGACCACGAAGGTCAAATTCATTGGGTAGCAGATGCTGGAGCCGATCCTTCCATGCGAGGGGCCTGCTTTGAACTCCGTTTACCGATCCAGGAAGTGAGCTTGAATGAGGCGAATACTCTTAGTCGATGATGATCCGCAAGCGTTAGAGTCGACCTGTAAAATTCTAGAATATTCAGGTTACCAGATTACCACTGCGATCGATGGGCAAAGTGCTCTCGAAAAGGTTCGTCCCAGTTTAGATCGAAATTCACCCGCCTTTGATCTCGTGATCAGTGATGTGAGAATGCCTAGATTAGGGGGGCTTGAGTTTTTGAGAGCCCTTTCTCTTTGCGCTGATTCAGTGCCGGTGATTCTGATGACCGCCTATGGTCGGGTTGAGGATGCAGTCTGGGCGATGAAGCTCGGAGCGGTCGATTTTTTGACTAAGCCGTTTAAGCGTCAGGCGCTGATCTTGGCTGTCGAGGCTGCATTGATGCGAACTCAAAAGAAGGCAACTCCGTGGGCGGGCGAAAGCTCGGTTAAGGCCTCAGATTCTTCCAAGAGTTCAAGTGAGCACCCCACTGATCTTCTTCTGGGGCGCTCGCCTTCAATGCGAGCTCTGAAATCAGTCATTCAACAGGTGGCGCCGACTCAAGCCACCGTGTTAATCAACGGTGAAAGCGGCACGGGCAAGGAGTTAGTTGCTCGCTGTATTCATCTCCTCAGTACTCGTGCGAAAGGCCCGCTGATTGCGCTGAATTGTGCTGCGGTGCCCGAGCAATTGATGGAGTCTGAACTGTTTGGTTTTGAAAAAGGGGCCTTTACGGGAGCACAGTCTCCCAAAGAGGGGCTTTTTGAGGCAGCTGACAAAGGCACTCTTCTCTTAGATGAAATTGGGGATATGCCACTGACACTCCAAGCAAAGCTTTTGAGGGTGTTGCAGGATCAAGAGGTGAGACGAGTCGGAGCCACCACATCAAGAAAAGTCGACGTGAGAGTGATTGCGGCAACTCATAGAAACCTAAAAGAGGCAGTCCAAAAAGGGACTTTTCGGCAAGATTTACAGTACCGACTTGAGGTGGTTGGGATGCAAGTCCCTGCACTTCGTGATCGAATTGAAGATATAGAGGAGCTTTGTTATCATTTTTTGCGCCAAGCCAGCAAACGTCACCAGAAATTAGTTCAGAGTATTCCTACCGAAGTAATCGATATTTTAAAAAGTCACACTTGGCCAGGTAATGTTCGCGAACTTTCAAATAGTGTTGAGCGAGCAGTGATCTTCGCTCAGGGCTCTCAAATTACACCGGCAGAACTTCCAGCTCATCTCCTAGAGCTTGCTAGACGCGACGGTAAGCTTCAAATTCCTCGGAGCGATTCACAGTCAACGATTGAGGTTCCGATCGGGATTTCACTGAAAGAGGTTGAAGAAATATTAATTCGAAAAACTCTGGAAGCAACCGATGGCGACAAGACTATGACTGCGCGACTTCTCGGGATTCATTCGCGGACGATTGATCGTCGACTGGAAAAAAGAACAGATGCTGAAGGTCAAAGTTGATCGTTTTTGCTGGCTGACCAATCTAGAGTGGTGAGTTGCTGACTCAGTGCCTGGAACGTGAGAATTGACGATTTAGGAACCGAGTTTGTATCTCCATTATTTTGGAGCTCAAAGGTCGATGTTAGCCAGTCGACCGAGATTTTTCCAGATAGTGCGGCTGAGTATAAACTCTTTCCGTAAATCTGACCAGAATATCGGGTAGCCCAATAAAGTGCGAGAAGAGGGATCTTGGGTTGCTGTTTGAAGCGCTCCGTGACTGATCGTTGAGATTGGAGAAAGTCAAGAGTGAGCGATCGAGCCAGAAGCTCTTGTCGATAATCAGGAGTCGCTCCTAACTGAAGCGCTTCGATCCTCTGTAAATGATCAACCACGAGATCACACTTTCTCTTTGGATTAAGAATCAAACTTCCAAAAAAACCAAAAATTCCATCGATCAAATGATGGTGAAAATACTCGGGTGTTCTCTTGAAGAATTGCGCTAGGCTTGGACTTGAGTGTTCGCGGCTTCGATAAAGGTGAATTGCAGCGATCTCAGCTAATCCATTGCTTGAGCTTGTGCCCAAGAATCCTAGCCCTGGATTTTGCAGATAAAATCGCTGGTTTTGATTGACTAGGCTACGGATGAGAGAGTGTTCCTCTGTTGTCCATTCAGTCTTACGCTCGAGCTGATCGAGAAATCCTGGCTGGTCGATCCGATGGGTGCTCAAAGTCTCGTAGCTGCAGTTGGGAATTTTGAAAAACTCGGAAATTATTTTTCCATAGTTCGAGATCAAACCCAGGTCATCCATCTCTTCGTGGATGTGCTCTGCGTGGCCCCCTTCGGCCCAGTTGACCAGGGACTGGAGCTTGGTCCACGGGGTGCTTGAAAACACACAGTAAGTATTTTTTTTGAGCTTAGTGATGGCCGTTGATATTTCAGAACCCTCTTCAGCTAGCTTCCAATACAGTCGGTTTTCATTTTGGTGGACAACGACGGTTGAGAGAGCTCGGCGGAGAAAAGCCTTGGAAATCTGTTTGATTCGTTTCGGCAAATGTGAGTTACCCACATGAAGCTCGCCGTAAAGTACGACCATTCGAGGTTTTTTGTTTTGCAGATCATCCGCATAAAAAAGGTCGGTAATGATCCCAGCTGCCCAAAGGTCCCTTTGGTGAAGATCGTCACCGAGATAGGTTTGGGATTCGAAAAGTCGAGGACGATTGAGCGCGATCATTTTCACACCAGTTTTTTTTGCCCACTCAAATAAGGGTGCGTAGTTGCTCCACGGAAATCCCCATTCGTCTGAATAGGCAATGGCCTGATGAAACTCTTCAGTTGAGATTTTGTCGTTTTGGAATTGGTCAAGGAAATCTTGAAGGTGACTTGGCACGAGTTCTAGTCCTAGGTACCAAAGTTCATTTTCCTGGACTGCATCCCGCGCTAGTCGAAGTGCAGTTTTTTGGGCCTGCTCAAATGTATGAAAGTCTGCGATGAGAGTTACGTCCGCGTCTCGAATGGTTTCAATGAGGTCTGATTTTTGGATTGATTGGAGATTCTGATTCGAATTACGAAAGTCTTGTTGATTTTCACGTTCATATTTTTTGATTGATGCGGGTGTTCTTCCGAGTAAAATATCTACTTCTTTTTGAAGCGATCTAAAGATTTTTCTTTGAATTCTTAGGGCACGCTTTTGGCCAGATTCAGCTGTATTCATAGTTTTATCCGATACGCCACCTTTGAGTGCATCGAGGTGAACTCATCGTGTGCTCAATAACAACTTGTGGATTGAGTGTATAAATAAAACCGCGGCACCACTGGGAGTGAAGTTGGCAAAGTAGATCCTGATGCGATTGAATTTCTGGAAATGTCAGTTGGTGAGGACAATGCTGAAGTTCAATTTCAACGGTCTTTTGTGTTGCTCTGCGGACAAGATTTCCTTTGGAGTGGGGGTATCCGGAGAGTGGGCTGTCTTGAAGTGAAAAAAAGATGGTTGCCAAATCTAACTTACCTAGAGTCTTGAGTCGCTTCCAGCGAACTTCGCTGATGAGACGTCCTGCTTTCCATGAAGTCTGTTCAAGAAGGTTTTTTATTGGCGAATTTGGCTGACTCTTGTTTTCCCCGAGGATCTGACTCAGGGTCCAGGACTGAAAAGCCCAAATGGCTTTTTCTAGCTGACTGAGAAAATCTCCGGGGCTTTGGTCATCTAGAAATTGTTCTAACCGAGCGCTCGAAAGATTCTCCAGGACCCAAAGATGTTGACGTAAATTCTCATCGAGGCCACGGGGTAAAAAGTGAGCGGGTCGATCGACCTGGAGATCTCGAATCCAGTGTTGGGTAAGATCATGCAGATTTACGAGGTTTTTGAACCAGTGTTCGTGTTCAGTTCGAGGTAAGCGAATATGCCAAGGGGTTTCTGTGGTCACGTCTTTTAGTTTAACCGAGGTTGTTCTGATAAACCAGAGTCTGAGAGAAAAGGGGAGGGGGAAGGGCCTCGGATCCAATAACGAGGCCCTGGAGGGTTAGGGGAAAAGGAGGGTGGGTAGTGTTTTCTCTTCATGGTAAAGTTTCAGGCGTGACCTGAAACCGTCGCATACCTCTGAAGGTCGAAAACTCTTAACCGTTGATGCTCTCGGTCTCGGGCTAAGATGGATCATACCGTTTTGAGGTGTCCCTTTTCAGGGTTTCACCTCGGTTACGCTTCCTAAGTAATGCAGGTCTGGTGCCATTTTAAAAATGAATAATTTCAGATAGTTAAGTGAATTTATTGGACGCAAAATTGTCAAAAAAGTCGACAAGTGACTAAGAGTTCTTTGATCTCTTTGAGTTTGGAGACTTGCTCTGCATGGGATCTCAGGACATCCAGTGCAGTAGACTCGGCCAGTTCTAGACGCCGAGGGACTTTTAAGTACTGGATCAGTTCGCTCCACGTGGGGTGCTTCACTCCATCGAGTTGGTCCCAAATGAGGTTGAGCAGGAAGCCGCTGTCCGTGCCTAGGTGGAGGTTGAATCCACTTTCTGTAACTAAGAGAATGCCTGGAGCAGGTGTCTTGACTCGCTCCATTCGTCCGATTGCTAGGTGAGGAGGGAGTGTGCCAGTGAGGCGAATTCGCGGATGAGAGCTGACTGGGCAACATTCTCCCTTAGGGAGAATATCGAGGAGGTGTCCCCACCGGATTTTCCCCTCCGGTGCAACGAGGGAGAATAAGCGGTTTTGCCCGGAAGCGAGGTAATCCAGTGCTCGCGCTGCTCGAATAAAAAGCTCGGCCTGGATCGGAATGGAGTCTGCCTGGTGACTTCCTAGGGAGAGAAGAGCCTGTTTGACTTGCTGAGGTTGGTGAGCGATCTCTGCGGCCCAGCGTTCCCACTCAGGGGGGAGAGTGAAGCGGGCAGGCGGACTCAATGCGGGGTGGTCGTTGGTTGGGATTTCCAGTGCCGCCACGAGTGATTTTGGGATGGGTATCCACTTGAGAGTTTGTTCGTTAATGACCCAACGATCACCGCGTCTTTCTGCGCTGTGATCAAGCCATTTTCGAGTGCTCTCGGATGTCAAATAGGTGCTTAGGGGAGAAATCCAAGACTCGTCCGACATTAAGACCAAAAAGCCGTGACCTTGAGACTCACTGCCTGGATGCGGGAGTGGGTGGGTGACTAGTTTTCTGCCTTCGGCATCGTATTCAGCGCAAACCCAAAAGCCTTTGAGAGAAGGATGCACCGACCACGGGCCTTGTCTACCGGTTTCGCCCTCGGGCGTAGGTCTGATGGTTGAGAAACTCGCTAGAGGAAGCGAGAGTGCGCGAAGTTGATCGAGTTCTCTGAGCGTGGACTGAGAGGTTGGATCGGGCCACTTTTCTCCCCATTCGCGTTGAGATGTGGGGCTGGGGTGGGAGAGAATTCGCCAGTTGCCTCGTGGTTGAACTTCGTCCCAGGCCGATTGAAAAGCGTCTTCTAAAAGGAGTGGAAGTTCGACATGACTTCGAAGCTGGCCTGAAATGGAGTGCCTCACGGGTCGGTGTGAGAGGCGAGTCTCAACATGAAGCTCCTTCTGAAAGAGGTAGAGGTGCTTAGGATAGAGTGGGAGTCCAGCAGGAAGTGAGTGTTCTACTTCTGAGAAGTCCCATTCGCAGCAAAGCTTGGCTCGATCGAGAAGAAAGTTCAAGACCTCGATTCCATCCTTAGATGAAAGAGCCTCTTCTCTGGCCCACCAAAGGAAAGCCCCCGGTCGGAGCTTACTCATCGAAACGCAGGCCTGGAGATCGCCTAAACTGGTGCCAGGGGATCGAAGTTTCTTAAAATAAGGAAGTGTTTCTAAGGTTTCGCGGAGTCGCCCAGCAATTGGGTTGCGACCCTGGGATCGGACCACTTGCTCTTCTAGGACAAATGCTCCATCACAGGCCTCCATCTCGGCAATCTTTGAAACGACAGAAACTTTGGATGAGCCCAATGCTAATGCTAGCTGGTCCCGGGTGTGCACTTCTAGTCCCGTTCCGATCGACCAAAGTGGCGGAGCGCAAGGACCCCACCAGATCTGCATAAGTTCGCAAAACATGAGTTGAAAAGCAGAGGCTTCAAGGCCAATCCATTGAATCGAGGAAGGAGAAGATCTGATGATGGAACCGTCGCGTAAAGTGGGCGAAAAGATCATTTTATTTCGCTTCAAGATGTCGTTCTCAGGTGCTGGGTTAAACCCAAATCCACTCATTTTCTCCCACAGAGTTTTGAAAAACCGTCGATCATAACCATTCGGTTCAAAGACTTCGGGCTGGGAACTTCGAATTGCTTTTAAACTATGGGTGAGAAATTGAGGTCCTTCTTCTTCAATTTTCCAGGTGTCTAGAGCGACCCAGATCTCGCGCTGAATTGCCTTGCTTGGCGTGTACCAGGAGTAAAAATTCGGTCTGGTAATTTGCCATGCTTCTCGATCCAGGGGGATGTGAGATTTAAGAGTCGTGCTTAAAATCCAATTGAGTTGCCCTAGGTCGGATTCGCTCCACTTTCGAATGCCGCGATCCGACCAGGCCTTGAGTAAAATCGCTTGCCCGAGAGAGATCAGGGCGACTTCTTCAAGGAACGTTTTCAAAGCAGAAGTTTGAGCTGGATTTCTTAATCCGGTCATCCAATCTTGAAGAGTACGGGATGGCTGCGAGCTAGAATGAAGCCCGGAAAGCTTCTCCAAGTGTTGAACGATCGATTCGCGACGGCTGGGGTTGAGTGAGAAAAGCTTAGTTAAATTTCCCTCGAGTTCCTGTAAAATTCGATTCAAAAGGGGAATTAGAGTTGGAATGGCGGTGGATAGCTGAGTCGATGCAATTGTAATCGGAGAGGGAGACGGAGACGGAGACGGAGACGGAGAGCTAGACTGGGGTGTTGAATTCTTTTCTCGACTACTTAAGTTGAAGGGTGTGGTGAGAGAGGTGTGAATGCTGGTTGGAGGGGAGGCCGGCTCGGAGAACTCAAGCATCTGTGCCATAAGAGAGCGAGTCTCTGAGCTCAGTCTTTGCTGAATTCGCGATGTATCAATCAATAAATCAGTAAATTTTTCAGACACGGGTTGATCTTCTCTGAGCGATTCAGCCAAGTTTTGTGTGGTTCTAACCCCTGACTCTGGAGTTCTTAGGATTTCAGTACCAGTGATTCTTTCTCTTTGGCGAGAAAAAAATTCATACTGCGGGCAGCTAATTTAATTTTTGTGAAATACTCAACTTTTTTAGAATTCAGCCGAAGAAATCTACAGGGATTTCGTGGAGTTCCCGGGGGAGAAATTAAATGTCGGCCGAACCGCAAAGAGTTGAAACTAAAACCGCTGAAAGTGCTCAAACTACTGCTTTGTCGCCCCACTCGCAAGATGAGATCGATCGAGTGCTTCGCGAAGTGGAGCAAATTCAAGTGCAAATGGCTGAAATGATTACGACTCCCGAGGCTACGGCTTCTGCATCTTCTGCTCCAGTCGAGCAAGTCGTTGTCACCCCCTCGTCGGAGGTTCCTGCCACCGATCGCCCTAAGCTTTTTGTGATTCCATCTGAGGAAGTTAAAACCGAGGAGTTGAAAGGGATCGAGCCCCAAAGTGTGGCTAACCCACTTGAGGGAGGGGTGCTTGGGGATGTTCCGGAGTCCTCCGATAGTCAAGATGAGGAAATGACCCATCCTCCAGAGATTCTAAGGAGCGAAAGTATTCTTGAAACGAGTTCCAAAGGAAGTTCGCCTATGAGTTCAATGATGAGTGAGTTTGTTCCGGCCCATTCTGACGAGGTTCCATTAGAGGAGGGCCTCGCCCATCTCAGTGCTGAGAAGAGTGTACTTTCTATGTCGATTCAGGGTAGTATGACCGTCCAATTGAATTTCGGTCATAAAGGAGAATCGATGACGCTAGATTTTAATGACGATGCTGTGATGCTTCGACTTTTCAATGGGATGGAATTACGAATCCCTCGTTCCGGTTCCTGAGCTTAGCTTTTTCTTATGCTTAGAATTACATCAGGGATTTTTCGGGGGCGAATGCTTCGCACACCCTCAGGTGATCGGACTCGCCCGACCCAAGCGAGGCTCAGGCAGGCGTTACTTAATTCAATTCAGGCCGAATTGCCCGGCGCTCGAGTACTCGATCTTTTCGCAGGTTCAGGAGCTCTTGGATTCGAGTCGCTTTCTCGGGGCGCAGAGCAGGTGACCTTCGTTGAATCCTCACGAGCAGCTCTCACGGTCATGAGTGAGAATGCCAAAGCGCTCAAGGTAGAAAACCAAATTACAATCTTGAATCAGACGGTTGAGAGTTTACTCTCGGATCGTAATTTTCCTGGGGCCCCTTTTGATATTGTTTTTGCTGATCCACCTTACGAAAAAGCGTGGGAACTAAAGCTCCTCCAAGACGCTCCGTGGGAAAAATGGTTATCTCCTCAGGGCTTATTTTGCCTTGAGTGGGGTGTGCAGAAGTCCCTTGTAGATGAACTTCCCGAGAGTGTCAGTGGCCTCTTGAAAAGACGTGAAAAAGAGTATGGGGATAGCGTCCTTACGACTTATGTGAGAGAGTAGTGAACATGACTCAGCGAGTAAAAAAGGCGATTTACCCTGGATCGTTTGATCCCATCACCAATGGCCATTTGGATATCTTAGATCGAAGCCTTCAGCTGTTTTCAGAAATTGTGATTGTCGTGGCTGGTACCGGTCACAAAAGCCCTCTTTTTACTCCTGATGAGCGCGTTGATCTGATTCGTGAAGTAACTTCCAGTCGAAAGGGAGTCAGTGTTGAACGCTGGCCTGGCTTGATCATGGATTATGCTCGCGAAAATGGGATTTCAGCCGTGATCCGCGGTCTTCGTGCTGCCAGCGACTTTGAGTATGAATTTATGATGGCGAGCATGAACAAACAGCTCAATCCAAATGCTGAAACTCTTTTCATGATGACAGGACAGAACTTATTTTTTGTGAGCTCGACTATGATCAAAGAGCTCTTTAGATATGGTGGGGATATTTCCCACTACGTTCCTCCAGAGGTGGCACGGCGACTTCTGGAAAAAGTACAAGTCAATCCGTGACCTCCGATTCATAAAGGTAAATGAATATGATTCCACAAAAAGAAGGGGAGCTTCAGCTCTCTCGCCGTTTAGAAGGCGTTTCCGAAAGTGCAACTCTAAAACTCAATGCCACGGTTCAGCAAATGAAAGCGCAAGGCGTTGATGTGATCAACCTCACCGCGGGTGAGCCTGACTACTTTGTGCCTGAGGCTGCGAAAAAAGCAGTGATCGACGCAGTCCATGCGAATCAATCGAAGTATACGCCAGTAGGAGGTCTTCCCGCTTTGAGAGAGGAGATTGCTCGTAAGACTAATGAGCAGCAAAAATCGCTCTCTTCAAACCGGCCTTGGAAGTCGAACCATGTGGTTGTTACAAATGGAGGCAAACAGGCACTTTTCAACTCATTGATGGCAATTCTGAATCCGGGTGATGAGGTTCTCATTCCTGCTCCCTACTGGCTCAGCTACCCAGAAATGGTTAAGCTTGCGGGTGGAATTCCTAAGTTTATTCCGGCTTCCGGTGCTCAGGGATTTAAAATTACACCTGAGCAGTTGACCCAATCGATCGGTCCTCATGTCAAAGTTTTGATTTTGAATTCCCCTAGTAATCCAACAGGAGCGCTCTATTCAAAAGAGGAGTACAAGGCTCTCGGCGCGGCTTTAGCTCAGTCTCCTTATAGTAAAAATATCTGGATTCTGTCTGATGAGATCTATGACCGCATCACTTTGGGTGCGACGCCCTTCTGTTCCTTCTTGGAAGCTAATCCGGAGTTAGTGGATCAGACCATTACGATCAACGGTGTCTCTAAGAGTGCGGCAATGACGGGATGGCGCTTGGGTTGGTCTGTTGCCGGCGAGAAAGTCACGCAAGCCATGTTAACTTTGCAAGGACAGAGTACATCAGGTGTCAATGCCCTCGCACAGTGGGCAGCAATTGCCGCCTTGAAGCTACCCGAGAGCGAGTTTACTTCACAAGTAGAGAGCTTTAGAAAAAGACGTGATCTTCTCTTGGAAAATTTGAAGAAAGCCCGCAAACTAGAGAAGTATACCCCAGATGGCGCGTTCTATGTTTTTGCCGGAGTGGGGAAGTACCTGCGACCTGGAGAGGATTCTATTGATTTTGCTCAGCGGGTTTTGGAAGAGGCGAAAGTGGCAGTCGTACCGGGAACTCCATTTGGAGATCCCGAGTGCGTGAGACTGAGCTTCGCAACTGATGAGAAATCGATTACCGAGGGATGTCAGAGACTTGTTAGTTATTTAGATTCGATTTAATGCAAGATTTTTTGCCAAGGATGGCTTAAGAATTTGAAGAAAAAACTGATTTCTTTTATCAGCCTCTTAGCGTTGGGTCTTACTGCAAGTTGTGAGTCTCCTGGTTTTGAGGCATCCCAGACGACCGCCAATTCGCTTCAGATCTCGTCGGCGATCGATCGTACAAATGCTTACTTAAATCGGGGTGATTGTGCGGGTGCGCTGCAAGTCATTCAGCCGCTCTATAGCTCCTTAAATACCAACAACGAAATTCGACTGGTCACTGCGTCAACTTATGGGTGCTTTGCTGACTTGAGGGTATTCGACGTAGCTTTGGGGCTTTCTTCATTTTCTGGTAATCTAGGCGGTGCAGGCTTTTGGGAGTTTTTAGTTCAAGAGTTTCCTTCGACCTCGATTCCGGATGATCGAAAGCCTGTTGCTGCAGAGAATGGAATTGATGCTGTGATCTCAGCAGTGAAACCAGGGATTGTAGCGGCTACCTCCGATTTTATCAATACGACCAGCTATAATCCAGGCTCTCTTGTGGTGGCCGATCGGGTCAATGATGCAAATACCTACCTGACGTTTTTAAGTATGGCCCTGATGGGTTCCCTTTTGAGTCGTTACGGAAGCCCTGATTCCTCAAATCACCGAACATCAGCTTTGCCTTGGCTGACAGCACCCACGACCCCGGGAGATGGCTGCGCATTGGCGTCGGCGACACTTAATTTTTATGATGGGGTGACCTTTCTTTCATCCATTTCTCCACCCAATATGGCTGCAGTTTATTCGTCGATGAGCACTATGCTCGCTAGCGGTCTGGATAGTGCTTGTTCTTTGGGCTGTACTTTGATTTGTGCGGGAGCTTCAACCTGTACGACCTGTCCCTTTTCTTTACGGGATCGAACTTCCTGTACGGGGTTGACCTCGGATGTAAACTCATGCGCTGCAGCTGGGATTAATACGTTTATTAACACAAGTTGGGTGGGAACTCCGTGATGAAGAGGTGTCTCGGGATCTGTCTTGTCTCGATTTTGAGCGGACTTTTTCCTGGAACTGCTCGTGCAGATTATTCAGAACAGCTTTTTCGTAGCGTTGAGGCACAAGCGATGGGTGGAGCCGTCGTCGCATCCACAGATGATGACTTGGCGTTGTTTTTGAATCCGGCTGGACTTGCAGGAGTGAAGAAGCTCAAGTTCCGATTTTTGAATGCGACCATTGAAGCATCCAACGATCTCGCCAAGGATCCGGCCACTATTATGCCGTTACTCTCAGGCGGGATTAGTTCGACCCTGATTAACTCCCTGATTGGCAAAAACTACTACCTCCGGGTGCAGGATATTGCGACTGTTTCTTTTCAAGGATTTGCAGTAGGTGTGATCGGGGATGCGCAGGCAGCGATCCGGTTGATTAACCCGAATAGTCCGACAGGAACTGTTGGTTTACAAACCACTTATGGGCTTCAAGTCGGATATGGCGACACGGTTTACAAGTTTGCCAAAAAAAGAGGCGAGATTCGCTTTGGGGTTTCAGGTAAGTACCTTTATCGAGCTGGTGGATTTCATCAACCCAGCGTGACTGACATTCTCACTCTGAATATGAATGAAATCATTGGAGATTATCGAACCTATGGAACTGGAATTGGGATCGACACTGGAACTCAAATTATCTATCGCTTGAGCAATAAGTTTACCGTAACGGGTGGACTGGTGGTGACTGATATCGGCGGCACGAAGTTTTCAAATTCTTCACCTTCTATTCCACCTAACTTTTCGATGGGAACTAGTTTTAGGTACAAGAGTAACGATATTGTTGCCACCCTTGCTTATGACTACCAGCATGTTTTGGATAGCATGGACTGGCAAAAGAAGGTCCATCTTGGGCTTCAATTAAAAATGCCAATCCTAACTCTTTCAGGCGGTTTTAGTGAGCTTTACCCTACCTATGGAGTCGGTCTTGATCTAGGGGTTGCCCAAATTAACTATACAAATTACTCAGACGAGCTTTCCAGTCTGTTTGGAATTAATCCCGAAAGCCGCCATATGATCACCGCGAAAGTTGATTTCGTTTTTTGAGCCGCTCCTTTTTTCTTCTCTCTTGCAGTGAGTCGAATAATTAGACTAGAGTGTCCGCAGGGGGAGATTGACTCGCCCGGTTCAATCGCGGAGGCCATTGTGAGAAAAGCATTCGTCTTAGATACTAACGTTCTACTCTTCGACCCTCAGGCCCTTTTTAAGTTTGGGAATAATGATATTGTCATTCCGATTGTCGTTTTAGAAGAAATCGATCGATTCAAACGTGAAATGAGTGAGAACGGGCGACACGCTCGACTCTTTTCGCGGCTTTTGGATGGAATGAGGGCGGATGGGGAGCTCTCAAAAGGTGTAAAGCTTCAAAATGGCGGCATTCTTACCGTTGAGCTGGGTGGGAGTCAGCCGCTACCCGTTGAGCTGCCCATGGACAAGGCCGATAATCGGATTCTTGCCATCGCGATCTCGCTGAAAAAAGAACATCCTAAGCGACCCGTTGTTTTTGTGACTAAGGATGTGAATCTTCGAATTAAAGCCGATGCTCTTGGCGTTGAGGCAGAGGATTATGAACCTTCGAGCGTCGAGCCTGAGCAACTCTATTCAGGCACGTCTATTTTAAATGTAGATGCCCACTTAGTTGACGAATTTTACCAAAATAAGCGACTCACCTATAAAGATTCAGGTCAACCACTGAGGCCCAATCAGTATATCATTCTTAGGGACTCGACCAATCCGAATCATACGGCTATGGGACGATTCTCAAAAGAATTGGACTGCATTGTTCCGATTTTTAAGCCCGTCGAGGGATTGTGGGGAATTTTTCCAAAGAATGCTGAGCAAGCCTTTGCGATTGATGCTCTCTTAAATGACGACATTAAGTTGGTCAGTCTTGTGGGTAAGGCAGGTACGGGTAAAACCTTGCTGGCCATTGCGGCAGGACTTGCTAAAACGGTCGATGAAGGTATTTATCATCGCCTACTCGTGTCCCGTCCTGTTTTTCCGCTTGGTAAGGATATTGGATTCTTGCCTGGAGATATTGAAGAGAAACTCAATCCCTGGATGCAGCCCATTTTTGACAATATCGACTTCCTTTTTGGTACTACCGGAGCAAAAGGACGTCGAGGCGCTGGCAAGGGTTGCCAAGAACTGATGAATCAGGGTCTTCTTCAGATTGAGCCTCTCACGTATATCCGCGGTCGTTCCATTCCACAGCAGTACTTGATTGTTGACGAGTCTCAAAATCTGACTCCGCACGAGATCAAGACCATCGTGACCCGAGCTGGTGATGATACCAAGATTGTTCTTACTGGAGATAGCTTCCAAATCGATAACCCGTACGTTGATTCTGCAAATAACGGGTTGGTCTATTTGGTGGATCGTTTTAAAGACGAGGCAATCTCAGCTCATATTACCTTAACCAAGGGTGAGCGATCGAAGTTGTCTGAGTTGGCAAGTAATCTGTTGTAGTCGGACTGAGTTATTTTAAATAAAGAGATGCCGGGCCTCAGAGTTGAGACCCGGCATCTCTTTATTAGTGGGATAGAGTTTGCTCGGCGGCGTTCGGACTCGTTACATCCTGCTCAGTGCGGGCGACATTAAAAACTGAGCTGATCCATTTTTTACTCCAAAGACGGAATCGGTCGATGTATGAAAATGCGGCAGGCACGACTACGAGAGTGAGTAGGGTCGAGCTGATGAGTCCGCCAATGATAGCAATCCCCATGCTGGTTCTTTGTCTCGACGCTTCATTGAGGCCGAGAGCAACGGGTAGAGTCCCTGCAATCAGCGCCATCGTAGTCATTAGGATGGGGCGCAGACGCGTTTTACCCGCGATAATCACGGCCGTAGCTCGGTCTTTGCCTTGTTCGACCAGTTGATTGGCGTAATCCACCAGCAGGATCGAATTTTTGGTAGCGATCCCTAGGAGCATAATGATCCCAATCATCGAGAAGATATTTAACGACTGATGCGTGACGAACAGTGCCGTTAATGAACCACAAATTGCGAGTGGGAGTGCAAGCATGATTGTGAATGGAGTTACGAATGACTCATACAAGCTGGCAAGAACCAGAAAAATAAACAAAACCCCAAGGCCCATGGCAGTCATGACACTCGAAGCAAGTTCTTGAAAATTCTCCGCCTGACCCACGAATACATATTTCATACCGGGGGGGAGTTTGACTTCCTGATCAATAAACTTCGAGGTGTCATTCATGACATCGCCAATTCCTGCACCCGGCGCAATATCTGCTAAGATGGAGATGTACCGGGCTCGGTCCTGTCGATTAATCGTCGCAGGTCCCGTGGTTCCCCTTGGGATTGCTACGTCCGAAAGCCGAATGAGCTTATTATTAATGTTCGGAACAAAGATTGAATTGAAATCATCTTTGATATTTCTTTGCCCAGGTTGGACGCGGACTCGCACCTTGTATTCAAGTCCTGCCTCTCTGAATTTAGCAGGCGTGATCCCTTCGACTTGGCCTCTCAGCTCTTGTCCAACCGAGTTGGGTAAGACTCCGAGAAGTTTGGCTCGAGCTGCGACTAAGTCGACCTGAAATTCGGGCTTTCCAGGGCGTGAGTTGGTATCGACATCTTTCAGGCCAGGATGTTTTTTGAGGTATTCGAATACTTGCTGAGAGACTCGCTCTAGCTCCTTTTGGTCTAGGCCGACAATATTTAAGGTGAATGGGCGCTGTCCGCCTGCAACCGCATCAAAATCTTTCACCTGCGGATTAGCTCGGGCAAAAGTCTTGAGTTGTTGTCGGAGAGCCTCTTTAAATTCGATCGTGTTCAATTTTCGTTTGTGAGAATCAACTAGTCGGACGTAGAAGTTGGCAACCTCTGAACGTCCATCTGCATCGCCAACGGTGAGTGCCGATACGTCAACTTCTGGGTTCGCTCGAATGGCTTGATCTACTTGAGTTGCGATTTCGTTCATCGCATCAAGATTGGTTCCGGGAGGGAGATCCAATCCTACGGTGAATTCCCCGGCGTCTTGCGGAGGGAGAAATGTCTTAGGTACGAAACTCCCCACAGAGCAGCTACCTGCGAAGATGACTAAACTGACACCGAGGACGGTGAGTGGCCTTCTGAGGGTAAATTTCAGCACCGACTCATAGCGGTTTTCTAGCCTGGTTTGGAATTGGTCAAACGACTTCAGTACCCGTCCGATGGTGAGATTCCAAATTCCGCCTTGGTTTTTCTCATGTGGGTTAGCCGCGAAGTAAGCGGAGAGCATCGGTGCGATAGTCAGAGCGTCGAATAGGCTAATTGCCATCGCAAAGCAAATGGTGAGTCCAAATTGCTTGAAAAACTGACCGACGACTCCCTTGAGGAACCCGACAGGCCCAAAAACCGCAATTACGGTGAAGGTGGTGGCGATGACCGCAAGCTGCACTTCTTGGGTCCCGTTCCGTGCGGCTTTGATGGGGGACTCTCCCATTTCGATGTGTCGAAATATGTTTTCTCGAACGACGATTGCATCGTCAATGAGAAGACCGACAGATAGGCTGAGCGCTAAAAGGGTCATGATGTTGATCGTAAACCCAGCCGCAGCCATCAAGATAAATGCGCCAATGAGCGAGTTGGGGAGAGCTAGACCGGTAATGATGGTTGAGCGCCCATTGCCGAGAAAGAAGAATACAACCAGGACAGCGAGAACGATCCCGATCAAAATGGATTCCTTCACGTCGTCTACGTTTGCTCTGATCCAGACGCTTCCGTCTCGAACAACGTCGAGTTGAGGTTTTCCTCCAATTCGGTTGAGTTCGCCGTTCAGGGTGTTCATTCGTTTTTTGACTGCGTCGACTACTGCAATCGTATTGGAACCGGTTTGGCGATAGACATAAATAAAGAGCGATTTCTTCCCATTTACGAAGGCTCGAGACTTTTCATCCTCGACAGTGTCAATGACCTTGCCTAGCTCACCAATGGTGGTCGGTACGTCATTGCCAAAGAAATTGACGATTGTGTTTTTGATGTCTGATACGTTGCGAAACTCACCTAAAGTTCTAAATACAGTAGCCTGTTTCCCTTCGTCTACCTTTCCACTTGGGATGTTCTCGCCAGCTGATCCGAGGCGAGCGGCGACCGTTCCAACAGATAATTCAGCAGCCTTGAGTTTGGTTCTGTCCAAGACGACGTGAATTTCTCGTTTTCTGCCCCCCAGAATATCGACGAGTCCCACTTGGTTAATTTGCTCCAGCTTAGGGCGAATCATTTGATCAGCGACGTCGTAAAGTTTACTTTCAGGTAAATCTGCAGTCACCGAGAGGATGACAATCGGTTGGTCTGCTGGGTCAATTCGACGAATGATGGACTCTTTCACCTCGCTCGGGAGTCGTGACTTGGTTGCTCCGACGCGGTCTCGGATTTGTTGTTCAGCATATTTAATGTCGGTCTCAAGAGAGAACTCTGCGATGATTCTGCTAAATCCCTCGGCATTAATTGAAGTCAGGCGTTTGATGCCAGAAAGGGTAGTGATCTCATCCTCAAGGGGCTTACTGACGAGGGTTTCGATTTCCGAGGGTCCCGCACCGAGGTAGGGGGTAGTAATGGTGACCACTGGAAAAGTCACATCAGGAAAAAGATCGACTCCCATTCCTTTCATCGCAATCCAACCGACGGCGAGCATCAGAAGGACGATGCAGGTGATAAACGTAGGCCGCTTAATCGAAACGTCTGCTAAGCTCATGTAGATTCTCCAAAGAGTTTCATTTGTGCGAGGATATCAAGAAGAACGATCTGGTCTTTGATTCGACCGAGTTGAGAGAAAAGATAGTCTTGTTCAAATAGGAGAACCTGGTAGGTGGTGCTTCGACCTTTGCTTAGTCGCTCTTTTTCCTTTTCTAGCTTTGATTTTTGGGTCTTTTCAAGGGTTTGAGAGAGGGTCAGGTGTTGACGAAAGTCAGAAAGTCGCTGAACCAGTTCCTTCCAGGCTTGTTCTTGATCAAATAGAGCGCGCTCATATTTGAGTTGAGCAGCGGCATTTTCTTGGACCCAGCTCTCTTGGGTTTGACTGACGGCACCGAATGCGAGCGGGACAGAGAAGCGGACTCCGATATTATAGGTTGGGCGGTTTGGAGCGAATGAGAGTGCAAGGGTGTCGCCCAGTGAGATTGATCCTTTATAGGGATCTGCAAAGTAACCTAGGGGCTGCCCATTCAATGCGAGGCTACCGTAGAGTTCTAAATTGGGGCGATTTTTTTCTGTTTGTAAGACTGTGTTTGCCTCGGTCGCCCTCAGTCGAGCTTGGGCGGCCAGGACATCTTCTCGAAGGCGGGTTCTCTTTGGTGCGTGAATCGTGTTGAGGTCCTCAGGCTCTAGACGATTCAAAGATTCTTTTACCTCATCTGAATCCATATTTCGGGCGGAATTGAACGCACGGGATGCCGAGCGCTCTTCATTTTGTGCAGCAAGAACATCGAGCCCGCGACTTTCTACTAGTGCTTGGGCTTGGAGCTCGTCGGCTTCCTCTCCCAAATGGAGGTTGACACGATTTTTATTCCATTCGTAGATTTTTCTAGCTCGGTCAATCGCTTGGTTCTGAACTTCAATGACCTGTCTCGCCGCTGCTAGTCGCCAATAAGCCAACTCAGCTTGGATTGCTGAGTTTTGAACCTCAAACTGGTGGAGGTGTTTCGAGGCTAAATTTTGGGCATCGACAGCTTCTTTTGAGGCGCGAGTTGAGCGTCCAAATCCATTGCTCCAGAGACTTTGAGAAAGTTCCAGTACTGGAGTGGCTAAGTTGTACGGGTTACTAAAAATTGAAGCAAATCCCGCAAGAGCGTTTGAGGTCTGAGGATTTAGGTACTGAACTGTTAAAAGGTCGTAATGGAGTTTGGCTTGGAGACCAAAATTAAAATTTTTCTGGACGCCGACTGAAACTACATTAGTGACCAGGCGATCAAACTGAAGGAACGAAAAGGGGCCAATCCTTGCGTCGCTTTTGGTTTCTGCTGAAACATAGAGGGCAGGAGCCGTAATTAAATCGCCTTCGACTGAGCGTTGGTCGCTGGCTTGAGCAGAGAGGTTAGAGCTCTTGACTGATGTATTTTTTTCGGTAACCTCCTTGAGGAAGTCCTTTAGACTGAGGGTCTCCTGAGTCTCAGCAGGGGTTGCTGCGAGTGCAATAGCAAAAACAAATAGGCCTAACGTGTGGATCAGAATTGATCGTGATCCGGGCTTGAAGTTCTTCATAAACTCCTTTCGTCGAGTGATTGTGATTTAGGGTGGAGCCTTTCCATGTAAAACAATAATAGACTCGAAACAGCTGCTTTGCGATAGTCTGGATTTTTTAGAGTCCGCCCATAAATGCGCTCGTTGAGGGGGTTCTTGCGGGCGAAGTCTGATGCGCCCGCAAGCATAGCTGAGGCTGTTAGGATCGGGTCGAGTCCATCTTTGATTAGGCCGCGGTCCTGCCCGATTTGCATGAACTGCACTAGGATCTCAAACGATCTGAAAAAGGTTTCTCTAAAGATGTCGAAAACCAGTGGAAAACGGGCCTCGTACTCGCGGTGAATGATTCTCGCCACCTCGGGTTCCTCGAGATGAAGGTTAAAGTATTCGTGAAGCCCTTCTCGGCGAAGATGCATTTTGCCGCTGAAATGAGGCGCTCTCTCGTGTCGTGTTGCGAATGATGCTCAGACTCCTCGGTCCTCATTCATTAATTTTTAGGTCGTTTAGTTGGAGCAGTCAAATGCAAATTTGAGAAAGTTAAATGCTTATTTTGATTTGGTATCTGGCGCTGAAAACGGTATGAGAGACCTATGGCACAGAAATTTGCGTTTTCGATGCAGGGCGTTGGCAAAATCTACCCACCCAATAAGCAGGTACTCCGCGACATTTACTTGTCGTTCTATTACGGTGCCAAAATTGGTGTGCTGGGTTTAAACGGCTCCGGTAAGTCAACTCTACTCAAGATTATGGCCGGCGTTGAAAAGAACTTTAATGGTGACGCCCGCCCGGGCGACGGCATCTCCGTAGGTTATCTGCCTCAAGAGCCTCAGCTCGACGAAACCAAAACGGTCCGTGAAAATGTGCAAGAAGCCATGGGTGATCTGGTGAAATGGCTGAAGCGCTTTGAGGAAATCAATAACGCCTTTGCCGATCCGGAGATGGACCCTGATCAGATGGAAAAGCTCCTTGCTGAGCAAGCTGATGTTCAAGAAAAGATTGAACATGCGAATGGTTGGGACTTGGATCGTACCTTGGACATTGCTATGGATGCTCTAAGGCTGCCACCTGCAGATGCAAACGTAAAGCACCTCTCCGGCGGAGAAAAACGTCGCGTCGCACTCTGCCGACTTCTCTTGCAAAAACCCGATATTTTACTCCTCGACGAACCGACCAATCACCTCGACGCTGAATCGGTCGGGTGGCTTGAGCAGTTCCTTAAGAATTACCAGGGTACTGTCGTCGCTGTGACCCATGACCGGTATTTCTTGGATAATATTGCGGGTTGGATTCTTGAGCTGGACCGCGGCCATGGCATTCCTTGGGAAGGTAATTATTCGTCGTGGCTGGAACAAAAGCAAAAGCGCTTAGCCCTTGAGGAAAAACAGGAAACTAAGCGGCAAAAGACTTTGGAGCGGGAGTTAGATTGGATTCGGATGAGTCCTCGCGCCCGTCAGGCAAAGAGTAAGGCTCGTGTCAGCGCGTATGAAAAGCTCCTTGCTGAGGATCGACCAGAGAAAGTCGACGAAATGGAAATCTACATTCCATCAGGACCTCGTTTGGGGAATCTTGTCGTTGAAGCCAATCAAGTGACTAAGTCCTTTGATGAAAAAGTTCTATTTGAAGATTTTAATTTTAATATCCCTCCGGG